>DAHWKF010000059.1 GCA_027343785.1 Leptospirillum sp. | reverse complement strand
GTCGCCGCTCCGATGTGAGGGGTAGAAATAAAATTATCCAGTTTGAGAAGCGGGTGATCCGGAGCAACCGGTTCCTGAACAAAAACGTCGGATGCAGCCCCTGCTACCATCCCTGACTGGAGAGCTTCGGCGAGATCATTTTCATCAACGATGCCACCTCTGGCACAATTGACAATATAAACGCCCTTTTTCATCTTTGCGATACTGTGTTTATTGATCAATCCGGTTGTTTCCGGAGTGAGCGGAGTGTGTACGGTAATGAAGTCGGACCGATGAAAAAGCTCATCGAGAGCGACTGAATGCACCCCTGCTTTTTCAGCAACTTCCGGTGTCAGGTAAGGATCAAATGCGATGATGTTCATGGAAAGTCCGCGAGCAATCTGCGCCACATGCTGACCGATCTTCCCCATTCCTACAATACCGAGGGTTTTCTGAAAAAGCTCGACACCCATAAACTTGCTTTTCTCCCATTTTCCGGCCCTGTTCGAAGCGTTTGCCTGCGGAATCCGGCGTGCCATCGACATAAGCATCGACATCGTATGCTCTGCTGTAGTGACGGTGTTGCCTCCCGGGGTATTCATAACGACTATCCCCCGCTCTGTCGCCGCATCCAGGTCGACATTATCGAGTCCCGCACCCGCCCGCCCGATAACCTTGAGTCTGCCGGCATTCTTCAGGACATCTTTTGTCACCTTGGTCCCGCTCCGGATCACCAGTCCGTCATAATTAGCTATTTCCAAGGCTAACTCTTGCGGTGACAGCTTGGTTTTCATATCGACATGAAACCCGGCCTTCTGGAAAATCCGGACCCCATCTTCAGAGATGGCATCACTGATCAGAATACGAATATCGGATGACAAAACAGCCTCCTTGAAATTTATTCCTGTATCAGAATCCCTTGTGCCTTCGCCACTCCGGAACCCAGTGCTTTTCCTTTGTATCCCAACCGGGAAAGAACCATTTCTACGCCACTGATGGCGGTAATAACATCAAAAACATCCGCATATCCCATATGAGACAGACGGAATACCTTCCCTTTCAGCTGATCTTGCCCGCCGGCGGCGGTAATTCCATATTGCTCTCTCAAATTCTTATATACAGCCTGACCATCGATACCAGCAGGAGACAGGACCGCCGTAACAGCATCGGAAGGAATGTCCTTGGCAAAAATTTCGAGTCCAAATCCCCGGAGACCTTCCCGTGTTGCCTGGGCAAGCCTTGCGTGACGGGAAAAGATTTTTTCCAGACCTTCAGCCTTCATCATCTTGAGAGATTCGGCGAGACCAATCCAAAGGGTGACAGCAGGAGTCCAGGCATTGGTATCCTTGACAAGATTGTCCTTTTCCCTTTTAAGGTCGAGATAAAAACGCGGACACTTGGCAGACGCCTGAAGTTTCCAAGCTTTTTCGCTCACTCCAACAAATGCCAGCCCGGGTGGAATCATCAGCGCTTTCTGAGAGCCTGTGATCAGAATGTCGATTCCCCAGGCATCCATAGGAAGGTTCACGACGCCAAGAGCAGTAATGGCATCAACGACCAGGATGGTGTTTTCCCGGGAGCGGGTCAGCGCGGCCAGTTTTTCTATATTATGGGCTACGCCGGTTGATGTCTCGCTTGCCTGAACGTAAACTCCCCGGATGGATGGATCTTTGGACAGCAGATCTGCCACAACAGCCACATCCACAGAATGCCCCCATTCGACCTTGACCTCGACAGGAACGACACCGAATGCCTGCGCGATTTTCAGCCAGCGTTCTCCGAACTTCCCCCCATTGACCGCAATAATTTTGTCCCCGGGAGACATGAAATTGGATATGGATGCCTCCATTCCGGCTGTCCCGCTGCCCGCTATCGTCAACACTTCCTGGGATGTCTGGAAGAGCCATTTCAGATCTGCCCTGACCTGCTGAATAATGGGAATAAAGTCGGGAGACCTATGATGGATAATAGGCTTTGCCATGGCCAGCAGAACATCCGGCGGAACTGGGGTTGGACCGGGGGCCAAGAGATACTGTTTTTTCATGAAAGGAAGCTCCTTGATTGTAATTTGGGAATCATCCGGAAATTTTTAAGGTACGCCACACTTGCCGGAATATGTTGTGCAGAGTGTTATTTTTCAGGTTTTTCTGCCAAACATTCCACATATCCTAAACCTGTTGAAGATACAACATGGAACGGTCAAAAGACAAGGTCATTGCAGGCAAACAAGATGAACAACGGTTCCGGAGCCAGAAGGTTTTTTCTATCCCCCATCTTTCCATAACTCTTCGAAATGATCGTTGCCAAGAGGATCATGCCAAAATCCATGGACGTTTTTGTGAATGAGCAGGTTGGTTAGTCCCTGTGCCAGAGGAAATACCGGAATGGCCTCGCGGAGCAAGATCTGCTGGGCTTCCAAGTAATCTTTTTCCCGTACTGAAATGTCGGAGGTGCTCACCGCTCTGTTGACCAGAAGGTCAAATGCCGGATCGGACCACCCCGTTCGGTTGTTTCCGGACCCAGACATCATCAGTGTCATAAACGTATTCGGGTCAGGATAATCCGCCATCCATCCCGACTGATAAATCTGGGGCGTTCGCGCATCAAGCCTAGCAAGAAAAACCTTCCATTCAAGAGATCGCAATCGGATAGAAATTCCCAGGATTTTTTTGAATTGGTGTTGCATGTAAACCGCAAGGATCCGGCTTTGTGTCCCCGTCGGAAAGAAAAGCGTGATTCGAGGTAACCCCTTGCCCCCAGGATACCCCGCCTTTTGAAGTTCTTCCCGGGCCTTCCGGGGATGAAATCCGAAGCCCGCTTTGTCGTTGTAACCTGATAGACCTTTGGGAATGAAAGACCGGGAAACCGGAACGGCTCCATTGAAAAGCCTGTATAGGTCATCCCTGTCGATGGACAGGGCGAAGGCTTTTCTGACGTGAATGTTATTAAAAGGAGGACGCTGGATGTTCATGCTGTAATAGATGGTACTGAATTGAAGGGATTGATGGAAATCCGGATTCCCCAGATATTTTTTCACATAGAAGCTGGGAACTCCGGCAAGATCCAGGATATGCCTTTTATATAAGAGAAGCTGGGTTACCGGTTCCGGAATGATTAAAAAAAGGATCTTTTTGACATGAGGGGAGGCTGAATTGGACCGGTTCTGGAGCTCGATAACCGATCCATGGTCCCATCGTTTTAAAAGGTAATTTCCATCGACAACAAGGTTTTTGGGGTCTGTCCATCGATCTCCATATTTTTTGATCAAATCCAGTCTTACGGGATCCGTTATCGGATTCGTCATCACGGAAGGGAAAGGGGCCATCGGATGGGAAAGATGGACGACGATGAGATCTGTGGAGGGGGTTTCAATTCCTACGGATGAAGCCTGACATTTCAACGCATGAAAACATCGGGCGCCTTTGATGTCAAAAAGATAATATGCATACGGGGACGCAGTGTTTGGATCCAGAAGGCGCAGGAAGGAATCTCTGAAATCGGTTGAGGTGACGGGCTTGCCATCACTCCAGTGGCGATTTGATGCGATATGGAACGTAAAGACTGTTTGTGAGTCATTGGAAGTCCACTTATCGGAAACGTTCGGGACGACGTGAAGTTTCCTGTCAAACTTCGTTAGCCCATTCATCAGATTTGCAATGACTTCCATGGAAATGCCATCCGTTGCCTTGTTCCAGTCAAGAGTGGACGGATCATCCGAAAGGGCGACCACAAGGGTGTCTTTTGAGGAATGAGAAGGGATTGCCTGAAAACCAGGTGTGCAAGAAAACAAAAAGATCAGGGAGAGTAAAGAGAAAATCGGGATAAACCGGAAAAGCAAGTAAAGACCTCCCGGAAAAACGCGCAGGGAAAAAATAAAGAGGGGAAAGCCTGGAAAGGCTTTCCCCGGGAAAGATTCCGGCAGCGTCCTACTTTCCCACAACCTCGCGGTTGCAGTATCATCGGCCCTGGAGGGCTTAACGGCCGTGTTCGGGATGGGAACGGGTGGGTCCCCTCCGGCATGGCCACCGGAAAGACGGGCCCTCCGGTCCCCGGAAAGGGGGAACGGAGGAGAGAAGAAAGTCGAAGCTTTTCCGAACAAGGACGAAGAGTGACATCAAGCCGCTCGACCGATTAGTACTGGTACACTCAAACCCTTGCGGGCCTTACATGCCCAGCCTATCA
>DAHWKF010000045.1 GCA_027343785.1 Leptospirillum sp. | reverse complement strand
CCCACGCTCCGTGGTCGAGACCGCGTTCGGGATCGAGCTGGCACGGGATTCCCGCGTTTTTCAGTTTTTCCTGAAGTCGTTGGGCTTCCAGCGGTTCCCCTCTTGCGGGGTATCGGATCCGGTAAAGCTCTTCCGGAAAACCCATGAAATCATGAATCGTACTGAAAGAATCAGCCGAACCGACAGTTGGCAAGGCCGTTTGCCAGTGGGCGCTGACCACGATGATGCGATCAGGCCTTTCCAGCAGGGATCCGAGGGATTTGAGGAAGCGCGCTGCGGGGGAGTCTCCCAGGAGGATGTCCGGTGCTCCATGGCTGAGAAAAAGCGCTGAAAACCGTCCGGGAATCTCCATCCGGTGTTCCTTTCGGGTCCGTATGATTGATTGATGCCTTTCCTTCCTCCATGTTATATTAACAAGAGTTTTTGTTTCGGCGAAAGGGGCCCTGTTTCCTGCCAGCCAGGAACGTTTAGGAAGGAAGGGACGCGGATGGAAAGTTCCCGGACCCGGTTTGACGAGATCCGGCAGATTCTGGAAGCACAGAGGACGCAGATCCTGCGTGAAGCCGGAAGGGTCGTCGAATCCGGCATCAACAGCGCTGCCGAACTTTTTCCGGACCCGACAGACATGGCCACGAGAGAGGAACTCGAAGCCTTTTCCCTGCGCCTCAAGGAACGTGAAAAAAACCTTCTCCGGAAGATCGACATGGCGCTTGACCGGATTGAAGACGGTTGCTTCGGGATATGCGAAGCCTGCGGTCAGCCGATAGAAGAGCGTCGTCTGATGGCTCGCCCGGTGACGACTCTGTGCATCGCCTGCAAGACAGAGCAGGAAAATCGCGAGAAGCTGGACCAGTCAACGAAAAGGCCATGAACCGCGGGAGCGCTGGCGCTTACATCCTGGTCACGGGCGCGGGGGGAGGCTTCGGTCGCGCTCTTGTGACAGCCCTGGCGGACATTCCGGTTCCTGTCGCCGCCTTTTCCAGAACGCCTCCCCCTCCGGGCCACGGTTCCGACGTTGTTTCTCTATTATGGGAGGCCACAGGGGATCTCGGAGATTTCTCCCTGATGGACAGGAACCTCTCTGTTTTGCTGGAAACGTGGGGCCCCCCCCAGATCGTTGTGCATAACGCCTCCGTCCTCCACCACAGGAATTCTCTCTGGACAGAGGAAGAGGCGTCCGTCCGGGATACGTTCCGGATCAATCTGGAAACTCCCCTGTTTTGGGTTTCCCGGATTGTTCCGTCGATGATTCAGGCCGGTGGAGGGGGCCACATTTTCCTGTCCTCTTCCGTCGGCCGGGAACCCCGCAAGAACTGGGGATCCTATGCGATCTCCAAAGCCGGCATCGAAACCCTTTCCGCCAATCTGGCACTCGAGCTGCCTCCCCCGCTTTTCAGTCTGACGCTCAATCCGGGGCCTGTCATGACCCGGATGCGAGAAAAAGCCTATCCCGGGAAAGATCCCGCACGACCCCGTTCTCCGGGAGAGGCGGCAAGAATCTTTGCCCGCTTTTTGCTTTATTTGCGGGAAGAAGGTGTGGGGAGGAAGTACAACGGACGGATGATGGACCTCGACACGCTGGTCCTGGAGGGCGGTTATGCGTGATGTTCTGAGAAGAACGCTTTTCCGGAACGATCCACTCAAGATGGTTCTTTTCTGCGTGGCGATTGTATCCATGTCGGTGGGGGAAGGGTGCTCCCTGTTGTCCCCTTCCGCCGTCTCCTCGAGGGATTCCGTCAACAGCCAGCGTTTCCAGAGAGGAATGGAAAAGGTTGATGTCGATCTCAAAAAGGGCCATCTTGATGATGCGTTGCATCTGGTCACGGTATGGAGAAAGTATCCCTATCTGACATCGGCTCAAAAAGAGCGTCTTTCGCGGAAAACCGGGATGGTCCATCAGGCTTTTGCCCTTTACCTTGTGGGACAGGCAACCCAGCTTGAAAAACTCGGGCGCTATCATGAAGCCCTTCGGCAGATTGAGAAGGCCAGGGGTTTTGAACCAGGATGGGATTCTCTCAAAAATGAAGAGAAACGCATCCGGATCCGGATGACAGTGAAGGGTGCCATGGGGCCCAGCTGGAAGTCCCTGATCCGCCGTCTGATGGTGCTGAAAACAAAAGATCCTTCGGATCCGGATCTGGACCAGACGCTTTCCTGGGCATGGGCGAACCTCTCTGAAGCCCAATACTCCGGAGGACATTACCGTCAGGCTCGCGAGGCGGCCCGGGAGGCGCTTGCCTATGATTCCCGGAATGCGAAAGCGATCCGGGTCAGCCATACGATCACCCAGATGCTGGACGACTGGATTCAGAAGGGGGAGAGAAGATTCCGGAAAAATGACCTGCCTGGTTCCATCCGGCTTTTCAGGGCGGCCCTGAAGATCGATCCCGGACAGGTCAGGGCCCAAAAAGACCTCGAACTCGCACAGGAAGCCGAGTCGGCGGGGTCGACGACACCCTCGCCGAAGGGTCAGGAATAAACATTTGGAGAAAACGGGGCCGCCGGGCTCGGGGAGGAAACCGACAAAATGCCGATGAACAGGGATTTCGTCAAGTCACATGGTCTCGGAAACGATTATATCGTCATGACCCGGTTTCCGGGGGAGATGACGCCCGAAAAAATCCGTCTCGTGTGCGACCGGAACTTCGGTATCGGTTCGGACGGGATACTTCTCCTGACGGGGACGGACGAACCTTTCGGTCTCAGGATTTTCAATCCGGACGGGAGTGAAGCGGAGAAAAGCGGAAACGGTCTGAGGATATTCGCCAAATTTCTTTTTGAATTCGGTTACGCCAAGTCCCGCATTTTCAAAATTCAGACGATCGGGGGACAGGTGACGGCCGAAGTTTTTCCGGGAAAGGACAATCGGGTGGGCCGGGTACAGGTGGACATGGGCAAGGCTTCAGTGGATCCCGTGGATATCGGCATTCCAGGGCGGACACAGCCTTTTGTCGAGGAACTCCTCGAACTTGCGCCCGATCTTCGGATCAAGGGTACAGCGATTTCGGTCGGCAATCCCCACTTCGTTTTTTTTCGGGATGATATCGACGAGAGCCTGATGCGGGAATGGGGACCACGTATCGAGAACCATCCCCTTTTTCCCCGCAGGATCAATACGCAGATGGTACGGGTCACGGGTCCCTCGGAAATTGAGATACGGATCTGGGAGCGGGGAGCCGGATGGACGCTTGCCTCGGGTTCCAGTTCCTGCGCGGCGGCGACAGTGGCCGTCCTGTTGGGAAAGGTCAAAAGTCCGGTCAAGGTCCGGATGCCGGGCGGGATGCTGGCCATCGATGTCTCCGGCGAACGGGAGATCCGGATGGAAGGTCCGGTTTCCGAAGTTTTCGAGGGAGACATGAGTCCGGACCTCCTCGCCGTTCTTTCGGCCATGTAAAGGCGCGTCCCGTTTCCCGGAAGCCGGATTCACTTCTGGCGGGGGGTCTGGTCGTGGCCTTGAAATGTGGCGAACCCCGTGTAATCCCCGCGGGACAAATGCCAGAGCGTCGTTCCCATCATGACCAGGAAGACCAGCCCGATGGGCAACAGGATCCACAGGAGGGGGACCCCCCTGCCGGACTTTCCACCGTCAGGGTCGAGGGGGTTAAAATCTCCGGAATCCGTCATCTGCGAATGTCTCCTGGCTGGGATCAGCGCCTGTGGGGGGAACGCCCGAGCGGCGTAGGGAGAGGTTGGTTTCCCGCTCCGGCGTTCCGGATTGACCGACCCGTCATTCCGGTCTTGCCCGGAAACCGGTCTCCCCGCATTCTATATGAATTCCGTTCCGGAACATAAGTCTTATCTGGACAGGAATGTGTTCTCGCCGACAGTGGCGATATGCCGCATGAGCGCCGTTCTGAGCATCCTCAGCGGGGTCGCCTGAGGCTCGGGGAATAAGGTCATCCCGATGCCGAGGTTCAGGCGGTAATCGTCCTTCACCCGCGCATGAAGGATGCCAAGAAGGCGCGTCAGGGCCTTTTCTGCCCGATCTTTCCCCGCATCCATGACGACCAGGACATATTCTTTCGGAGAGATCTTTCCCAACATGTCGGATCTCCGGGAAAAACGGGATAACATCTCCTCAAGGGGACTCACCCCGGTCAAAGAACCGAGCGACATTCCGATCAGGGCAAAGCTTTCTCGCGTTCCGTCCGGCGACATCAGATCCTGGAGGATTTGGAGTATTCCCCTCTCCGAATAGAAACCTTGGGCCCGGTCCATTTCGAACAACGGAACAAACTGGAGATCCTGTCTGTTCGCGTGAAGGGCTTCCGACAGCCGGATGGCCATTTCGGTCGTTTTTCTGTAAAGGGTTCCCCGGTGGCTTTGGGTCGGCGTCGGGACAATGGCCCATCCATAAAAAGAGGACTCCCCGAACAGGGGGAGATTCAGGAACAGGCGTCCTGGGGGGGTGGAATCCTGGGAAAAGAATCCCCTTCTGGAAATTCCGGGGGTTTCATTCCCTCCGACCGGTACCGATTCCAATGAAATGCAAGGAGAGACTTCCAATCCTTCCATTGTGGAAGGCGTGATCCGAAGAAACCCTGATCCCGACTGGAAGCGGGGCATGCTTGAGAGGATCACCGATTCGCATCCCGCCGGCGGGGGGGCATGGAAACCCCGGATCAGCACCGAATGATCCAGAAGATCCAGAAGAATCAGGGACAAGTTGTTCTTGAGGAGTTGAAAATGGTCGATCAGTCCGACCGGGGGGGAGGAAAAGCCTGGCTGAAACATAAAAAGCAGAAAATCACGCGACAGTGAAAGGGGGATCCGCATCAGTTCCGTGTTCGGAGAGCCCGCCCGGAAGATGTCCGGGGCCATTCTTCCCCATCGGTCGTTTCGGTTTGTGCGCGGAAGGAGCCATTCTTCAAGAAGGTCCGCGGACCCGCCCGGCAACCCTTTTTGCCAGATGCCAAGAATTTCATAAAGGGGTGTGGTCTGGAGGGGAATGTCCCCGGCTTTTTTCAGAAACCGGTCGTTAGCGATCAGGATCAGTCCGTCAGGACCTGAAATGGCCATTCCAATCCGGTGGGATTCCAGGTATTGGTCCATTTCCAGGAGAAGGGGCTTCATGTTCCGGAGAGTTGGGTGTCTGAGCTGAATGGGCATAAGTTCCTCGCCTGGCTTCGCAACGCGGGTAACGATCCCGAAATGGAAAAACTCGCCGGGAAAACCGTCGGGTTTCGTCCTTACGGCAAGATGTCGACTTTTCCCAGAACCGGTCCGCCGGACGATGGAAGGAGAAAAACAATCTCATGGGCATTGGTGTTGGCGATAAGATAGACCGAACGTCCCTTCTTGATATCCGAGGGTTCGTCGAGGGATCGACCTTCCGTGAGGGAGACAACTTCCCGATTTTTGGGGTCTATGGCCCGAATCCGGTGGTTGTAGGTGTCTGCGACCAACAGTAGGCCATCGTCCCATAAAATGCCGAGGGGATGCTGCAACCGGGCTATCTGGAAGTCCCCGTCCCGGTCGCCGAATTCAAACAGACCCATGCCCACAAGGGTACTGACCCGTGATTCCCGTGGCGTGGGCCCGGGAAGAAGTTCCCGGACAGAACTGGTCTCACTGTCCGCAAAATAGATCCGGCTTCCGTCCGTTGTCAGACCTGACGGTTGGGCCAATGCCGCCTGGTCTCCCGCGCCGTCGACAAGATCCTCCCGCGCCGATCCGGCGACCGGATAAAGCGTTTCCTCCTTTCCATCCATGGAGATGATCTGGTGAGGGCCTGCCATTGCGATATAGAGGCTGCCATCCAGAAACAAGATGTCCCATGGGGAGTTGAGGAGGGTAGTCCGGGCGGGGGACGGTTCGAAAAGGGCCCATCCCTGCACCCCCGTTCCGGCGATCGTCCTGACGGTTCGTGTGCGAAAATCGATTTTCCTCAGCGCGTGGTTTCCCGTATCGGCCACGATTGCCACCAGCGGATCCCGGGGATCGAACCGGACCCCCTGGGGATCGCGGAAGCGGGCCTGGCTCAAAGATCCGTCCTCGAATCCGGGAGATCCCTGTCCAACGATTTCCCGCACTCGGGCGGTTTCCGGATGGTTTTCGTCCCAGTCGAGCAAAAGCAGCCGATGATGCGCCGTATCGGAAACAAGTACCCGATTCCCGTCAATATCCAGTTTTCCCGGAAAATGAAGGAGAGAGGAAACATCGGATTTTTTCGGGACGGGAAGGCGCGACGGGAACAGCGTTCCATTGGACCGATGGTGGGTCACAAGGGAGTCAATGGCTTGATCCAGTACCTCCCTCTTTCCTTCTCCCGAGGCCATGCCCACCAGATTCCCCTCCGGATCGATCAGCGCGAACGTCGGCCAGGCGTGGGCTCCGTAAGCGTTCCAGACCGTAAAGTCGCGGTCATTGAGGACGGGGTGTCGGATCCCATATCGGTCGATCGCCTTCTGAATCTGTTGCGTTTCGCCTTCGTTGGAGAATTTGGCGGAATGAACCCCGATGACTGTCAGCGTATCCGGATATTTTTCCTCGAGATAGGCGAGATCCGGCAGGACGTGCATGCAGTTTATGCAGCAAAAGGTCCAGAAATCGAGGAGAACGACCCTTCCCCTGAGCGCGGCGAGCGAGAGGGGACGCGGCGTATTGAGCCAGTCCATGCCGGAAGGAAATTCCGGTGCGCTGACACGGGGTATCCGGGGAGATGATGGCAAGATTTCTCCTTCAGGTATGCTGGATCGAAATTTCACTTGAGAATGGTTTATTCTGTACCGGGAAAACCCCGATTGCAAGACGGGTGAATGGCCCATATTTCCTTATCGGTATCGCTGCGACAACATGGCATCCGAGAAGGTGCGGGGCAGTTTTCGACACGGTGGCCCTTGATTTTGGGGCTTGGGTCTGTCAAATGACGTTTTGAGAATTCAGGGACCCAGGGGGATTTTCTTGAACCCCGGAGGCCGGACATATGGACGATCTTGTAAAATTTCGAGGCTGGCCATGAACAGGAAACACCGTCCGGATCTGTATGAAACGCAGAAAGTTTTCTTTCAGGAAGCCTATCGTTCGGGAAAGGTCGGTTGGCCCCGTACGGGAGCCTCCCGCCTGGTTCTTTCCGCTCTGGAGAAAGGCTATCTGCCTTCCCGGTGCCGGGTTCTTGAAATCGGTTGCGGAGAGGGAAGGAATCTGTCCGTCCTGCAGCGTCATGGCTGTCGTGTGGTGGGAATGGATTATGTCCTCGAACCCCTCCGTTCCGCAAGGAACCTTGTCGACAAAAGTCTTCCATTGATCCAGGGCGATCTGTTTTCCCTCCCTTTCCGGGAGGGGTCTTTCGACGCTTTTCTCGACTGGGGCGTCTTTCATCACCTGAGACGTTCCGAAAGGGAACAGTATCCGTTATGGGTTTCCCGTCTGGCCGCACCGGGGGCAGTTCTCCTTCTGGGCGCTTTTTCGGAGAAGTTTCGCCACCATCCCGGTGAGGTGCGGGTCCGGACGTTCGTCAGGCACCGTGGTCATTATGACGTTTTTTTCACCCGGGAACGTTTTTCGGGGGCGTTGGGGAACAGTTGGAAACTTCTCTGGAGCGGAGAGGAGGACCAGGGTGACGGGTTGTCCTATTACCGGTTGGGTATCTTCCGTTACGAGCCGCCGGCAACCGATGCTTCAGGCTAGAACGGCGCTTCCCAGGGGATATAGGGTAATCCCGGATCTCCTTTTCGGGCGATGGTGAGATATCCGGTATGGCCGATGATCCGGTGGGCCGGCCGGACGGATGTCGGTCCGAATTCCCAGTCCCTGACGATGGTTTCGACCGTCTGGATCAGGTGGAACATCCCGCTGTCCTTGAGCGCCAGCGACAATGTGTGGACCTGCAGGGGGGTGGGAACCCACGACAGGAGGATCCCTCCGGGCCGGAGGACCTCCGGGAGCCGATGGAGAGCCGCCCAGGGTTCCGGCAAATCCAGCAGGATCCTGTCGAACGGTTCGCTCCCCAGCATGTCGGGAAGGTTGTCCTGGCCAATATCGCCGATGACAAGCCGGTGGGAAGGGAGATATTCGGGGATCAGGCTTTCAAGGTTCCGGATCGCGAGGGTGGCGTGTTCCTCCCTTTTTTCCACGGATGTGACGTGCCCTCCCGGCGCGGTCATCCTCAGGAGGGAAATCGTCATGGCGCCTGATCCGATCCCGGACTCCAGGACGCGCAGTCCCGGCCGCATGTCCCCCCACATCAGGATCATCCCCTGGTCTTTGGGGTAGATGACCTGCGTCCGACGTTTCAGATGGGTCAAGGTTTCCCGGAGAGTCGGCCGGAAGATTGCCAGCCCTTCACCCTTGTCCATAGGGAGCGTCGAGCCCTCCTTCCCTTCCCGGATCAGAAGGTCGTGGGAAATCCTCAGGCCATTGATGTTCGTGGTCTTGTTCGGGACAAGGGCGGGTATGTAATGGCTCCGGCCGCGGGAATCATAAAGGATGAGGGGTTCGCCCGGAAGAAACGACATGGGAGGATTATACGGCGGTCGCCTCCGGGACTCAAGGCAAGAGGGGGCACGTTGAGAGCCTTGCCCGATTTTGGAGTTCAAGGACCGCCTGTGGTATGATCCGCCTTCGATCAAAACAACAGACTGGACTGTTTCAGGAGACAACCAAAATGGAACACAGGCCGATTGCTTTCCGGTTTCAGCCGGGCGAAACCGTTCTGATTCTGGTCACCAACGAGCTGGGACTTGTCGAAAGCCGGACGAGAGGGTACTGGAAAGCCAACGAGTATGACGTGATCGTGCCGCCTGGCAACGGACGGATGAGAGTCAGGGAAGAAAATCTGTCGAAGGTTCCCCGCGAAAAGTGGATTCGCGCGCTGGAATCCATGGCGGGAATCGAGAAAATGCCATCCATGGTCAAGGATGCCGTTCATCGGCCTCCGGCCCTCGACAATCCTTCGGGAAAAGCCAAATAGCATCCGCTATTGCCGCAGAAGAGCCCCCGCACAGGGGCCCTGCGGCAACCTTTTAGTAAGTCTGCATTGTCTTGTCGACGGTCCTTGCGTAAGCGTCTATTCCGCCCCTGAGATTCCTGATTTTTTCAAATCCGTTCTTTTTCATGAACTGACAGGCCTGCATGCTTCTGACGCCGTGGTGGCAGTAAACCACGATATCCTTGTTCCGGTCGATTTGTGAGAGGGCCTGGGGAAGCTGGGCCAAAGGAATATGTTTGGCTCCGGGTATCCGGACGCGGTCGTGCTCCCAGTTTTCCCGCACGTCCAGAATGACAATATCCTCGCCATTTTCTATTTTTTCTTTCAGTTCATGAGGGAGGATCTCGATATCTCCTCCGCCGAACCAGCCAAACATGCCGGACTCCTTTCGGAAATGGTACCTGGTTCCGGGGTTTGTTGATATATGCCCCGAAACATTATCGATTCTGAAGGGTGGTGACAGACCGGTCCAGATCCAGGCGGGTTGAATCGATCGTCCCGAGAATTCCGTGGACTGCCCGTCCTTCACCGAAAACCGAATCTAGGTTTCCAGACTTTGTCATCAGGGGAGTCCATTGATGATGTGATCCCACTTCAAATTGTACTTTTTGACCCTGGATCGAAACAAGTTTGAGCCACCCATAGCGTCCGGGAAGGGGGAGACTTTCTCCGGGACGGAGGCTCAGGGAGTGGCTATTGTAGATCATTCCTCCGATGTGGTGTGCGATGGGGCAGGCGATGGGAAAGTAGTTCCATCCCTTGAGTCCGCCAAAGGACGCGTTTGTTTTCCATTCCCGCACATCTCCGTAAATCCAGATTTTCACTTTCCGTCCGGATACGGATCCTTTGGGCCAGAGCACGACTGCGCTCGGTCCGTCGATGGCGATGATCCGTCGCCGCATCGTCTGGGACTCCGGAAGCGACGGAGAACGGAAATCCTGCAGGTTGTAGCGTCTGGCCATTCCTTTTCGCGGCCGAACGGTCAGAGAGACGGTGCGGCCTTTGGGGGTTGACCGGATATCCTCAATCTTCACGATCCCGTCTGGAGTCCGGATGCTCTGGCCCTTGGACACTTCTCCGAAGAAGTCCTTCCGTGAAGCCCACCATTCTTTTGAGATCGCTGTTCCGGTCAATGTCCGGTAGAGGACGGAATGGGATTTTTTATCTGATTTTGCGATCACACCCTGAAGGTAGGTCATCGGCGTCTGGTCGGCCCATTGATGTCTGGCATCCTGCCACCGCTGTGTGACGGCCCAGGGGCGGATCGAAACGCCGTCGTAGGTTCTCCAGGCCAGAACGGGATTGGGGATCACTTTCGGAACCGGCGGAGAAAGAAGCCGGTAGAGATGATTCCCGACGGCTGTCCAGTGCTTTGTGTCAACCGGGGCGTTCTTCCTGACGATGATATGGGCCCTGTAATCCACGAAATAATATTTTTTTCCCAGAAAGTCATCTGCCGATCCTGTCATCGGGATTTCCCCCCGGGCCGGTGAGGCGTCGAAGTAGACGCCTCCGGCCGGGATGGTGACAGAGTCGCCGTTTACACGACTTCCCTTGACGACCAGGATTTCGTACTTGGGAATCGTGACGCCCATGTCGTTTGTATACTTTTTCCCCTGAATCCATCCGGGAACGCCATGAAAATCAAAAATCGGTTGATCCGGCACGAGGGTGGCGCCCGGCAGGACGCTTCCCTTCCCCGAGGTGACCGGGTACATCAGGGTGTCATGAAAAGGCGGACGGACGGCCTCCTCCGATGATGCCAGGGACTGGACGGGAGAAACCAGGGGAAGCGCCAGGGAGAGTATCCCGGCGGTCGCGATCAGGAGTCCGGTGCGAGTGTTTTTCATGTTGTCTCCTTGGCTTAACTCTTGGGTGAAGGTGCGCTGAATCCGTATTGCCTGTAGATGGCGCGCGCGCGGGAGGAGGAAAGGAATTTCAGCCAGAGGCGCGCGTTACCGGGGTGAGGGGCGCCCTTGAGCATACCCGCCACGTAAGTCGCTTTCGTATTGAGCCTGTCCGGAATGCGGACCAGTGTGACCGGATGGCCGATTTTTTCCTGAAACAGAACCTCCGATATCCAGGTGATACCGGCATCCGATTGGCCTCGCAGGATCCGGTAGGCTGTCTGCCGGTGGTGGATATGGGTCAGAAATGTCGTCCCGTCTTTCTTCTTGGTCTCGAAGATTTTTTTCACCAACCGGGGACCTCCGGCTTTCAGGAGGCTGGCCCGTATCTGTTTTCCAATCCCCTCCCAGCGGGGGTTGGGAAGGGAAAGACGAATCCCGGGCTTACCCAGATCCTGCAGGTTTTGGATATTGAGCGGATTTCCTTTCGAAACCATGATAGCCAGGTCATTTTGCGCAAACGCGACGGGTTTTCCCGTGATAAGTCCGGCTTTCTCCTCCTGGGTCATCCTTTTCAGACCGCTCTCGTAAACATCTGGACGGAGTGTCAGGTGAAGGTTTCCGATGGTGAGCCCTTGTTTACGGATCTGCTTGGCCAGGATCCCCGGAGGAAGCGTTTCATAGAAGATATGTTTTATTTCCGGATGTTCCTTGCGGAAGGCCCGGAGAAGCTCCGGAAAAACCATGAACTGGTTTCCGGCCACAAAGAGGGTCAACTGGGAGCGGATCGGATCCCCATGGAGGTCCGGAACATTGTCCACGCCAAACACGGTAAAAGGAAAGCCCACAGGAGGAGTATGGTTCCAGGGGGCCTCGACGGGAGAAGTGGCAGCCCGCGCCTCTAACGATCCCGTCTCCAGCGGGCTCCCGGGTGAAAGAAGCAGTCCGCAGACCAGCAACATCATCGCCGACATCCTCCCGATTCCGGAAGAAAAAAGAGGTGTCAGAAATATGGGGTGGAAGGGGTTGTCCAGTCGTTTTGCTTTCATCGCCGATCTCCTTGAGGGTTGCCCATAAGTTGGGAAGAAGCCTTTTCCCGATTAATTGGCCCTATCGTAACAGGTTTGATTGGCCGATAAAGACAATGATTCTTATCATTCCGGAAAGTTTTTCAAATAAGAGGGGTGTCCGTCTGGTGGCAGCCTGGCGCACCCCGGAGTGAGGGAAAGATTGATTCAAATGTCGGGGGAGAAGCGATGAAGACTGGATGGGTATCCGCACGATTCAAATATCTTCTGTTAATCACGATTGCTGTTGGGACCATCGTGTTCGTTTCCGGAAAAGACGCCGAAGCGACGCCCGGAGGGGCCAACCAGTTTGGTGTGGGGATTGAAGGTGAGGGGATGGATCCGATCAATGTTCCGGGTGCTGACGGCAAGTGGCTGGCGGGAGGCGGTGTGAACCTCCAATACTGGTTTACAAAGAATTTCGGTATCCGGGCCGGAGCGGATTATCTGGCCAATACGGCAGCGTCAAGCGCCATTCCCGGAGACATCATTCCTTTTTACAGCGGGATTTTGCTCAACCTCTTTGCCTGGTCAGAAGCCTCCCTGGACATCTTTGGAGATTTTGGTCAGGCCATGTTGAACGGCATCGACAATACGTATTTCGATGCCGGGGCCCAACTGAACGGCCCCCTTTCGTCGGGAAGGCAGTTTTTTGTCGAAGTCCGGTGGAGGGAAATCGGAGCGGGAACATATCCTGTGCCCTACCAGTTCGTTTCGATCGGGGCGGGCGTCAATATATTCTAGTCATGACCCAAAAAATATTTACAAATCATTTTGAGCCCAAGATCGAAATGGCTCCATCGAAACACGACGGGATTCTCATTCCATTCGGCGATCCCTTTCACGATACGGTCTTGGTCTCCTGTTTTGAAGCCACCCGGATTTGCCGAAGAAAGAGGGTCCGGGTCTTTTTTGAGAACGCCGTCTCCGCCAGATGGAACAAGGAGCGAAGCAATGCAGCCAACATGATATCGCAGTTCATCTTTTTCTTGAGCATCTTTTTCATCGCTTGGTGCGTACTGTCCAGTCGATGCAATTGGCCGGAACTTTGCCGAAAACACCAGGTCGAATCTTTGCGACCTCTTCTGATCTTGCCCAGCTTCCGCCATAGCGGGTTGGCATTCTTATTCTATGTCCTATGACACATTCAAAAGAATGCTGTTGACAATCCATGTCCAACCAGAGAGCCGGAAAACACAATCACGCTGTCCCGAAAAGTCCTGCGGCCCTCACTTGAACTCGACATGATCGACGACCGCGTCAAACACATCGGATACGCGGTTTGAACAGAACTTCTCACGAAGCTCTTGCCAGAAAATTTCTGTCGGATCAAGCTTGGGCGAAGAGGAGGCAAGGCTGACCAGCTGAATGTTGTCTGGCAAGAACAAACCCTTCTCCAATGGGGTGAAATTCCCGATCGAGAAACATGATTACCTCCCGGTTCACCCTAACTTTGACTTTTATACGGCACTGCCGAATTATTGGCTAATGTTCACGATCGTTGAATCCTCCCTCTTTTCCCGTGATGACCTGTCCGGGGAGGAATACGAAGATCTGAAAATCTTCCTCGCGTTGAATCCGGAGTCGGGAGATGCGATCCCCGGATCCGGCGGTCTTCGGAAACTCCGGTGGATCCGGACGGGAACGGGAAAGCGGGGCGGATTCCGGGTGATTTATTTTCTCCGGACCTCCCAGGGGAGAAGTTGCGTTGCTGACCCTGTACGCCAAATCCAGAGTCGGAAACCTCCCTCACCATATCGCCAGGCAACTGAAGGAGGCGTTTGAAAATGGCTAATTCTGACAAGGAACTCGAAGAGATGGAAAAGGGTCGGGACATCTGGCAGGAAATTCTGGAGGGCGTCCGTGAAATCCAGGAAGGAAAAGGAAAGAAGGTTCCCGTGACGCTCCCGGCCGCCGCCCGGGTCCGGAAGGCTTCCGGCCTCTCCCAGAGCGAGTTCGCCGAAATCCTCGGCGTTTCGGTCCGGACCCTCCAGGACTGGGAACAGGGCCGCAGAAAACCCTCGGGAGCCGCGGCGACCCTCCTCCGGATCGCTGAAAAGCACCCGACCTTATTACGGGAAGCGATGGCCGGTTGATTCACGCCGGACCTCCCTTTATCGAAAAGCGCCGTAAAACTCCGGGGTTCAGGCCGGAGATATAAGGCGTAGTCAGTCTGAGTGTTGTTTTCTAACCATAAGATTGGGTAACGTCCTGGCCATGAAGAGACTGCGCGCCTTCAAATTCCGGATCTGTCCCACGCCCGAACAGGAGAGCCTCCTCTCCCGCCACGCCGGATGCA
>DAHWKF010000012.1 GCA_027343785.1 Leptospirillum sp. | reverse complement strand
TCTTCCTACAAGGACCTGATGCAGATTTCATCTGTCATGACCGGCAAGACGGTTCATCCGAATGTCAGTCTGGGATTTTCGCCGGGTTCCCGTCAGACGCTGGAGATGATCTCCCAGAACGGCGTCCTGGCGAATCTGATTACTTCGGGCGCCCGTCTTCTGGAGAGCGCTTGTGGCCCCTGTATCGGAATGGGTTTTGCTCCCCCATCGGGAGGAGTTTCGGTCCGCACGTTCAACCGGAATTTTGAAGGCCGAAGCGGTACAAAGGACGCCAAGGTCTATCTGGCCAGTCCGGAAGTAGCGGCAGCCTGCGCCATTACGGGGGTGATCACTGATCCGAGGGATCTGGGTGTTCCTTTCCAGCAAGTGGATATTCCCGAAAAATATGTCCTCGATGATCGGATGTTCATTTTTCCTGAGGCGGACGGGAGCAAGGTTGAAATTGTTCGGGGTCCGAATATCAAGCCTCTTCCGACCCGGGACAGGATCGCTCCCAAGATTTCGGGCAAGGTTCTGCTGAAGGTCGGGGATAATATCACGACGGATCACATTATGCCCGCGGGCGCCAAAGTTCTTCCGCTCCGGTCGAATGTTCCCGCGATCTCCCAATATGTTTTCGAAGCGATTGACCCTACCTTTCCCAAGAGAGCCAAGGAAGAAGGCGGCGGCTTCATCGTGGGAGGAACCAACTATGGTCAGGGTTCAAGCCGAGAACACGCCGCTCTCGCCCCGATGTATCTGGGGGTAAAGGGTGTCATCACAAAGGCGTTTGCCCGCATCCATATGGCCAACCTCATCAACTTCGGAATCCTTCCGCTGACATTTGTCAATGAGACGGATTATGACAAGATCGAAGCCAACGACATGCTCGAACTCGACACGACGCAACTGGACAAGAAGCCCCTGTCTTTGCGGAACGTGACAAAAGGGATCGACATTCCGCTCACCCATTCCATGACGGAGCGCGACTTGGAAATCGTCAAGGCGGGTGGAACGCTGGCTTATGTCAAGAGCCGTTCCAAAAAATAACCAACAAGATAATCGGGAGCTGGTGAAAGAATGTGCCAGCTCCTTTTTTGTCGTTTTCCCATTTTAATTCCGTCTTGATGTTCAGGAGGCCAAATGTCAGATATAAAAGAAGGGGGATCCACGAGGAGTTGGCGGACCTCAGTCGGCGGGCATGTTGACGGGAAAGCCGTCGTCAGGGGTTACCCTCTGGACGATCTGGTCGGAAATGTCAGTTTTGCGGAGGCCATTTATCTGGTACTCAAGGGAGAGTTGCCGACGGAACGTGAACGCAAAATCATGGAAGCGATGCTGGTGGCCTGCATTGATCACGGTATCGGCCCCCCCTCTGTCGTTGCGGCGAGAACCATTTTTTCAGGAGGGAATCCCCTGAATGCCGCGGTGGCGGGAGGAGTGCTTACGTTGGGCGACCACCATGGCGGAGCGATCGAGCAGTGTGCGAAAGTCTATCAGGAGCAGCTCACGGATGACGTGAAAGACGTCAGTGCTCATGCCCGCAAGGTTGTTAACGATTTTTCCCAAAAAAAGAAAAGATTCCCCGGTTATGGCCACAAGCTTTACAAAAGGGATCCGAGAACGTTGCGTTTGCTGGATCTGGCAAAGGAGTACGGGTTTGCCAACCGCTTTGTCGAGTTTGCTGTCGCGATTCAGGACTGTTTGGAAGCGGATTCGGGTCGCCCCCTGCCCCTGAACGTGGACGGAATGATAGCGGCAGTCATCTCGGAGATGGGGATTTCCTGGAAAAACGGGAAAGGTATTTTTATTATTGGCCGCATTCCCGGGCTGGTTGCCCATGTTGTCGAAGAGTGGAACCGGGAAAAGCCTTTCCGTCGTCTCGAGGAAGGGACCTACGATTATGACGGCAAGCCAGTTCGGTCGGTTCCCGTCAAAAAGTAAACAATCCGGACCAACATTCCTTTTTGTTAATGATTCAACACATGCTTGGCCTCCTTCTGTCCCGGACAGGAGGAGGCACAGGAGTCCCACAAATTGGCGGAATCTGAACACCAGGATCTCCCCTCCCGCTCCGACCCGGATCAGGATTCCGCCAGTAGTTCCGAAAAACCTTCCGGAACCGGCGTCGCGGCGCCTTCATGGTATCTGAAGTCGGTCAAGGTCGTCCTCATCGGACTCCTCCTTGTGCAGGTGACTGTCATGATCTGGGGGACTTTCGAAGCCGGTGTTCTGGCGATCCGGGCTATTCCTTACGGGTTTCTCAATGTTCTCAAAAGCCTGATCGTCAACAGCCTTCTGATTCTTGCCCTCCTCGAAATTTCCCGGACCGTCGTGGCCTACTTTACTCTGGGCCGCGTAAAAGTCACCTTCATTGTGGACACCGTTCTGGCCGTTTTTCTTTCGGAAGCGGTTGTGACCTGGTTTTCGGGAGAGTCCATCATACGCGCGATCGAACTGGTTCTTATTCTCGTCGTTCTGATGATTCTTCGTGTGGTTGCGATCCAGTACCATCCGTCCCGCCGGGACAACCTGCCCGAACCGGTGGCCGAAAGCCAGGCGATCAAAAGGATTTTGGAGCGTCTGAAAAGCCGGGGGAAAAAACCCGGAAAGCCTTCTTACAGGAAGACTGATTGATGAACTGCGTCAATTTTTGATAGAATTTTCAGAGTATTTCCGAATCAGAATCCACCCGTCTTCAACGATTTGCTCCGGTTGCTGACTCCCCAGGATATCGAGGTGCGCCATGTTTCAATATGAAGCTCCCGAAGGAGCGCGAATGATACAGGTCTGGATTAACGGCAAGGAATGGCAGGTCCCGGAAGGACTGACTATGATTCAGGCCATGTGGCACACGGGACACGAAGTCATTCATGGCATCGGGTGTCTGGGAGGCGTGTGCGGTGCATGCGCTGCCGTCTACAGGATGCCGGGAAACTTTCACCTCTATAACGCGCTTGCCTGCCAGACCCTCGTGAAAGAGGGGATGTCCTTCAGCCTGATTGCTTCTTATCCGACCCAGCGCGCGCATTATGATATCGAGACAATTCCGGATGCCAAGGAAGGTCTTTTCGAGCTTTACCCCGAATCCGCAACATGCCGCAACTGCAACGCTTGCACGGAGGTTTGCCCCCAGGGTATCGATGTCAGGACATCGGTCTGGCAGGCGGCTTTTGGTGATTTCAAGGGGGTAGCGGAGACGACGATGAGTTGTGTCATGTGTGGTCTCTGTGTTTCCCGTTGCATTGCGGAAATGGCGCCTCATGAAATCGCTTTGTACGCCCGTCGGGCCTATGGTAGCCGGGAATTGCCTTTTCCGGAAAATCTTCGTCAGCGGATTGAAGCCGTCGAATCCGGTACCTTTGACAAGGAACTCGAACGGCTGGCACAACTTTCTCCTGACCAGCTCAAGACGGAATGTGGGGTGAAATGACGTCCGAAACATCGTCCTCATCCAATCCTTATGATCACCTTCCATCGTTCGATCCCGAGGACCCACCACCTGTCGTTTCACCGGAAAGAGAGGAACTCCTCCGTCGGTATTATCCGGATTACCGTCCCGACCGTAAAACGACATTGCGTGTTGGTCCCAACAAGGGGGAGGTCATTCCGGACGAAATCGCGTCTATTCTGGAGTCACGAAGTCTTCTGGGTTCCACCGCCATGTCGGCCCTTCCCGAAGTTCCTGACACGGAGGTCGACCTTCTTGTCATCGGTGGCGGCGGAGCCGGTATCATGGCGTCCATTTTTGCACAACAGGCGGGGGCGAAAGTTCTCCTGACGACCAAGCTCCGTGTTGGAGATTCGAACACGGTCATGGCGGAGGGGGGTATTCAGGTTGCTTTGGGTGATGATGACAGTCCAGTCCGGCATTTCAAGGATGCATACAGGGGAGGTCATTTTACCGGAGAACCGGAACTTCTGTCCGTTCTTGTACGGGAAGGTCCTGATGTCATTGCCTGGCTGGTAAAAAAAGGCGTCCTGTTTGACCGTGATCCCTCGGGGAACCTGTCCCTCCGGAAGGGTGGGGGGACGAGCCGACCCCGGCTGATTTCCGCCAAGGATTACACCGGCCTCGAGATCGTCAGGGTGTTGAAGGAAGATCTCATGAATTCCGGGGTGTCCATCTGGGAGTTTTCTCCGGCAGTCGAGCTTTTGCAGGGTCCGGAAGGCAGTTGCGCCGGTGCCATCTTGCGGGATGTGGACAATGGAACGCTCAAGTGGGTCAAGGCGAATGCCGTGTTGTTGGCTACCGGTGGGACCGGCAGGCTTCATATCGGAGATTTTGCCACATCCAACCATTTCGGGGCGACGGGAGACGGCCTTGTGATGGCTTACAGAATGGGCGCCAAGCTTCTGAACATGGAGAGTTTCCAGTACCACCCCACGGGTGTCATCTATCCGTCGGAAATGGCGGGGATGCTGATTACGGAAGCTGTCAGGGGAGCAGGAGCCCGCATGTTCAACCGTTTCGGAAAGCGGTTTGTTCCCGAACTTGAAACCCGTGACGTGGTGGCGGCCGCCATTATTCGCGAATGCGAGGAAGGTCGTGGGGTCCGGACGCCGTCTGGCCATCACGGAGTCTATCTCGACCTGACCTCCATCGACCGGGAGATGGGAGAAGGGACCGTAGAGAAGCGGTTTCCGAACATCGTCAAGCTGATGGGCAAACACCAGGTTGATTGCACGAAACAGCCTATCCTCGTGTATCCCACACTCCATTACCAGAACGGGGGGATCGCCTCCGACGTTTCGGGGCACACGTCGATCCCGGGACTCTATGTCGCGGGAGAGGCTTCAGGGGGGGTTCACGGTAAAAACCGCCTGATGGGAAACTCCCTTCTTGAAGTTTTTGTCTACGGCCGGAGAGTGGGGCTGATTTCTGCAGACGAGGCCAGGAACCGCAAGCCTTTTTCATGGCATGAAGTCAGCCTGGGGCATGTCGAACGCTTCCATCGGGAGCTCGATCGGGAGTTTCCGGGGACGCCTCTTTCCGAAGCGCCCGTTCTTTTTCCGGACTACAGGAAACACTCCCATCACGCCAGTTCCTGAACCTCTTCAGAGAGGGGTGGGTGGTGGAGACCACATCATTTCACAGGGAGAGAACGATTGAATATTCATGAATACCAGGCAAAAGAACTGTTCAAGGAGTTCGGGATTCCCGTACCGGGCGGAGTGCTGGTTGAATCTGTCGACGAAGCCCGCAGGGTTGTTGCGGAATCTCCTCTTTTCAAGGGAGAGACGAAACCGGCCGTCTGGGCAGTGAAGGCACAGATTCATGCGGGAGGAAGAGGGAAGGCGGGAGGCGTAAAACTGGCCCGGAAGCCGGAAGAAGTCCCCGATCTCGTCGGACAGATTCTGGGCAAAACCCTGGTAACCCACCAGACCGGTCCGGAAGGGAAGAAAGTCCTGAAAGTCTGGATCGAGGAAGGCTCCAATATCGCCAGGGAGTTCTATCTCGGCGTGGTCATTGACCGGACGACCCGGAGGATGACTTTGATTGCCAGCACGGAAGGGGGCATGGAAATCGAGGAAGTCGCCCAGTCCCATCCAGAAAAAATCTTTCATTACCCGGTTGATCCGCTGGAAGGCTATTCTCCCTACATCGGAAGACGGATCAGCCAGTTTCTGGGATTGCCTTTCGCTGCCCAGTCGCAGATGGTCAATATCGTCCGGGACCTTGTCGACTTTTTCCAGAAGCGGGACGCGAGCATGGTGGAGATCAATCCACTCGTTCTCACGAAGGAGGACCGTCTTGTCGCGCTGGACGCCAAGGTGGGGTTCGACGACAACGCGGTCGGTCGCCATCCCGAAATCCGTTCTCTCCGGGATCTGACAGAGGAAAACGAGCTGGAAATCGAGGCGTCGAAGTACAACCTCAACTATGTCAAGCTGGACGGCAATATTGCCTGCATGGTGAACGGGGCCGGGCTGGCAATGGCCACCATGGATGTCATCGCTCTCGCCGGGGGATCTCCTGCCAACTTTCTCGATGTGGGAGGGGGCGCCAGCAAGGAAACGGTGGAACAGGCCTTTCGGATTATTTTGGGAGACCCCCATGTCAGGGGAATCTTTGTCAATATTTTTGGAGGGATTGTCCGTTGCGAGCGGATCGCTGGAGGAATCATTGCTGCCGCCCAGGACGTGAAGATATCCGTTCCGCTGGTTGTCCGTCTTCAGGGGACGAACGCCAAGGAAGGACGGGAGATGCTCAAAAGTTCCGGACTGGCGATTCAGGTGGCGGAAGAGCTGTTTGAGGGCGCTGAAAAGATCGTGCTGGCCGTAAAGGGGGGTAAATGAGCATTCTGGTCGACCGTTCGACCCGGGTTATCGTTCAGGGGATCACGGGGAAAGAAGGAAGTTATCATGCTACGGCATGCCGCGAATACGGAACGAAAGTGGTGGGGGGTGTGACACCCGGAAAAGGGGGAACAACCCACGAAGGTTTTCCGGTGTGGAATTCGGTGTTTGAGGCGCGGGAGGCCGAGAATCCGGACGTTTCCCTGATTTTTGTGCCCCCGGCTTTTGCGGCGGATGCGATCCTGGAATCCATCGCCGCCGAAATTCCGCTGATCGTCTGTATTACCGAGGGCATTCCTGTTCAGGACATGGTCCGGGTTCGCAGGGTGCTGGACAGCCATAACGATCAAGGGGGCAAGATCCGGCTCATCGGACCCAACTGTCCGGGGATCATCACGCCAGACGGGGCAAAAATCGGAATCATGCCGGGGTATATCCACAAGAGAGGCCGTGTAGGCGTTGTTTCCAGGAGCGGAACGCTCACGTATGAAGCGGTGTGGCAGTTAACCCAGCTGGGGCTGGGGGAGTCCACCTGTGTCGGAATCGGGGGAGATCCCGTCCGGGGACTGAATTTTATCGATGTCCTGGAGATGTTCGAGGCGGATGCGGAAACGGAAGCTGTCGTCATGATCGGTGAGATCGGCGGAGAAGACGAGGAAAGGGCTGCGGTCTTTGCGCAAAAAAGAATGACAAAACCTGTTGTCGGATTTATCGCCGGATTGACCGCGCCGCCGGGACGCCGAATGGGTCATGCCGGCGCCATTGTTTCGGGTGGAAAGGGAACCGCCAGGGATAAAATGGCATTTCTGGAGAGTCACGGAGTCCGTGTTGTGGACAATCCGTCCCTGATCGGGAAGACTGTCGCAGACGTCTTGGCCTCCGGAAAGTCCCGCAGGTCCCTTCACCCCGCCTAGCCGGGGGGTGGCAAGAAGGGCCATCTTCCGAGTATTGCCCGGAAGCAAACTAGTAACGCGCACTGGTAATGGTGGTGTGTAACGAGGAGGATTGACGCATGGCTGCAGAAATAAAAGTGGGAGACAAGGCCCCTGATTTTACCCTTGAGGATCAAGACAAGAACCAGGTTACGCTTTCTTCGTTTCAAGGGAAGAAGAATGTTGTCCTGGCTTTTTATCCTCTGGACTGGAGCCCGGTTTGCACAAACGAGAATACCTGTTTTTCGAACGACCTTCCCAAGTTTGACCATGCCAACGCGGTTGTTCTTGGCATCAGCACCGACAGCACCTGGTCACACAAGGCGTGGAAGGAGCATCTGAAGCTGAAACACACCCTTCTCTCGGATATCAAGAGAAAGGTCTGCCAGGACTATGGCCTTTTCATTCCCGAGGCGAACATCAACAAACGGGCGACCGTGATTGTCGACAAATCCGGTGTCGTTCGTTACGTCAAGGTTCAGGAAATTCTGACGGCGCGCGATGACAACGAAATTCTGAAGGTTCTGGAACAGCTGAAGTAGTTTTTTCAGACTCGGGATTGGAAAAAGGGGTGCGGCGAAAACCGCACCCCTTTTTTATTGGTCCGGTTTTTTTCCTATGTCCTGGAATGCAAAGGCCTCAAGATGGGGATCTTCCGTCCCGTTATGAGGCAGGGGATCCGGCCGGAACGTCCAGGAGGATTTCGTCGTTTGTTGCTGTCTGGGGATAAGAGTAAATCAGGTGGAGCGTCATGTGTTTTGTTCCGGAAAGCCTTCCTCGGTAGATAAAGAGGAGAGGAAAGGATTTCCGGTGGACGGCGGGAATGACCACGTCCTTGTGGGACAGCGAGTGGTTGACCCAGCGAACAGGCCATGCTGAAGGGTAAACCGAGGCAAATGGCTTGTCCGCGTGCTGGAGTATGTAGGTGTAAGTATCCTTGCCCCTGAGGCGGAAATTCCTGTCGGTCGACGTCGTCATATCCAGGAGGGTATGGCGAAGATGGATCCTGAGCGTTCTGGCACCGCTGTCGGTGACCTCCAGCGGGATCAGGATGAATGTCATATCGTTGAGACCAAGAAGGAGCGGTTTTCCGGCCTGGATTTTCAGAGGAGAAGATGTCTGGAGATGGCAGGCGGACAGGAGCAGCAGGAGGAAAAATGACGCAAAAACCCCTTTCAGGGAAAAGAAAGTCTGTCGAAGCCTCACTCCATTCCCCTTCCTGTGACTTCCGGATTCCGGATGCTCATATTTACAGGGTGTCTATTGGTGTCTGTTAACGGATACAGTCTTCGGACCGACCTGGATTACATACACCCGCAACCGCCGCCGCAGCAGCTACCGCCGGAGGACGAAGAAGGCCCGGCTGCCACCTCCTGGGATCCACCGCTCCAAGGTTCACCGATACTCGAACTGCTGAACGCGGACGGAAGTTTCTTGAGGTCCAGGCTGTTGCATTCCGGACAGGAGGTTTCGCCCGGACCGACATGAATGGACTGTAGCATGGAAAACTGTTTGCCACACCCGTGGCAGGCATATTCATAAATCGGCATCGATTTTTCTCCTTCCCGTGGAAATCCCATCACTTTGACTCCAGTCTAGCAGAGCTCTCAGACCCTGTTCAAGCGCCGGCCGGCAATGGACTCCTTCTATCGGAATGGGAAGAAGAGGGGAAAGATGGTGTTGACAATCTTCTCTTAGCTCATATAATGGGGGCAAGTGGGAAATTGTGGGGGTAAGTGGTGAAAATATTCCGGGGCCGTTATCAACATTCTCTCGATGACAAGGGGCGGGTCGCGATTCCCCAGCGGTTTCGCGAAAGCCTTGAGTCCCAGGAGAAGAACGTTTCACTGGTGGTAACGGTCGAGCCGGATGAGTGTCTGGTGGTTTATCCCGAATCGGCATGGAGAGAGCTGGAGGAAAAAGTGAGTTCCCTTCCGCAGATGAACGAGGACCTCAAGACCTACCTCCGGTTCACCATCGGATGGGCGACGGACGTTCAGCCGGACAGGCAGGGACGCATTCTCATCCCCCAACCCCTGAGGGAGTTTGCCCACCTGGAGAGGGACGTCTGGTTTGTCGGTCTTTTGAACAAGTTTGAAATCTGGAACGGAGACCGGCTGGATCAGATGACCGGAAAGGACAGGATACAGAGCGTTTCCCTTGCGTTGTCTGGCCTGTTCTGAAAACGGGAAAGGGAAAGTCCTTGAGGGCAGTCCGAAAAGAATCAAAAGAACAGGCTGAAGGGGAGCCGGACGCCCCTGGTTCCTTTGACCGGATGATCCACCGGCCCGTCATGACCCGCGAAGTGCTGGAGGGGCTTGATGTCCGTCCGGACGCCTGGTATGTGGATGCAACACTGGGGCAGGGTGGCCATACCAGGGCCATCCTGGGTGCAGGCGGTTGTGTGGTGGCCATCGACCGGGATCCCCGGGCCATCGAAAAGGCCCGGGAGGAGCTCCTGCCTGCCTACAAGGACCGGCTGAAACTGATGTGCATGAACCACAGCCAGATGGGGGAGTATCTCGTGGGGATCGGGGTTCCTGTTTCTGGGGTGATCCTGGACTCCGGGTGGTCCATGGCGCAGGCTCCGGAGGATGCTTCCGGTCTCTCTTTCGAGGGGGAGGGTCCCTTGGATATGCGGATGGACCCCACCATCAGGACGACGGCCCGCGATATTCTGGAAAGAAGTTCGGCGGAGGAGCTGGCCTCGATTTTATCCAATTATGGCGATGAACCCCTCTCCATGGGTATTGCCAGGGCTATTGTGCAGGCCCGTATGCGGGGACGACTTCCTCAGACTCCCCGGGACCTGGCGGCTTTTGTGAGCGGCGTCTATTACCGGAAAGGGTATCGGAGGAGCCGGCGTCATCCGGCGACCCGGACATTCATGGCCCTTCGAATCGCGGTCAACGGGGAAATCGAATCCCTGGTGCAAGGGATATCGGGCGTGCGGCCTGTTTTGGTTCCAGGGGGGAGACTGGTCGTCCTGACCTTCCACTCCCGGGAAGACCGGGAAATCAAACATCTTTTCCGGCATTGGGTCCGGGAGGGGTGGGGGCGCCTCCTTCAATCGAAACCGGTGCTTCCGGGTGAAGCGGAAATCTGCGAGAACCCGCGTTCCAGAAGCGCCAAACTGAGGGTTTACATTGCGACTTGAACGGTTGCTTCACCCCAGATTCGCATGGATCTTCTTTTTTTGTGCACTCGTCTACTTCCTGGGTGCGATGGGCGTTTCGATCCTTTCTGTTCGGGCTGACAATGAAATGGTCCGGAACAGGGACGAAATCCGGAAGCAGGAAAAGCTTCTCAAGTCGCTCGAGATGGAGGAGGCCATGCTGACCCGGGAAGTCCGGGTGAGGAATTTTTCGAGAGACCACGGACTGAAACGCGTTCCTCCCGGAACGGTGGTCTATATTCCCTGATATGGGCAGGACGGTTTTTCGGGGTCACTGTTTTTCTTCATGACGCGCACTTGAATCGCTTTCCCTGGACACTGATACGGGCCGTTTCCAGCTGCCGGGAGGAATCTCTTGAAGTTCCGGACAAAGGTCGTGGTCTTGATGGTCATGGCGGGCTTCCTGTCTGTCGCTTTTCGGCTCCTGGACGTTCAGTTCCTGAACCGTTCCCTCTACCAGAGCGCTTCCCTGAAAGAGCACCAGCGGTTCCTCCGTATTCACGGCGAGCGGGGGATCATCCTCGATCGCCTTGGCCAGACGCTGGTCAGCAACCACGAGGTCGCCTCCCTTGTGGCCGATCCGATTCTTTTTCGTTCACGGCTCTCCCCGGCCAATGTGGCTTCCCGCCTATCACCTGTACTGGGTGTTTCTCCCCGTCACATCACGCTTTTGCTCAAGAAAAAATCCCATTTCGTCTGGATCCGCCATGGACTGTCACCTGAGCAGGTCCATTGGTTCCACGCGCACGCGATTCCGGGATTTTTTGTGGCGGAGGAAGAAAAGCGTTTTTATCCCGGCGGGATTTCTCCCCGCTCCGTCCTGGGGGCGACAGGAACAGACAACAGCGGCGTTTCAGGTTTGGAAAAACGCTACGACGGCTTCCTGAATGGCCGGAGCGCCGGCCGGATTCTTGAGGTGTCTGCGCGCGGGAAATCGTATTTTTCCCGAGATCAGGTGTCTATCCAAGGATTGAAAGGGGATTCGGTTTACACGACTCTGGACGGCCCTCTTCAGCGTTACGCGCAGAACACCCTTGACGAACAGGTAAAGTCCTTCGACGCCGAAGGGGGGGTGGTTCTTGTGATGGATCCCTGGACGGGGCGCATCCTGGTCATGGCGACCAATAACAGGAAAATGGGATCGGGCGTCAACCCCGCATCGTCGATGGTTTACGAGCCCGGATCCGTTTTCAAGCTGGTGACGGCGAGCGCGGCCCTGAACGAGGGGCGGGTCACAACGACAGAACATTTTGACGGACATGACGGCGTATTTTATATACCAGGAGGGGCCCTGCACGACGATGAGCCATCCGGTTCCCTGACTCTGGGAGAGATCCTCGCCAAGTCGAGCAATATCGGCATTTCCCAGGTCGGCTTGCGTCTCGGCCCTACCCTGTTTTACAAATATATCAGGAACTTTGGTTTCGGCCAGAAAACCGGTCTGGATTTCCCGGGCGAATCGGCCGGCATCGTCCATCCCCCTTCCCGTTGGTCACACCGCTCTATCTACAGCATCTCCATGGGACAGGAAGTCGGCGTCACCCCTCTCCAGATTGTGACGGCGGTCAGCGCTATCGCCAACGGCGGTCACCTTATGAAGCCCTATCTGGTCAGTAAGATAACGGATGGAGAAGGACATACGGTTTTCCGACGGGAACCCAGAGAAATCCGCAGGGTAATTTCAGCCGGAACCAGCCGGACCCTTCTGGACCTGATGCGCAATGTTGTCGCCCCGGGTGGAACGGGGGTCAACGCCATTATTGACGGGTACGAGGTCGCCGGGAAAACCGGAACGGCCCAAGTGTATGATCCGTCAAAACACGCCTATACGAAGAAGCAGACCATCGATTCTTTTGTGGGTGTCCTGCCCGCCGATCATCCATCCCTTGTCATCCTGGCCGTTGTCATCAAGCCCCGGAAACTTTCCTGGGGAGGAACCGTCGCGGCTCCCCTGTTCCGAAAAGTCGCCGAAATGGCCCTGGTGCATTTTCGTATCCCATCGGAAAAGCTGACGCCTACCGGTCACCTGGTGACAAAACGGGAAATGGCGAAACGATCCGAGACAGTGGTTTCGGAAAACATCAATATCAAATAGAGACTATGCCCGAACGGGCATCACGGTAAGGGAAAGCGCCGAATGAGCCAGAATGCACCGACACATGACAGAAATTGGCTTGCCCGCCGGCTTCCGACTCCCGTCCGGGGGCGGTTTCCGGAAAGTGTCGTGGCGATTGAAGACCATTCCCGGCAGGTTGTTCCCGGGACCCTTTTTCTGGTGCGTCCCGGTGCCGGTTTTCGTTGGGATTTTGTCGAAGAGGCGCTGGACCGGGGCGCCACTTTCTTCGTGATTCAGCGAGACCAGTTGCCGGAACTTGTCCAACGTGCCGAACTGATGGAACGGTTGGAAAAGACGGCCGGTCTTTCCCTTGTGGATGACCTTGCCGGAACGGTAGGTTCGCTGTCTTCAGAATGGTGGGGGGAGCCATCAACCCGCCTGCGGGTTGTCGGCGTGACCGGGACCAACGGAAAGACCACATCGAGTTTCCTGACACGCGCGGTTTGCGGGGCGGGAGGAATGCCCTGCGGTCTGATCGGAACGGTCGTATTCGATGTGGGGGAGGGGGAATCGGAAGCTCCCCAGACGACACCCGGTGCCCTGTATATTCAGTCCCTGTTCGCGCGATCTTTGCAAAATAGTCTGACGGCGGTCTCGATGGAGGTTTCTTCACATGCCCTTGACCAGGGACGCCTGTCCGGAACCGCATTTTCCGTCGTGCATTTTACCAACCTGACACGGGATCACCTCGACTACCACAAGACGATGGAGCATTATTTTCAGGCGAAACGAAAACTGATGTTCTGGAGGAATCCCGATGGCAGCCATCCGGTGGCGGTCGTCAATGTCGATAACCCCTATGGTCAACAACTCGCGGAGGAACTCTTCCGATCGGATCGCACCGTTCTGACTTACGGGGAGGGGGCCGGGGCGATGATCTCCCCCCGCGGGACAGAGGTCGGTCTGTCGGGGATCCGGGGAACCGTCCGGACCCCCGGAGGGGAGATGCTGATTGAGTCTTCCCTGTCCGGCCATTACAACCTCCAGAATATTATGGGTGCGATCGGGTGTGGTATCGCGCTGGGTCTTCCTTTGGATCGGATCTCGGAGGGGATCCGATCCCTTCGGGGTGTTCCGGGCCGTTTCGAACGGGTGGATTTTCCAGCGGAATTTTCTGTCATTGTGGATTACGCCCACACGGACGATGCCCTCTCCAACCTTCTGAACGCTGTACGACCGGTCACGAAAGGAAAGGTGATCAGCGTCTTCGGATGCGGGGGGGACAGGGACCGGGGAAAACGGCCCAGGATGGGAAAGGTGGCGGGAGAGCTGTCGGACTTTGTGGTTCTGACCTCCGACAACCCCCGGACGGAATCGCCTGAAGCGATTCTGGACGAGATCGAGCCGGGACTTCGGAATACCCGGACGCCGTACGTCCGGATATCGGACAGGAAGGTGGCGATTTATGAGGCCGTCCGCCGGGCTCGTCCCGGAGATGCCGTCGTGATTGCGGGAAAGGGACACGAAAACTACCAGATTCTGGGAAAGGAAAAGATCCACTTCGATGATCGGGAAATAGCCATACAGGCCCTGAGGGAGTTGTCTTCTTGAACGCCGGAACACCGACCTGGCTGACGGTGGAGGAGGTGGTCCGGGAGACATCAGCCCGGGAAGAAGGAACGATCCTTCCACCGGGGACGCTGTTTTCCGGGGCGTCCACCGACACGCGCGACATTCTTCCCGGCACACTTTTTGTGGCGCTGAAAGGGGACCGATTTGACGGGCACGACTATGTCGAAGAAGCCTTCAGGAAAGGCGCGCTCGCCGCGCTGGTTTCCCTTCCGTCAAAGGTGCATGGCCCCCGTCTGGTTGTCGGCGATACCCGGTTGGCCTTGCAGGGACTCGCCCGCGCAGTTGTCCGAAAACGGATGCTGGAAGGAAAGAGGCTTGTCACCCTTACCGGAACTGCCGGAAAAACGACCACCCGGGAGCTCTTGCGTCTGGTCCTGTCGGAAAGAAACGGGAGACCCCACTCGAACCGGGAGAACTGGAACAACGAAATCGGTGTTCCCAGGACACTCTGGGAGTGGAAGGCGACAGATGGTGACGCGGTCCTCGAAGTCGGTATCCGCAAGCCAGGAGACATGGACTATCTGTCTTCCATCCTGGTGTCTGACGCCGCGGTGATCACCTCCATCGGAGAAGGCCATCTGGAAACGCTGGGATCGGTGGAGGGGGTTTGGGCCGAAAAATCCCGTCTCCTGGCCTTTGTCAAACCCGAAGGAAGTGTGATTCTTCCCCTCGACGTGCTGATGCGGTTTCCGGCGTCCCCCCTGTTCCGGGATCCCGGCAAACGTTTCTGTTTTGTCGATCTGCTCGGCCCGGACTCGGACGGCGTTCGGCAGAGGCCCGGGCTCCCTCCCCGTTCGACCTTGCTGGAGGGGGTGATTCAGGAAGGGGGGGACGGTCGGTGGGTGTTATCCGGAGCCTTGGATGAGGAGCGGTTCCGATGGGAATTGCCATCCCCCTCTTTTCTTCTGGCGGCAGACGCCCTGCTGGCCCTTGCGGCAGGACGCTCGCTGGGCGTCCCCATCGCCGAAGGAGCCAGACGGCTGGAGGCTTTCGAGCCACTTCCCGGGAGGATGCAGGAGAAGCGTACGCCGGAAGGGGCGCTCCTTCTGCTCGACCATTACAACGCCAACCCTCTTTCCATCCGGGGAGGTTTCCAGTGGTGCGTCGATGTCTGGAAAAAAGAACAGGAGGGGGTGAAGCCGGAACGTCCGGGGAAGCTTCTGGCCATTTTGGGGGACATGCTGGAACTGGGAGGGGACGCTCACCGTCTCCACCGAGAAATCGGATCTCTGGCGGCGGACTGTCCGTTTGCGGCCATTTATTACAAGGGACGTTTTTTTGAGGCTTTCCGGGAGGGTTATTGTCAGGCCGGTGGGCGCTCAGAAATTCTGTCATTCCTGGAAGAAACAGATCCCGCAAAGCGCGAATCGTTTCCGGAGCTTGTTCGGGGAGATGTCGTCCTTTTGAAAGGTTCCAGGGGAATGCACCTCGAACGGGAAGCGAACGTGCTGGACGGGAATTCCTGATGCTCTACCAGCTCTTCCACCTCCACCAGGAAATTCCCTTTTTCAATATCTTCCGTTACATCACCTTCCGGGCGATCTATGCCACCGTCACCTCCCTGGTCCTGCTTCTGGCTTTGGGTCCATGGCTGATCCGGTGGCTCCGCCATGTCCAGATCGGCCAGGAAGTCCGGGACGACGGCCCGAAATCGCATCTCGCCAAACAGGGAACGCCCACGATGGGCGGTGTCCTGATCCTCCTCGGAATTTTCGTCTCGACCCTCCTGTGGGCCGACCTTTCCAACCCCTATGTCTGGATGGTTCTGGGAAGTCTGGCGGCCAACGGGATCATCGGGTTCCTCGACGACTATCTGAAGATTCTGAGGAAACAGTCCAGGGGGCTCCGGGCCTGGCAGAAGTTTTTCCTCCAGATTCTGTCCGGCCTCCTGCTGTGCCTGTGGTACCTGTGGGTGAACCAGGGGGACACGAGGATCATCATTCCTTTTTTCAAGGAACTGAATCCGATGCTGGGCATCCTGTTCCTGCCTTTCGCGGTGGGGGTTCTGGCCGGAACGGCCAACGCCGTCAATCTCACGGACGGTCTGGACGGTCTGGCGATCGGTCCCGTGACCGTGGTTTCCCTGGCCTTCATGGGGATCACTTATGTCACGGGACATGAAGTTTTTGCCCGCTATCTGGAGATCATACCGGTGCCGGGAGCGGGAGAACTGGCGATCGTCTGCGGAGCGATGGTGGGCTCCTCTCTCGGTTTCCTGTGGTTCAACTCCTACCCCGCCTCCATTTTTATGGGGGATGTCGGGGCGCTCGCCCTGGGCGGCGGGATCGGAATGATGGCGATCATTACCCGGCAGGAACTCCTGTTGCTGCTTTTGGGAGGCATTTTTGTCGCGGAAGCCGTATCCGTCATTGCACAGGTCCTGTCGTTCAAGATCCGGAAAAAAAGGGTCCTACGGATGGCCCCGCTTCATCACCACTACGAGCTGAGTGGCGTCGAGGAGCCCAAGGTGATCGTCCGCTTCTGGATCGTCTCGATCATCCTGGCCCTGTTGAGTATCAGTACATTCAAGCTTCGGTGAGAGAGATGGTCGTGAAGGATGGCGTTGGCCGATGTCGGTGAAATCATGGAAAAGACAGCTGCCGGGTCCCGGTGAGACGGTCACCGTCATCGGAGCCGGGCGTTCCGGGGTTGCTGCAGCGCGCCTCGCGCACGCCCTCGGTTATCGGGTACGGCTTCTGGATGAAGGGCCGGTTTCCGGTGAAACCCGCTCCGAGTTAAGGAAAGCCGGTATCGAGGTTCTCGAGAATCATCCGTTGTCGCCCCGGGAGCTCCTCTCCCTCCCTTGGGTCCTCGTCAGCCCCGGAATACCCCCCGGAAAATGGGCGGGACAGGATGCGCCTCTCTATCTGGAGAGGGTCATGGGAGAGATGGAATGGGCATCGCGGTGGACGGAGGTTCCCCTTCTGGCGGTGGGAGGGACCAACGGGAAATCCACCACATCGGCCCTCCTGGCTCATCTGCTGGAGGCAGCCGGAGAACGTGTCTTCCTCGGGGGAAATTTCGGAACGCCTTTGTCTGAAATGGTTCTGATGGAGCGGAAATCGGGCGTCTCTCTGCATTCACTGGGTGTCGTCGAGCTGTCAAGCTTCCAGGCCGAGACGATGGGGGATTTCCATCCCGTGGTGAACCTTCTTTTAAATATCACCCCGGATCATCTCGACCGCTATCCCTCTCTGGAAGCCTACCGGTCGGCAAAATGGAAGGCGTTCGAGTCGATGGACCCTGACAGTTTCGCGATCGTCAACCGCGATCCCGCCTGCGGCGCGTTTCCCGAGCCCGCCGGGGTGGACGCCCGGAAAGTCTGGTTTTGGGCATCCCGGGAACCCGCGCCTGCCGGATTTCAGGGGCTTTCCATGGAAGCCGGCGGACACCGCGCATTTCTGGACGGACTGGAAGGTGTTCCTCCCCTGGCCTGGAACCTGTCGGGATTTCAGCTGGAAGGGATGGGCAATCGCCAGAATCTGGCCGCAGCCTTGGCAGGAGCCGTCCTTTTTCTCCACCGGGCGGGTCGCAAGATCGAGGATCTCAGCGAGGTGCTGGAGCAGGCGGTCTCCGCCTTCAGGGGGTTGCCCCACCGGATGGAAATCGTCGGGGAATGGGGAGGGGTCCGGTTTGTGAACGATTCAAAAGCGACCAACGTCGACGCGACGCGTCTGGCCCTGGAAGGCTATGCAGGGCAGGGCCCGGCCATTCACCTGATCATGGGAGGACGGGACAAGGGGGCTCCCTACGCGCCTCTCCGGGAAGGTATCCGGATGGCGGTCAAATCCGTCGTGGCACTGGGGGAGGCTCGGGAAAAAATCCAGGCCGAGCTGGGAGATATTGTGCCGTTCAGCCTCGCCGATTCACTGGAGGAAGCGGTGTCCCGGGCTGCCGGAAATGCCGTCTCCGGGGACAGGGTGCTGTTGTCTCCGGCATGTTCGAGCTATGACATGTTTCACGGTTACGAGGAACGCGGCCGTATTTTTCGGGAAATCGTGGAGGCCTGGATCCGGCGGAGGGGGGCTGGCAGATGATCGAATCCCGCCCGAAGCAGGAGGTGAGCGAGACCGGTTCGCGTCCGTCCGGAAAAATCGACATCGTTCTTTTGTTCGCCGTGATTTTTCTTCTGGCCATGGGAATCGGAATGGTCATGTCTGCCGCCCTGGCGACGGACCAGCCCTTCAGGCTGTTCGGGAGACAGCTGGTGTCGGGTGTGATCGCCTTGATCGTCATGATCGCGGTGGCGGGAATCGACTACCACCGGTGGTTAAAGTGGAGGGTCCTGCTGTACGCCGGGGGGTTGATGGCGCTGGTCGCCCTGTATGTCCCACATGTGGGCATGGTCATGAACGGCGCGCGACGGTGGATCCATTTCGCGGGCTTCACGCTGCAACCCTCCGAGCTGGCACGCGACGCGATGGTCATTCTGGCGACGGCACTGATGGTAAAAGCCCGAAAACTGGCCACACCCGAAGGGGTGCTCGTATTTGACAGGAAGAACCTTGTCTCGTTCGGTGTTTTTCTCGGGGTGTATGTCCTTCTGATCCTTCGGGAACCGGACTTCGGGTCCTGTATGTTCATGGTGATCGTCCTGGGATTGATGTTTTTCCTGGGCGGCGTGCCTCTGAACCTTTTGGCCAAGATGGGTGGAGCCACCTTGCCGGTTGCCCTCTGGTTTCTTTTTCACCACCGCTACACCCTTGAGCGATTTTCGAATTTCCGGATGGCCCGTCACGCCTCCTCCGCGGCGGCGACCCAGCTCGGCCAGTCCCTGGTCGCCCTCGGCTCCGGAGGGATGACGGGTGAAGGGCTGGGGCACGACTGGGTCGGTGGGGGAATTCTCCCGGAGCCCGGAACCGATTTCATCTTTGCACTGGTGGGGGAACAGCTTGGGCTTGTCGGAACCCTGTGGGTGGTGGGACTGTTCGGTCTTGTTTTTTTCAGGGGTATGCGGGTCGCGAAGCGCGCCCCGGATTTTACCGGGCGGATCCTGGCCATGGGTTTCACCCTTTCCATTTCGATCGAAGCCATCATCAATATGGGAGTGGTGACCGGGCTTTTTCCGACAAAGGGGATTCCCCTGCCATTCATGAGTTTTGGAGGGTCATCCCTGCTGGCCAACGCGCTGGGCGTCGGCATCATTCTGTCTGTTTCACGTTCCGTCCCAAAGGAAGAGGCGTCACAAGAGGTGGTCGAGGCCCATGCACTCTGACAGGGTTCCCCGGGAGATCGTCCGCCTGGCGGTGACCGGCGGTGGAACGGGGGGACATGTCGTTCCGGCCCTCAACATACTTGCCGCCGCCCGGCGGGAGTTCCATGCCGAAGTTCTCTACATCGGTTCCCCCGGAAATATGGAGGAACGTCTCGCCAGGGAATACGGGTACCCTTTTTCCGGTATCCGGACGTCGGGTTTGATGGGGAAGGGAACGGTCCGGAAACTGAAGGCGATCTCCCTGATGTTCCCGGGCGTTTCCGAAGCGATCCGGATCCTGAAGGATTTTGCTCCCGACCTCCTGATCGGGACCGGTGGATACGTGCAGGTTCCTCCTGTGATCGCGGCTTCCCTGATGGGAATCCCGGTCTTCCTGCTGGAACCGAACGTCCTGACGGGCTGGGCAAACCGGCTTCTGAAACCGCTGGTCGCCGGTGTGGTCTCCCCCTATGGGGAAGGGAAGGTCACCGGAGTCCCTCTGGGGATCGATCCCCGTCCCGCTTGTCCCCCGGCAGAGAGGTTTTCGGGAGGTCTGCCGGTTCTTGTCTCGGGGGGGAGCCAGGGTGCGCGCCAGATCAACCGGCAGGTTCCGTTGATTCTGGAAGCCGCTTTGAAAGACACGCCTCTTCCCGTCACGATTTTTCATCAGGCGGGAGAGTCGGGAAAGGAAGAAACGGAAGAACTCTATCGCTCCCTCGGAATTCCCGCGACGGTGGTGGGTTTTGTCCCAAACCTTTCGGCGCGGTATCAGGAAAGCGCGCTCGTGATCGCCCGGGCGGGTGCGATGACGGTGGCGGAAATCACGTACTCCGGAACCCCCGCTTTTTATGTCCCCTATCCGCTGGCTATCCGCGACCATCAGCGGATGAATGCGGAAGCGGTCCGGAATGCCGGCGGAGGGTGGATGTGGGACGACGCGTCCCTGTCGGAAACGCAAGAAAGGGCCCGGGAGCTTTTACACGTCCTGTCGGATCCCGCTCGGCTCCACCAGGCAGCGGTCGCCGCCTGGAAATTGTCGCCCGGAAGGTCCTCGGGCCAGTGGCTTCGCAACCTCCTGGATCAGGACACGAATGGGGGAAAAGACGACCAACCTGTTTCCAAATGACAGAAACTTGTCCATAATCACAAGAACGCCTGTCCGAATCGGTTATATTACCGATAAGGATCGTGGTTGCCGGACCGGATAACGGCGCGGACACCCGGGAGTGAAAGATCGAAGGAGGAACGATGTGGAATGACAGTCTGAAATCCTTTCACTTTGTAGGGATTGGAGGGAACGGCATGGCGCCGGTCGCAGAGATCCTGCTCGCACGGGGGGCCCGTGTGACGGGATCGGACATGAGCCAGACCGATCTCACCCGCCGTCTTTCCGAATTGGGGGCCCGGGTTTTTGTCGGCCATCGGACCGAACAGGTAGGGGATGTCGATGCGGTGATCGTCTCCACGGCCATAACACCGGGCAATCCGGAGCTGATGGAAGCGATCCGCCGGAAAATCCCCGTGGTGCACAGGGGAGAGGCCCTTGCCGGGATCATGAAGGATTTTCGCGGCGTTGCCGTGACAGGTTCGCACGGAAAGACGACCACCACCTCCATGATCGCCCATGTCCTGATGCGTGGCGGGCTGGATCCAACCTGCGTCGTGGGTGGAAAGGTGCCCGGGTTCGGGGGGAATGCCCGTGTCGGGAAAAAAACGTTTTTTGTCGCGGAAGGGGACGAGAGTGATGGCTCCTTTCTGAAAATGACGCCCGAAGTCGCGGTGGTGACCAATATCGACCAGGAGCATCTGGACTTTTACCGGTCGTTCGACCATCTCAAGGACGCCTTCCGTCGTTTCCTGGAATCCGTCCCTGCCGATGGGCTTGCCGTCGCATGCCTCGACGATCCCGAACTGTCAAAGATGCTTCCCTCCCTGAAAATCCCCCTGATGACTTATGGCTTTGTCCCGGAAGCGGACGTTGTCGGCTTCAACGTGAGTCCGGAAGGATTGTCGACGACGTTTTCCGTCCGGATGGGAAAGAAGGACCTGGGCGTGTTCACCTTGAATGTGCCAGGACTCCACAATGTGTCCAACGCTTTGGCCGCGATTGCCGTCGCCCATCATTTCGGACTGGATCCCGAAAGTACGCGTGATGCCCTGTTCCGTTTCCGGGGCGTCGGGCGGCGGTTTACCGATGTTGGCGAGGAAGGGGGGATCCGGATCGTCGACGACTACGGCCATCATCCCACTGAAATCTCGGCTACGCTGGCCGCGGCTCGCCAGGCCTACCCTGACCGCAGGCTGGTCGTGGCGTTTCAGCCCCACCGATTTTCCCGAACACGGGATCTTCTGCCGAAATTTGCGGCGGCATTCCGGTTGGCGGACGTTCTGGTGTTGGGAGAGATCTATGGGGCCGGCGAGCTTCCGATCGAAGGCATCACCGGCGAAAGGCTGTTCCGGGAGGTGCGCGCGGGATTCGGCAACGAAGCCTTCTTTGCCCCGGATCAAAAAGAGATGGCCTCCACGCTGATGGTGATCCTGAAGCCGGGAGATCTTCTCATGACCATGGGGGCGGGGGACGTGACCCATCTGGGCGGAGAGATCCTTTCCCGACTGAAACAGTCCAGCCGGGTGGTGGGATGATCTTTTTCGAGGAAGCCCTCGCCCGACTCTCCTCGATTCGGACGGGGGGCCCCGGACAGGTTGTCGCCCTGCCCGAATCCCTGGAAGAACTTCTGGTGGTTCTGGAACGGATCCGGGCAGGCACTCTGCCTTCTCCTGCTCGATTCATCGGAAATGCGAGCAATATCCTGTTTCCGGATGGCGGGTTGATGGGAACGATCATCTCGCTGAAGAAGATGGACCGTTTCCAGTTCCGTCCGGATGGCCTGATCGAAGCGGATGCCGGCGCTTTCTTGCCGAGGATCGCTTTTCACGCGGCACGACAGGGACGGGGGGGGCTGGGATTCTTGTCCGGTATCCCCGGAACGGTGGGCGGAGGGATCGTGATGAACGCCGGAACCACGACAGGAGAGATGTCGGACATTCTTTGCGAAGTCCGTCTGGCTTGGCCCGACGGACGGACGTTCTCGGTTTCACGAGACGATCTCCTCTTTTCCTATCGCACTTCCGAGTTTCAGAACGAGGATCTGTCGGGAAATTCCTCCCGGTGGCGAGGTTGTGTGATTATTGGAGCTGTTCTCGAGAGTATCCCTGGTGAATCCTCCCATCTTCTGGAAGAGTGGGAGATTCTCCGCAGGAAAAGGAGCGAGATACAGCCTCTGGACAAGCCGAGTCTGGGCTCCGTCTTCCGCAATCCTCCGGATGATTTTGCCGGCCGGCTCATCGAATCGTCCGGCTGGAAAGGGGCCCGGCGCGGGGCGATCGAAGTTTCCCCGCGGCACGCGAATTTTTTTGTGAACACCGGCGGCGGCCTGTCCCGGGACTTCCGTTCGCTTCTGGAGGATGTCAGAAACGCGGTGTTTCGTGAGAATGGGGTCTGGCTCGAGACGGAGGTGGAGATCGTGCCGGAAGAGTCTCCCGCAACGGTTTGAAAGGTGACGGATTCGTGACGAAGAGAGATTTTCAGAAGGTGGCGGTCTTGATGGGGGGCGATTCTCCGGAGGCCGCCGTCTCGAGGATGAGCGGAAGGGCTGTTCTGGAAGCCCTGCGTTCCAGAGGATACGAGGCGGTTCCGGTGGAGGTCGGGTCCGACCTGTTCCTGACACTGAACCGATTCTCACCCGACGCCTGTTTCCTGGCGACACACGGTGGCCATGGGGAGAACGGGTCTCTTCAGGGGTTTCTGGAGGTGATGGGAATCCCTTACACCGGGTCCGGTGTTCTGGGTAGCGCCCTGGGGATGAGCAAGAGCATCTCCCGCACCCTCTTTCGCACCGGAGGACTGGATGTTCCCGAAACGGTGGCCCTGGTAGCGGGCTCGTCTCCGCCTCCCGAAATATTTCCCTTCCCGCTCCCCTATATGGTCAAACCGGAAGACGCGGGTTCCTCCATCGGTGTCACCCGCGTCGACCGGGCGGCGGATCTGGATCGCGCTCTTGCCGAGGCCGGGAAGCATTCGTCCCGGGTTCTGGTGGAGCCTTTTCTTGAGGGACGGGAGGTTCAGTCGGGGGTCCTGGATGGGCGTTATCTGGGCGCCATCGAAATTCTGCCTGATCCGTCCGAACCGTTCTACACCTACGAATCAAAGTACCGGAAGGGGAAATCGAAGCATATTTTTCCGGCCGTTCTGGAGAAAGCCGTCTCCGAAAGGCTTGAGGATGCGACCATCAGGGCCTTTTCACTCCTGGAGCTACGGGGGGTCGCCCGTCTGGATACGCTTGTCCTTCCGGACGGAAGGGTGGTCGTCCTCGAGATCAACACCCTCCCGGGACTGACGGAAACCTCCCTCATTCCAGAAATAGCGCGCGGGTGCGGATTGTCTTTCGAGGATCTGGTGGAAGCCATCCTCTCCTCGGCCTGTCTGGATTCCAGGTCCCCCGCTTTCGTCCCCTAGTCATGTCTGCGAACCCCCCCGTTCTTCCCGAACCGACGTCGGCAACCCCGGAACTTTCCCGCCGGAAATGGAGAGGAAAGGGGCGGATCATCCTGACGGGTTTTTTTTTCCTCTTCCTGACCCTGCTGTCAATCCATCCCGGCCATTCTTTCCGTCCCGCGCTGCCGGGTATGGTCGTCACCGGATGGCCGGTGGTCACGCCTGATACCGTCCGTACCTGGGTGGAAAATGCGCCCGGGGACACGTTTCGTCGTGGGGATACCTTGGTCGAGTGGGTTCACCGTTACCCCTGGATCAGGGAAGCGTCTTCCAAGACCTTCCCCTGGGGTGCAACGACACTCACCTTCCACTTGAGAAAACCGATGGCGGTCCTGAAGTCTTCCTCGGCCATTTTGCCGTCGGGAACCGACCTGCCGTCGGAAAACCCCCTCTATGTGGCCTACCTCCTTTCGAACGGAAAGGTTTTAAATGGACGGGTTGTGCCGGAGGTCCGGTCCATGCCCGATATCATTGTCCGTTCTCCGTTGGGTCCCCGGGGCGGTGAACGGCTGGTGAACGCCATCCGCCTGGTCTCCCGTTGCCATTCCTCCGGCGCTCCGGCAGGAAATCTTTTCGTTTTTCGGCAGCGGCATGAAATCCGGTTTTTTCCGGACCGTTCGTCGTTCTATCTTGTCTTGCCGGAAACCTCCACCTGCCGGCCTTTTCGTCTCTACTCCCGGTTGTTGTCCCGTCGGGAGGCCCTGCCCGAAGGCGTGATTCCCGTAGGGTATGACCTCCGTTTCAAGGGGATGATCCTGGTCCGTCCGAACCCTCCCATGCCGGCTCCGGACAAGCCGGAAGGCAAGACATCCCGGGTCCGCTGATTTCTCCGGTAAGAGATGCGTCCCGGGATGTTGTCCTGTTTTCCCCTTATATGCGACAATCGGGACCGGGTTTTTTGCGAAAGAAGCGGAGTCTTCCGGCAACGGCAAACATGATGAACGGATGAGATGAAGGATGTGGGGCAGGTGTCGAGCAATCCTCTTTATGCGGCGGTAGATCTGGGTTCTACGAAAGTCGTGGCTGTGGCCGGACATTCGGTCGATGACAATATGTTTGAAATCGTTGGTCTCGGGGTGTCTCCGACAGGCACGGCGCTCCGTAACGGGACGATCATCGGCGTTCCGCAGGCCGTTGCCGCCATCAACAGGGCGGTCGACCAGGCCCAGAGAATGGCAGGGCGTCCCCTCAGGAATGTCATTGTGGGTTTTGCCGGCGGGGAGGTTGTCGGCATGGACCAGCGGGTGACCATCGCCCTTCGGGATCGCGAGGTTCAGCCGTCGGATATCGAGAAGGTCCTCCAGGAAGCCCGGTCGATGGTCAACCGTCCGGCCTCGGAAATTCTCCACGTGATTCCCAAGTCCTACACGATCGACGACCTGGCCAATATTCCCAATCCGGTGGGGATGGTCGGTGCCCGGCTGGAGGCGCACGTCCATGTCATCCGCGGGTCCGACATGGTGATTGCCAACCTCAAGCGGACCATCGAACGGTCGGGGCTTGTGCTCCGGGAAGGGGATCTGGTCCTCCAGCCGCTGGCTGCGGCACGGGTGCTTCTGACGGAAGACGACAAGGAACTGGGTGTGGCCGTCGTGGATATCGGAGGCGGTACCACCAATCTGGCGGTCTTCGTCAATGGAGCCCTCGCCGCCATCCGCATCTTCCCCTATGGGGGCATCAACATGACCAAGGACCTGGCGATCGTCCTCCAGGTGTCGCAGGATGAGGCGGAACGGATCAAGATCGAGGCACTGGGGCGATCGGTTCTTCCAGATGCGGGAGAAACCCCTGAAACCCTCTCACCGGGACCCTCTCCCGAACAGTCAGCCCAGGTGATGGACGTGGTTGAAGCGAGACTCGCGGAAATTCTCGGAATCGTGGCCCGGGAGCTCCGGGAAATGCGACTGGAGAATCGCCTGCAGCGCGGGGTCGTCCTGACCGGCGGCGTGGTGGGGATGCCCAAGATGATCCCTTTTGCCCAGAAGATCCTGTCGCCCCTGCATGTCACTGTGGGATCCGTCAGGCCCAGGATCCAGGGCCTTGTCGAACGGGCACTGCAGCCCGAATTCTCCTCCGCCATCGGCCTGCTGTATTATGCGCGGGATCACTGGGACCTGATAATTGAAGAAGAATCCGAAGGGAGTCCTTCCGGGAAAGGCGCCGAACGGCAAAAGGAAAAGAAGATGTCCGGCTCCTCCCGCCTGCTGAACTGGTTCAGGGAAATTATCTGAAACCCTCCCCTTCGGGAGACGTGCGTTTTCCGTAATGGAGTTTGACTGATGGACGACAGGGAACCCTTGATAGACTACGAGCAGTCCGGACTTCTGGAAGCCCGTATCCTTGTAGTGGGCGTTGGTGGGGGCGGATGCAACGCCGTGAACACCATGGTCCGCGAAAAGGTCACCGGGGTGGAGTTTGTGGCGGTCAACACCGACCTGCAGGCGCTGAACGGAATTTCGGCCCAACGGATCCAGATTGGAGGACAGCTTTCAAGGGGCCTCGGAGCCGGGGCGAATCCCGAGGTCGGACGACGGGCGGCCATGGAAGATATCGAAAAAATCCGCGGTGTCCTGAAAGGTGCCGACATGGTCTTCGTCACAGCCGGTATGGGAGGGGGAACCGGAACCGGTGCCGCACCGGTCATCTCCCAGGTAGCGATGGAATCAGGCGCCCTGACGGTGGCCGTGGTCACCCGTCCGTTCGGATTCGAAGGCCCCAAGAGGGAAAAAAACGCCCTGGAAGGTCTCCAGGAATTGAAACGAACCACGGATACGCTGATCATCATACCGAACGACCGCCTCCTGTCTGTGGTCGACAAGAGCGTTCCGATTACCGACGCCTTCAAGAAGGCAGACGACATCCTGCGCCAGGGCGTCCAGGGAATATCGGACATCATCACCCGACCCGGACTGATCAATCTGGATTTTGCGGACGTCAAGACGACAATGGCGCGGATGGGAAGAGCCGTCATGGGTATCGGCGTCGGGCGGGGGGAAGGTCGCGCGAGTGTTGCGGCTAAACACGCCATCAACAGCCCGTTGCTCGAAGATGCCTCCATCCGGGGAGCCCGGGGTGTTCTGGTCAACTTTCATGGCGGGTCGGACATGACGCTGCACGAGGTCATCGAGGCGTCCAGGCTGATCCAGGAAGAGGGGGACAAGGGAATCAACATGATCTTCGGAACGGTGGTCGAAGATGAGCCGCGGGAGGAAATCCGCATTACGGTGATTGCGGCCGGTTTCGACAGGGACGACGAGCAGCCGGAATCCCTCCCGGAAGAAGAAACGCTGGATCCGGAGCAGATCCAGGAGATCCCCGCTTACCTCCGCAAACAGCGGTCTCCGGGAAGTGCGGGAATGGGCTATCCGTCAGACCGTCTCCCTCCGCAGCCTCCGTCTTCCGGGGATGAATTTGACCGTCCTGCCATCTGGAGAAAGCGGGGAGATTCCTAAGTGTTTCTCCGGCATCCCCTCCTTCTTGTTCGGGGGATCGGACATGGTTTCGGGACCCGGTTCTCCGAACCCGCGGGGGCGGAAGTCCGCTTTTTCCGGCAGGTCCATGGCCAGAAAGTGCTGGAGGTGGGCGACGGGGAGCAGGAAGGGCCCCCGCCGGAAGCCGACGGCGGCTGGACCTCCGCCTCCGGCATATCGGTGGCCGTGTGGACGGCCGACTGCCTTCCCGTCCTGATCTCCGACCCTGAAGGTCGCCATGTGGCGGCGGTCCACGCCGGATGGCGAGGGGCCGTCCGGGGAATCGTGCCGGAGGCGATTCGTCTTTTGCAGGCGGCCTCCGGAATGTCTCCCGGAGAATTTCTGGCGGTGATCGGTCCTTCCGTCAAGTCGTGCTGCTACCCGGTCGGAGAGGAAGTGTGGTCGGAAGTCCGACAACTGTGGCCTGGCTGGTCCGGAGCGTCCGGCCGGCCACGTCTGGATCTGCCGGGTCTGGTTCGTTATCAGCTGGAGCAGGCCGGATTTCAGGACAAGTCTATCGGGGAAATTCCCCTGTGCACCGTCTGCCATCCGGAGTTGTTTTACTCCCATCGCGGGATGGGCGAGAAGCGGGCGGGGAGGAGCATGCTGAATTTTATCCGGAGAAGCGGGTAATCCGGCGGATGGAGACGTTGCGGGACGTTTTATCGGCCCGGCTGGAGACTCTCCGGGCGGAGATTTCCAGAGCTTCTCCGGGCGGCGAATTCCCCGGAATTGTCGGTGTCACGAAAGGCCGGTCGGATGCGGATGCGCTGGCACTTTTTGAAGCGGGTCTGCGCCATCTTGCGGAAAACAGGTGGGAATCGCTGGGCCACCGGATTGACTTTTTTCAGCGCCTCCCCTTTCAGCCTTTTTTCCATTTCATCGGGGCCCTGCAACGACGCTCGATTCGACAGGGATACCGGCCGGTCTACCGGGTGGAGACCATCGACCGGCCGTCCATTCTTCCCGCTCTGGCGCGGGAGGCCGGTCGGTCGGGAATTCGGCAGGAGGTCCTGCTGGAAATCAACCTCACGGGTATCGCCGGGCGCTCCGGCGTGCGCGACGAGGAGGTGGAAATCCTGATGGAAGAATGTCAAGGCTGGCCGGAATTGTCCGTTTCGGGATTTCTGGTCATGGGCCCTCCTCCGGGCAACAGGGAAGCCTCCCTGGCCGTTTTCCGACAGGGTCGGGTCTTGTATGACCGGTTTTTTCCCGATGGAGGGAAGACATTGTCGATGGGGATGACGGACGATTTCCGGGAAGCGGTGGCAGCGGGGTCGACGGAAATCCGCATTGGTCGATATTTCTTTGAGAAAACGGGAGGGGAACGTGAGCCAGTCGTTGGCGGGGGCTGATGTTTGCTGGGTGATCGGCGCGGGAAGGATGGGACAGGCGTTCCTCTCAGGTTTCAGAAAGCTGGGTCGACAGGGCGAGTCTGCGCGGACAGTGGTATGCGACCCGGATCCCGGGGTTCGCGAGCGCCTGTTGAGGGAAGGGAATGTCGAAACGGTCGGCGGTGTGTCGGATCTGCTCCGGTTGGGGGAAACCGCACCCCCTTCCCTGGTGTTCTGGGCTGTCAAGCCATCCCTGTTCTTAGGCCTGGCAACTTCCCTCCGGAAGATGGAGGCCCGTCCTCTCGGCGTTTCAGTGATGGCGGGGACACCACTGGACCTCCTTGAAGAGGCTCTTCCCGACTGGCGTTGGATCCGGACCATGTCCAACCTCGCCCTGACACGGGGAGAAGGGATGACGGTGGTGGCGCCCGGCGCCCGGGCCAACTCCGATGACCTCTCCCGGGTTTCCCGCATTTTTCTGGAACTGGGGCGTGTTATGATGCTTCCGGAGAAGGATTTTGACGTGGCGACAGCGCTGGCAGGGTCGGGACCGGGGCTGATGGCGATGGTTCTCGAATCCCTGGCCGACGCGGGGGTTCGCCATGGACTGAAACGGGAGGACGCGATTTTTCTTTCCGCCCAGATGCTCAAGGGAACCGCCTCGCTGATTCTGGACGAGGGTCTGGATCCGTCGGAACTGCGAAAACGGGTCGCATCTCCGGCCGGTACCACGATTGAAGGCGTTGTGGCGCTGGAAGAAAGAGGGGTCCGGGGAGCTTTCATCCACGCCATTTCCCGGATGGTTGAACGATCGAAGAACATGTCATCCACAATCAGCAGGGAGGGATCCGATTCTCGCCATTGACCGTCTACTGACACTCTACTCCTGGATCATCATTATCCGGGCATTGATATCCTGGGTGTCGCCGGATCCGTCGAATCCGGTTGTCCGCATCCTTCACCAGATCACCGAACCGGTGCTCGCTCCCCTCCGGCGGCTCGTTCCTCCGGAAAAGCTGGCAGGCATGGATATTTCTCCGCTTATCGCGATATTTCTCATTCAGGTCATCCAGCACTTTCTCTATTAGCCAGCCGGGTTTGTTCGGATCCTTATTTCCAGAAAGGAGAAATGCTCCATGATCGACCAGGGACGTATCGATGAAATCAGACATCTCGAATTTTCAAGGGTTTTTCGGGGGTACGAACCCAAGGAGGTGGACGATACCCTTGTCCGTATTTCCGATGAAATGACGGAACTCCTCGCCGCCTACCGTACCCAGTCCGAACAACTGGCCCGGGTGGAGAGCCTCGTGTCTGAGCTTGAGAAAAAGGAAAGGCTTCTGTCGGATACCTTGTTGGAAGCCAAGATGCAAGCGCAGAACACCCTTGAGGCAGCCCGTAAGGAGGCCGGAGAGGTTATCCGGGACGCGGACTTGTCCGCCCGGGAGATCCTGTCAGACGCGGAAGAACGGCGTCGTCGGGCGGAGGATTGGTTTGCCCGTACACGGGAAAGCTGGCTCCTTGAACTGGCCCGGATCAAGAAGGACACCGGAGAGATGGTCCGGACACTGGAGAATCTGGAGGCCCAATGGAATCTTCTGTCCTGGCCGCCGCCTCCCGCCGGATCCGGGGAAAAGGAATCGGATGTCCGCGAAGACTCCTGAGATCGTCGTCCCGGATTGGCTGATCCGGACGGTCAGGAACGGCATTGTACGGTTACGGGTGCGTCCCGGAAAAAAGAGGGATGTCCTGTTTCAGTCGGAAGAGATCCTGGTAGCCGATATTTCGGCACCGGCCCGTGCCGGAAAAGCCAATGAGCGTCTGGTCGCGGATCTGTCCCGATGGCTGGACTGTCCATCCTCCCGGATCCGGGTAGAAAAGGGGCTGACCAGCCGGGAGAAAGCGGTGTCCTTGAGCGGAATGGAAGACGCAGAACTCCGGGAAAGGATTGCACGCGCTCTCGACAAAGGATGTGGAGAGTCGCTTGCGGACAGATCACCGGATGCTCCGGCTAGTCGAAAGTGAGGCTCTCGCTCCGGATCCCTTGTCCGTCGTCGATCCGGATCTGCAGGGTGATGGAGTTGACAGGAGATCCGCCGAGCCAGAGGGTCCTTTCCGTGGTTTCGTCGGGGGAAAGCGGTTCAAAGAGCAGATAGGCCGGTGGCAGTTTCAGCGGAATCACGGAACCGTTTCCGATCTTGTAACTTGCTCCGATCAGCTGGTACTTCACGGGAACCTTTCCCGTCAGGTGGGTTTTGAAATAGGCGACGGAGGGACTGAGCATCATCTGGAACGTCAGTGTCCATCCATTGCCATGGATTTCCCTGAAGGTCGTCCGTGTGCTGATGCTCCGTTTTGACACGGGCGTATGGGAAATCCACAGGGGCGTATTCCGGAATCCGACGATGGAACCCCCTATTCCGGCCACAAGCAATAGACCGATAACGATATAGATCGCGATGGTGACCGGACTGAAACCGGGTTCTTCCCGGGGACGGGAGGGGCTGAAGAACTCCTCGTCGGGCAGCTCCTGAAAAGGAGACCCGTTCGAGGGTTGCTCCGGTTTCCTGATTTCAGTCTGGTTTTTTTGTTGTCTGGAAGTGGCCATGGTACTCCGGTCGTGACTTAACGGACTGATAAAATCTGAGGAGATCTGCCTTTCTGGCGGAAGAACCGGGAGATTATCTCCGGTTCCACAACTCCATAACCTTTACATTTTACCCGATGACCGGAAAGAAGGGCAAGGAACGATCTTTATTCATTCCTGCCGTCCGTTTTAGACGATATCGGGGAACGAAAGGCCTTATTTCCTTGACCGGCGGCCATGGCGCCCATACAATAATTGTTTGGTTGAAGGCCTTCCGGTCCGGATGGATGCAATCTGTCTTTGCATCCTGGGGCCTGTTGTGTTGAGTCTTTTCGGGGTTTTTTGTCCGCGCCGGAACGCCTGACGAATGATTGAGCCCGGTCTCCCCCTCTGCCAGGTGAGGGGGCCGAGGAAAGTCCTCTTTTTGTAGGATGCGCCTCCGGTCTGAAGGCTTGGTCGCTCGGTATTTGAGGAGGGGATGTTGGAAGGAAGAAATCCGTCGTCGGAGAGAGGTGGAATGGCTGGTTCCCTGGACGGAAACGATGTGCCCGCCGGACAGGAGGAGAGAGGCGCTCCGGTAGATCAGATCAGTCTGGAAGAGACGATCGGATTGGCGAAAAAGTCGCTCTTGTCCCGACAGTTTGAAGAAGGTTATTGGGTAGAACCCCTGGAAGCGGATGTGACGATCACATCCGAATATGTCTTGCTCCAGTTCCTGGTGGGCCGCCAGCTGGATTCTTTTTTCCAGCGAGCCGCTCCCTTTATCCTGGAGTCTCAGGGGGAAGACGGTGGATGGCCGCTCTACCACGGTGGGCCGGCGGACATCAGCGCCACGGTGAAAGCGTACCTGGCCCTCAAGCTTTTGGGGTACACGGCAGACCATCCGGCGATGCAGAGAGCCAGGGCCCTGGTTCTGGAGAGGGGCGGGGCGATCAACGTGAATGTTTTTACCCGGATCACACTCGCCCTTTTCGGACAATACGACTGGAAAGGCGTACCGGCCTTGCCACCGGAAATGATTCTCCTTCCCCGATGGTTTCCCTTGTCGATCTATACGGTTTCCTACTGGTCCAGAACGGTCATTGTTCCTCTCCTGTTTATTTATCATCACAAGCCTCTCGTGGAGCTGTCTCCCGAACAAGGAATACGGGAGCTTTTCATCACCCCCATGCACGAAGTCAGGGTCCACTACGCCTGGGACAAAAAACTCCTCTCCTGGAAAAATCTCTTTTTTGTCGTGGACCGTATCCTTCAGTCATGGAACCGCCATCCGCCAGCTTTCCTGCGGCGCAAGGCGCTCAAGAAAGCGTTGGACTGGCTGATTCCGAGGATGAAAGGGGAGGGGGGGCTGGGCGCCATCTATCCTGCAATGGCCAATAGCGTTCTGGCCCTCAGGCTGGAAGGATACGCCATCGATCATCCTCTTGTCAGACGCGCCATGCAGTCTATCGACGACCTGGTCTTCGACCT
>DAHWKF010000130.1 GCA_027343785.1 Leptospirillum sp. | reverse complement strand
CGGTTTTTTTTCGCCGGACCATATTCTTGTTCTTCCTTTTTGATTTTATCGCGGAAGATGTTTCACAAGGGAATTCGATATGGGGCTGTGGCGCAGTTGGGAGCGCGCAAGACTGGCAGTCTTGAGGTCAGGGGTTCGATCCCCCTCAGCTCCACCATATTTCATCTATAGTTAAGAGATTCAATCCTCCGGTCTTTTCCTCTCTGTTCCATTTCTGGCGAATATTTTCCCTCCTTCCTGAAAGCGAGACACGTCAAGATAAGGGGAGGGGTGAGGTCAAAGAAAAATCCCACGGTACAAGGCCGGAATGAAAACTCTCCCCTTTTTGCCTTGTGGTTACCCTCACCCTGGATGCCTCCCGGTCCCCGTCCATTCACGGATTCCTTCCGAAGTCCCTCTTCGAAACGTCCATAGGTATGGCCTAGCCCTCATCGATATCGACGACAGTATTGGGAGTAGCGTTACGAGAGGAATGCAGGAAGAAATTGAGGGGGTTATCGTTCCTCAGGAGGTTTTGTCGGGTCTTATCTGTTGAGAATCCTTTCTGGCTTTACGGAAAGTGCGCCGCAAACCTCCAACAACCCGCCCTGATTGGTGCGAATCGTGCTTCCTCTTGATCTCTAACAGACAACAATTGACTATAACCTGTCATTATATTTAACATCCGTCAAATTTCCTTACAGAATAATGATACGAAATATTCAAGATTAACAGCGTTCAATTGATAAAAATGTGAAATTCAAGTCGTTGGCACTCAAGTTGCATTTCTTAAAAATGATTGATTGAGCATCAAAGAAAGGTAGCAGAGAAATATAATTCGACACCGGGGAGGGGAGATGAGCTGCTTCAGAAAGTTCAGCGTACATGGTGGATTATTCGTTTTCTTGATCATTTCAACGTTGTTTATACGTCTATCAAATGCAAATGCAACCATGCTGGATCTTACCGGCTGGGAATTCCAGGCATCTACCACGAATAAGATTGCTTACTATGGAGGGGCGGGATCTCCCTTCAATAGTTCCGAAGCTTCACCAACAACTGTTTATGCAAGTAATAAAGGCAATCCAAGCACTTCGGATACTAACACTGAGAACTACTCCTATTCCACATCCCAGGGAAAAATCATTTCTGATATTACGACCCAAGGCAATCTGTCAAATACAGGAGTGCTCACTTTTAATCATGCGGTTTCCATAACAAATACCTTTCCGTCCTCTTTAGATTACGGAGTTTATGCTGAGAGTGGTATTAACTTTTCGGGAGTTTTTACCGGAAATGGGAGTGAGATCAGCCTTCCACTTTCCTTTAAAGCTTCATTTTCAAATACTGGGTCCGTACAGGGCGGATCAAGTTTTTTACAAGTTAGTGTATCAGGTCCTTCTGGTTCCTTGGCAACTTACTCCCAGAATGATTTCGGGACGGGAAGCGGCCTTCTAACAGACCTCACTTTTCAAACGGTAGCGGGTGATGCTTACCTCCTCACATATTCTGATGACCTTTCTGGATATGTTACCGGCAATGCTTCAGCTGATTTAACCTTTACGATCGGGGCTCCCCTTTCACAAACTCCGGTCAGTGCCACTCCCGAACCTTCCACATTATGGCTTATGGCAACAGGAATCCTGGGAATGTTCGGATGGACAGGATCCCGGAGGATTAAGGTTCAAGCCTAACCTCTGAGATACTTAAATAATCAGAGAAGGGAAACGCCATTCGCGAGAATGGGGAGCCTTAATCTTGATCTCCATGAACGTCCCGGATTCGATATTTCGAGTTTCTTTTCGAGAAGTTTCAGAGCGTTGAGGGCCGAATCGGGCCGCCTCATCTCTCCGGTCTCTCCGCGGCCACGGCCTTGTATTCGACCGTTGTCAGCCCGTCCGGGATCGAGGCTTGGGTCGGGATCACAATGTTCTCCGTTTTCGCCTTCAGAACGCCGATTGATGATTGTCGTTATGGATCTTTTTGAACCTTTCTGCCGTTTGCCTGTGCTGATCCCTGAAACATCCTGAGAAATCTTGCATTGTCACCCTTTCTTCTCATTGGCATCCTCTGATCGTATATGCCTGAATCTGGGATACGCCAAGTCTGGTCCCCGCGCGATTTCCCATGCGAACCCTTATCGGGTTTTCTGATGTGCGAATTCGCAAGTCTTACCATTTTTTTTCCTGTCTGCGGCAGTCATAAATTCGGACAGACGATCCCGAATCTCCTGATATCAACTTGGTATTATTGATTTATTTCTTCCCTGTCATCTTTGCTCTGGACACCCGTCGCGTTTTATGAAAAACTATCATGAATCCGCACGCTAAGTGCGTTATCGCTCTATTCGGTCAGATCGCAGGAATCCATTGATAAGGGCTCTTGAGATGCCGGTCTGTTCGGAGTGGATATCGGCTTCGCATGGCCATTGGGCGGTTGGGTGCGGCGTGCCGGAGTGGACAAAGCGAGATGCGGGAGGTCCGGCGAATTGAGGCTATCTGCCGGACATGGTTCTGATACCTTTCTGAAATCCATCTGATATTGATCCCCGATCGGGTCTTTCTGAAAGCCGATGCGTTGCCTGGCGTCCCGTGATCTACGGAATACGTTCGAGGAAGAACGTGCCAAAGCGGGGTCGTGCGCCTGTGCGGGGCCGTTCGCTGTGAAGCGGCCATAATACTGGAGTGTCTTTACGAAGGAGTAAAGAGGAATGCCAAATTACGAGAAAGTCGCCCCACCGAAGCAAGGCCAGAAAATCGAAATGAAGAACGGGAAGTTGCTTGTGCCGGACCATCCGATTGTTCCGTTCATCGCCGGTGACGGAACGGGACAGGATATCTGGAACGCTTCCGTGCGCGTGTTCGACGCCGCTGTCGAAAAAGCCTACAAGGGCAAGAAAAAAGTGGTCTGGTTCGAAGTGTATGCCGGAGAAAAAGCCAACGAGGTTTATGGGCCCAACACCTGGCTTCCTGAAGACACCCTGAACGCCTACCGGGAATTTCTGGTGGCGATCAAGGGACCCCTGACCACTCCGGTCGGAGGCGGTATCCGCAGTATCAACGTCGCGTTACGTCAGGAGCTGGATCTGTACGCCTGTGTCCGCCCGGTGTCCTGGTTCGGGTCGCCCAGTCCCGTCAAGCATCCGGAGTTGGTCGACATGATCATCTTTCGGGAGAACACCGAAGACATCTATGCCGGTATCGAATGGCCAACCGGAGATCCGGTGATCGCCGAACTGTACAAGGTGTTTGAAAAAGCGAATATCATGAAAAAGATCCGCTTTCCGAAAACCGCCAGTATCGGTATCAAGCCGGTATCGGAAGAGGGGACAAAACGGCTTGTCCGTTCCGCGATCCGTTACGCCCTGGCGAACAACCGGAAAAGCGTGACGCTGGTGCACAAGGGAAATATCATGAAATTCACCGAAGGGTATTTCCGCAAGTGGGGATACGAACTGGCCAAGGAAGAGTTCGGGGACAAGACGGTTTCTTGGGAGGAATGCGGCGGTAACGCCCCTTCGGGTAAACTGCTGATCAAGGATGAGATCGCGGACGCTTTTCTGCAGAAGATTCTGCTGAGACCGGCGGAATATGACGTCATCGCCACGCTGAATCTCAACGGGGATTATCTGTCGGATGCCCTCGCCGCACAGGTTGGCGGAATCGGGATCGCGCCCGGAGCCAATATCAATTATGAATCCGGTGCGGCCGGATTCGAAGCCACCCATGGAACGGCCCCGAAATACGCGAATCTGGACAAGGTCAACCCCGGTGCCGTCATTTTGTCCGGTGAAATGATGTTCCGATATATGGGATGGACCGAAGCGGCGGATTTGATCGTCAAGGGAATCCGGGGTTCCGTTGACAAAAAGCGGGTCACCTACGATTTTGCGCGTCAGATGGACGGCGCGACCGAACTCAAGTGCTCGGAGTTCGGGTCGGAAATCATTCGCAATATGTAAACCTTTCTGTCCGGATGAGGGGGAGGATATGGCTCCTTTCCCTTTCCGGATTTTTCACTTGACATCGGGGAGAGTCAGGACATATCGTAAAAATGCAGGGTGGATTGATTTGAGGTATATTGCAACCACCTAAAAAAAGTGCTAAAAGTCCAGGCCATTTACTCGTTGTTTGATAGTAAACCCTGTGCTCGCGCACCGGGTTTTTTTTTGTCCTGATATTGTCAGCGGGAGGACCCAAGAATGGGCCGATCTTCTTTTCTGTTTACATCCGAATCCGTTACCGAAGGTCATCCGGACAAAATATGCGACCAGATTTCCGATGGCATCCTGGACGCGATTCTCTCCCAGGATCCCATGGCCCGTGTGGCCTGTGAGACTCTCACCACCACGGGAATCGTCATGATCGCCGGAGAAATCACAGCCAAGCACAATACGGCCTATGACGACATCGCGCGGGAGGTCATCAAGGACATCGGTTATACCGATGCCGCTTTCGGGTTTGACTACAAGACATGCTCTGTCCTGACGGCGGTGCATTCGCAGTCTCCGGACATTTCCATGGGTGTGGATACGGGAGGGGCGGGGGACCAGGGCCTCATGTTCGGCATGGCCACCGACGAGACCGAAGAGCTCATGCCCATGCCGATTCTTCTGGCCCACCGACTGACCCGTCAGCTCAGCAATGTCAGAAAGGCGGGCATTCTTCCGTACCTTCGTCCGGACGGGAAATCCCAGGTCACATTACGCTATGTCGACAATGTTCCGGTAGGAGTTGATACGGTTGTCCTGTCGACCCAGCATGCGCCGGAAATTTCGCAGGAAGAAATCCGCAACGACATTCTGGAAAAGGTCGTGCGTCCGGTGTTGCCGGATCATCTGGTCGATCCCGATCAGATCGTCTTTCACATCAATCCCACTGGAAGGTTCGTGACAGGCGGGCCGATGGGGGATGCGGGGCTGACGGGAAGAAAGATCATCGTTGATTCATACGGCGGATGGGGTCGCCATGGTGGCGGTGCCTTTTCCGGAAAGGATCCGACGAAGGTCGACCGTTCGGCCTGCTATATGGCCCGTTATATTGCGAAGAACATTGTTGGCGCCGGGCTGGCCAGGCGTTGCGAGGTCCAGCTGGCTTATGCCATCGGGGTCCGGGACCCGGTCTCCGTTCTGGTCGATTCCCAGGGGACATCCATTCTCGCGGATGAAATCATTTCGGATTGTGTCCGGGAGCTTTTTCCGATGACGCCGCTGGGTATCATCAATCATCTGAAACTTCGTCGCCCTATTTACCGGAAGACGGCTGCATACGGTCATTTCGGCCGAAACGAGGAAGACTTTACCTGGGAAAAGCTGGATATGGTCGAACCCCTCAAGCGGGAGGCCGAGCGTCGGGCATGACGGGTGTCCCGATTGTCTGCCATCCAGGCACAATTGATACGATCACCAGAACAACAGAAGGGCAGGCGTAATGGAATCTGATATCAAGAATCGTGATCTGGCAAAAAGCGGGGCTCACAGGATTGCCTGGGCCGAGAGAGACATGCCGGTTCTCCGGAAAATCGCCGCGGATTTTGCCCGCGACAAACCTTTGGCGGGGATTCGGCTGTCTGCGTGTCTTCATGTGACAACGGAGACGGCCAACCTCATGAAAGCGCTCAAGGCCGGCGGAGCGGAGGTCAGTCTTTGCGCCTCGAACCCTCTGAGTACCCAGGACGACGTGGCGGCTTCCCTGGTCGTGAACGAAGGAATTTCGGTCTATGCGATCAAGGGAGAGGACAATGACACCTATTACCGCCATATCCATGCCGTCCTGGACAAAAAACCGCATGTGACAATGGATGACGGTGCGGATCTGGTTTCTACCCTTCACAGCCGTTATCCGGACTGGGTCAAGCAGATGCTGGGGGGGACGGAAGAAACCACCACGGGCGTGATCCGTCTCAAGAGCATGGCCCAGAAAGGTGTTCTGGGGTTCCCGGTCATCGCGATCAACGATTCCCAGACAAAACACCTTTTCGATAACCGGTACGGAACCGGCCAGTCCACCCTCGACGGAATCATGCGGGCGACCAACCGGCTTTTTGCCGGCTCTACCGTTGTCATTGCCGGATACGGATGGTGTGGCAGGGGAATCGCGCGGAGAGCCCAGGGGCTGGGAGCGCGCGTCATCGTGACGGAAATCGACCCGGTCAAGGCCCTGGAGGCCGTCATGGATGGCTATCATGTCATGCCGATGGCCAAGGCTGCTCCTCTCGGAGATTTTTTCATAACCGTGACGGGCAATATCCATGTTGTCGGAAATGACGCGTTCGACAACATGAAGGATGGGGCTATCGTCTGCAATTCCGGGCATTTCAATGTTGAAATCAATATCCCGTACCTTGAATCCATCTCGGTTTCAAAATCGGTCCTGCGTGATTTCGTCGAGGAGTATGTGACGAAAGATGGCCGGAAGATTATGGTCCTGGGAGAGGGGCGCCTGATCAATCTGGCCGCTGCCGAAGGCCATCCCGCCCAGGTGATGGACATGAGCTTCGCGAACCAGGCGCTGGGTGCCGCCTATCTCGTTCGTCACAAGAACAAGCTGTCCAAGGACGTTTTGACCCTGCCGGCCGAGGTGGACCAGGAGATCGCTTCCAGAAAACTTGAAGCGCTGGGCGTACAGATCGAGAGACTGACGTCGGAACAGAAGGAATATCTGGCGGCCTGGGAGATTGGGACCTGACGAAATGGCCATGATACAGGTAAACGGAAAACCGGAAGAGGTGAAGGAAGGATTGTCCCTCCTGCAACTTCTCCAGCAGAAAGGTTTTGATCCGGCGCTTGTTTCCGTGGAACACAACGGCCGGATTGTCGACCGGGAAGAGTGGGACGCCACGAAACTTCACGGAGACGATGAAGTGGAAATCCTGTTCTTTATGGGCGGGGGGAGTGTGCGTGGTCGTTCCTCCGGGGCGTGAGACCTCGACGCTCGAACAGCTGATCGGACACACCCCGATGGTTTCTCTTGACGCTCTCACCCGGGGCCTTGACCGGAATATCTGGGTCAAGCTGGAATCCCGGAATCTGGGAGGATCGGTCAAGGACAGGCCGGCCCGCTATATGATCGAACAGGCGGAGCGAAACGGGGAACTGGCACCGGGTGGTTGCATCGTGGAGGCGACCAGCGGCAATACGGGAATCGCTCTCGCCCAGATCGGCGTGATCAAAGGGTATCCTGTCATCATTGTCATGCCGGAAGGGGTGAGCCAGGAACGCGTCCATCATCTGAAGGCCCTGGGGGCGGAGGTTGAGCTGACCCCGGCACGGGAAGGGATGGCAGGTGCCATCCAGCGTGCGGAGGCGATGGTCCGGGAGCGTCCGGGATCTTTCATGCCCCGCCAGTTCGACAATCCCGCCAACCCGGAAGCCCATTACCGCACGACAGGACCGGAAATCGTCGAACAGCTGGGCCGGCCTCCCGACGGTTTTGTTGCGGGGGTGGGAACCGGCGGGACGATCACCGGGGTGGGAAGATTCCTGAAGGAGCGACATCCTTCCGTGCGGATATGGGGTCTTGAACCGGCTTCCAGTGCCGTCCTGTCCGGAGGAAGCCCCGGTCCGCACCGTATACAGGGAATAGGGGCGGGCTTTGTTCCCAAGATCTTCGACCGTGGGGTTTGTGATAGAATCGAATTGATCGACGACCGGACGGCGATCGACATGATGCGCCGGCTTTCCCGCGAAGAAGGAATCATGGCGGGCATGTCTTCGGGGGCCAATGTGGCGGGGGCCATCATGATGGCCCGTGAACTTCCTCCCGGGAGTCATGTCGTCACGATCATCTGTGACAGTTATGAACGTTACTTTTCGATGGAAAAATATCTGGCGCTCTGATCGCGTTCGGGAGCGTCGAAAGGAAAGGCTTGATGGAACTGACGGAAGAACAGATCCTCCGATACTCCCGTCACATACTTCTTCCCGAGGTCGGGGGAGGGGGGCAGGCAAAGCTTTTGTCCTCCAGCGTTCTGATTATCGGTGCCGGCGGTCTGGGCAGTCCGGTTGCCCTGTACCTTGCGGCGGCAGGGGTGGGCCATATCGGACTGGTTGACATGGACCGGGTGGACCTGTCGAATCTCCAGCGTCAGATCATTCACCGGACAGGCGATGTCGGACACCCCAAGGTATCATCAGCCCGCGAAAAGATTGCCCTCCTGAACCCGGATGTGAGGGTGAGCGAGCACCAGACGGTATTGATGGCGGAGAACGCCCGTGAGATAGCCGGGCAGTATGACATTTTGGTGGACGGAACAGACAATTTCGCCGCAAAGTTTCTGATCAACGATCTTGCGGTCATTCTGGGCAAGCCCCTGGTGCATGCGGGTATCCTCCGCTTTGTCGGACAGGTGATGACCATCCTGCCCGGAAAGTCGGCGTGTTACCGTTGCCTGTTCCGGGAACCGCCTCCGGCCGGCGCCGTACCGACCTGTTCCGAAGCCGGGATTCTGGGTGTGATTGCCGGAGTGATCGGAACGATCCAGGCCACGGAGGTCCTCAAGATCATCCTGAACAGGGGAGAGCTTCTCTCTGACCGCCTCCTGACGTATGACGCGCTCCCCGTTGCATTCCGGAACGTGCGCGTCAAAAGAAATCTCCGGTGTCCCGTTTGCGGGGATCACCCAACCATTACGGAGCTTCAAGATTATGAACAACCCGTCTGCATCACCCCAGCCCTCTCCTGAAGGCAAGAAGGGCCTTTCTTTGATGAAAGGCCTCAAATGCCGTGAGTGTGGCAGAATATATGATCTTGCCGCGATCCATGTCTGCGATTTCTGCTTCGGCCCCCTGGAGGTCGACTACGATTATGAAGCGATCGGAAAGATCCTGAGCCGCGGGGAGATCGAAAAGGGTCCCAATTCCCTCTGGAGGTACAAATACCTCCTGCCGATCAAGGAAGAACCAACGATCGGGCTCCATGCAGGAATGACGCCACTGGTCAGGGCCGACCGTCTGGGAAAAGCTCTCGGCCTGAAAAATCTCTATATCAAGAACGATACGGTCAATCATCCCACCTTGTCCTTCAAGGATCGCGTGGTGGCGGTTGCAATCAACCGCGCGCGGGAACTTGGTTTCCGGACGGTCGCCTGTGCCTCGACCGGCAACCTCGCCAATTCCGTTTCCGCCCATGCCGCCAGCGCGGGTATGGACTGTTATGTGTTTATTCCCCATGATCTGGAGGCGGGCAAGGTGCTGGGCAACCTCATCTACAGGCCGACCGTTGTTTCCGTCAAGGGGAACTACGATGACGTCAACCGCCTCTGCAGCGAGATTGGAGCGGAATATCCCTGGGCTTTTGTCAATATCAATATTCGTCCTTATTATGCGGAAGGTTCCAAGACGATGGCCTTCGAAACGGCAGAACAGCTGGGATGGCGCGTGCCCGACCAGGTCGTCGTCCCTATCGCCTCCGGTTCGCTTTTGACCAAGATCTGGAAGGGTTTTCAGGAGTTTTCGAGCCTCGGCCTCGTCAAGCGTCACCCGGAACTGCGGGTCAACGGCGCCCAGGCGGAAGGATGTTCCCCGGTTTATCAGGCCTTTGCGGCTGGCCGAACGCAGTTTATCCCTGTCAAGCCGAAGACGATCGCGAAGTCCCTTGCGATCGGCAATCCGGCGGACGGATATTACGCGCTGGACGTGATCGGCAAATCCCGGGGTCAGGTGGAAGCGGCGTCCGATCCGGAAATCGTCAACGGGATGGTCCTGTTGGCGGAGACGGAAGGGATTTTCGCGGAAACGGCCGGAGGGGTGACGGTGGCCTGTCTCAAGAAGCGGGCTGAAAAGGGCGCCATCCGTCCGGATGATTTGACGGTCGCCTATATTACGGGAAACGGTCTCAAGACCATGGAGGCTCTTACCGGCTATCTGCCGGAGCCGGTCGGAATTGATCCGAACCTGGCCTCGTTCCAGAAAATTGTCCATCCGTCCTGAAAGGAGAAAGACGTGTCCGTCCTTGTCCGCATTCCGACCCCCCTTCGCCCTCTGGCTAACGGCCAAAACGAAGTTCAGCTTGCAGGCGGGAGCGTCCGGGAAATTCTGGAAAATCTGGTCAACAGTTATCCGGGGATCCGGGAGCGCCTGATGGACGAAAAAGGCGAAGTGCGGAGGTTCATCAACATTTATGTCAATGAGGAAGATATCCGTTTTCTGGACGGAACGCATACGCGCATCAAGGATGGTGACGAACTGTCCATTATTCCCGCCATCGCGGGGGGGTGCCGATGACCAAACTCCGGTTTCACATGACCTTTCCCGAAGAGAGGGTCAAGGAACCGATTCTCTACGAGATTTCCCAGAAATTCCGGGTCATACCGAATATCCGGCGCGCGGACGTTTCCGACCGGTCCGGTTGGGTGGAACTCGAGATGGAAGGGGAGTTGAAAGAAATCGAGCGCGCAGTCCAGTATCTGCGGCAGCGGGGGATCCATGTGGATCCTCTTGAAAAGACCATTCTGGAAGGTTAGGCGTAGAGGTCAGCATGGATTTTCGGGAAGACCAGATCGAACGATACAGCCGGCATATCATCCTGAAAGAGGTGGGCGGAGCCGGTCAGCGGAAACTTCTGGAATCCAGGGTCCTGATTATCGGGGCCGGTGGTTTGGGGAGCCCTGTAGCGCTTTATCTTGCCGCGGCCGGGGTAGGGACCATCGGGATCGTCGACATGGACAATGTGGATTTGTCCAACCTGCAGCGGCAAATTCTCCATTCGACGAAAACCGTCGGGAAACCGAAGGTTTTTTCGGCCTTCGAAACCCTGACGGCCATGAATCCGGATGTTCACGTTGTTCCTGTTTCGGAAAAGCTGACTGCGGAAAATGTCATGGATCTTTTCCGTGACTATGACGTGATCGTCGACGGCTCTGACAATTTCGGAACCCGCTATGTGGTCAACGATGCGGCTTTTTTTCTCAAAAAACCGCTGGTTTCGGGTTCTATACTCCGTTTTGAAGGACAGGTCGCGGTTCTGGAGGGATACAAGGATACCCCCTGCTACCGGTGCCTGTATCCGGAAGCCCCTCCCCCCGGACTGGTGCCATCCTGTTCGGAAGCGGGCGTGCTGGGGGTCCTGGGAGGAACGATCGGAACCCTGCAGGCGGTGGAGGTCATCAAGCTGCTTCTGGGGATGGGAGAGGTCCTCAACGACCGTCTCCTGATCTACGATGCCCTGGCGATGACCTTCCGGAAAGTGAGGGTTCCCAAGGATCCGAACTGTCCCCTGTGCGGTGCCCACCCGTCCATCCATTCGGTCAGCGGATCTACGGACTGGGCCTGTTCGATCTGATGGATCGAGCCTTGACGGACCTGGTATTCCCTCGTCCTCTCTACGAAGAAATCGTCTCCCACGCCCGATCTGTATACCCTGAAGAATGCTGTGGGCTGGTCGCGTCTCCGCCGGGAGGAGGGCCCACCCGCGTGGTTCCGATGGAAAACACCTTCCACTCCCCTGTCCGTTATGAAATGAATCCGAAAGAACAGTTCCAGGTCCAGAAGGACCTTCGCCGGGAAGGGCTTGAGATCTGGGGGATCTACCACTCCCATCCGGCGACCCCCCCTTACCCTTCCGAAACGGACGTCCGTCTCGCTTTTTATCCGGATCTGGTCTACCTTCTGACATCACTTGCCACGGAACCGCCACCCCTTCGGGGATACCGGATCCGCAATGGCGTGATCGATGAAATTCCCCTGAAGGTTTCTGCGGGAGACCCCTAGTGCTGCCCTTAGCCCCAAAAAAGGTGCTGGACTTTTTTAACGGGTCCGTGTACCGTTGAAGCATGGAAAAACAAAACCTCATAAAACAGGTCCTGACGGCCGGGATCGATGCGCTTCAGACCTTCCTGAGATCGAAGGCAAACAAGAACCGGGCGGAAGCCGGGCGGGCGGTCTGCCGGGAGTTCGGCTTTGTCGATGCCCGGGGGAAGGAGCAGACGGCCGGGTGCGTGAAAGCGCTGAAGGAGCTCGAAGCCAAAGGACTTCTTGAGCTGCCCGCCACGGGTTCCCGAAACCCCAGGAAGGAGCGAAGTCCACGGAGACTTCCGGATGCCGTCGAAGAACCGAAAGCCGTGCCGTCTGAAGCGGGAGAGGTCCGGGGACTGTCGCTCGTTAAGGTTTCGAACCTCGACCAGATGCGGATCTGGAACGAGATGATGATCCGGGAGCATCCGCAGGGAGCCGGGCTCCAGGTGGGGGCGCAGATACGGTACCTGATCGGTTCGGAACACGGATGGCTCGGGGGCCTTGGTTTTTCGGCCGCGGCATTGGCGCTTTCCTCCCGGGACAAGTGGATCGGGTGGGACGAGGAGGTTCGGAAGGCACAGTTGCATCGGGTGGTGGGGATGAGCCGGTTTCTGATCCGGCCCCAGGTCCGATGCCGGAATCTGGCCTCGCGGGTTCTGGGGATGGCGGTGCGCACTGTGGGAGAAGACTACGAGGCGCAGTACGGCTATCGTCCCTGGCTCCTCGAGAGCTTCGTCGACACGGAACAGTTCGCCGGAACTTGTTACCGGGCGGCGAACTGGGTCATCATCGGAGAGACGCAGGGGCGCGGAAGACAGGACAGGGAGCACAAGAAGGCCAAATCCGTGAAAAGCATCTACGTGTATCCCCTGGAATCGGATTGGCGGGCCCGAATGGGCATTGCCGAGCCCATCGGCCCGGCGGCGCTCGAGATCACGGAAGGTCTCGATGGAGACGAGTGGGCAAACAACGAGTTTGGAGGAGCGTCATTGGGAGATCAGCGACTTTCCGAGCGTCTGGTGGACTGTGCTCGTTCCCAAGGAGAGATGCCCGGGCGCGCGTTCTGCGCGGTGGCACAAGGCGACTGGGCGGCGATCAAGGGATACTACCGGATGATCGACAAGCCGGACGATTCGGAGGTGACGATGGAGGCGATTCTGGCCCCCCACCGCCAACGCACCGTGCAACGGATGAAGGCGCAGAAAACGGTGCTCTGCATCCAGGACGGCACCGACCTCAACTATTCAAGACTGGTTTCGTGCGAAGGACTGGGAGTCATCGGAACGAACCAGACCGCCGCCCAAAGCAACGGCCTGCATCTTCATTCGACCTTTGTGGCGACCACCGAAGGATTGCCGCTCGGCGTGCTGGGGGCGCAGTGCACGTCTCCTCTCCCGAAAGTGAAGGAGGCCGGAAAACCCGCCGCGGCCGTGCCGATCGAAGAGAAGAAAACATTCTCCTGGATTGTGGGGCTTCGCGAGTGCATCGCGCTGGCCCCACAACTGCCCGAGACGCAGCAGGTCTGCGTCATGGATCGAGAGGCCGATTTCTTCGAATTGTTCGACGAGCAGCGCACCGGCAAGCATTGCGTCGACCTGCTGGTGCGGGCGAAATACGACCGCCCCACGAACGGAACGCTCAATCTCTTCGATTCGGTCAGGCAGACCCCGGTGCAGGGTCAGCTTCTCATTAATGTGCCGAGGCAAAGTGCCCGGGCCAAGAAAAGCAAGCAAAAGGCGCGTCCCGGGAGAATGGCGCGCAAGGCCGATGTGTCCCTGCGCACTCAGAAGATCGAGTTGCGTCCTCCTCCGGATCACAAGGATAAGAAACCCATTTCCTTGTGGGTCGTGCATGTGAGGGAAAGTTCCCCACCAGCCGATGCCGAACCCCTTGAATGGTTTTTGCTGACGACCATCGAGATCGCCACGGCCGAACAAGCCCAAGAGTGCCTGCGCTGGTACTGCCTGCGCTGGAGGATTGAAGACTGGCACCGCGTTCTCAAGAGCGGCTGCAAGATCGAAGAGTTGCAGCACAAAAGCGCCGACCGGCTGAAACGCGCGATTGCCATCAATCTGGTGATCGCCTGGCGCATCATGCTGATGACCCTTCTGGGCAGGGCCTGTCCGGAGCTGCCTTCCGAGGTTCTGTTCTCGGACCTTGAGCTCGAAGTGCTCACGGCATACGCTAAAAAAAAAGCCTTGAAGAACCCCTCCGCCTTGGAGATGCCGTCCGTCTCGTAGCGCGCATCGGAGGCTATATTGGCCGTGCCAAAGATCCGCCTCCGGGACATGAGCTCATGTGGCACGGCTATGCGCAGCTACAAATGATGTGCGAAGGCTTCTCCCTCCGTGGCGGATAGTCGGGGGAGACGAGATATGGGTAAAGGGCAGGGATAGCCTGAAAAATCATGGGACACCTTGGGACAATTTTGGGACACTCAGGATGAAAAATC
>DAHWKF010000119.1 GCA_027343785.1 Leptospirillum sp. | reverse complement strand
ACCTGACGCCCATGACGTCCAAAGGGGTCCCCGTCTGTCAGAAGCCCTCCGGAAAACTCGTCTCGGTTCTCGCCGGTAAAAGCTTCCGGCATCACAGGGAACCCAGCTCATTCGTCGTCATCCCTGACTCTTCCGACCCTCTCCCCCGCCATCTTGCCGTCGGAGACTGCCTTACCGTCGACGGCAACGACGTGGACCGGATCGCGCCGTCCCGTCCATCCGCCGAAAACAGCATCCGGATCGTACCCTCCCTTTCCGTCGGGGACAAGGGGATCCGGATCGTCCGGGCCCTGTCCCTGAAACTGTGGCCTGAAAACCCTTCTTTTTCACGGGAAGCCCACACACGCAACTTATTGCCCAAGAATACTCCGGCGATTTTTCCGACCGGCAACCACCGGAAAGCCTGACATATCCGTCTGGCCATCTTCCGGCCTTAACCGGATTGATCCCGGCGCTGCTTCCCGTAAAAGAGCCTTCGAAGACCCTCCACACCATGGAACGAACAGTCCGATAACCTGACCGTGTTCACCACCCGAAAAATGTGATTTCCGATACGGAAGACGCACACAACCCCCGAATACAATGGAATCGTTCGATTCTCCCGTGTGTACCTGGGTCAACCGTATCCGACATCCGGTATCGCTCAGCCAACCGGTCATAACGACCCATGAAACCCTTTATGATCCTCTCAGATACGGGGAGGAGAAGGATCATCTGGCAGTCTTTCCCCGGCCGGTTGACCGATTGTTTCCCGTACCGATCCAGGATACGTTTGAAAGAATCCCGGACATCCCGGGACAACAAACAGGAGGATAACCGTTACCATGAATACCCTTGTGTCGACTTTCAACCACATGCTCTTCAGAATCGTCATTTTTCCGCTGTCCCGCTTGTCGATCGCGTTGTTCCTTGCGATGACGGGGTTCTTTTCCGTTCCGTGCTACGCGGGCGGGGCGGAAGACGAAAAATACGGCCTGTCGCAGACACCCGGAAAGGTTTTCGGCGGAATCGTCGTCCATCTCCAGAAAATGGCTTCCACCGGCGATGACCGCATCCTGATCGACCTGACGCCCATGACGTCCAAAGGGGTCCCCGTCTGTCAGAAGCCCTCCGGAAAACTCGTCTCGGTTCTCGCCGGTAAAAGCTTCCGGCATCACAGGGAACCCAGCTCCTTCGTTGTCATCCCTGACCCTTCCGACCCTCTCCCCCGCCATCTTGCCGTCGGAGACTGCCTTACCGTCGACGGCAACGACGTGGACCGGATCGCGCCGTCCCGTCCGTCCGCCGAAAACAGCATCCGGATCGTACCCTCCCTTTCCGTCGGGGACAAGGGGATCCGGATCGTCCGGGCCCTGTCCCTGAAACTGTGGCTTCGCGATGGAAGAAAAACACGCTCATCTGACGGGTCAGAGAAGGGAAGAGACAAAAATGTGGGATACGACAGTCAAAAATGGAGGCATATTTACTTTTTTGTTATAAATCCAATGGCCTTTAATATGTAAATATCTATTGATAATGAATAAAAATATTTGGCACAGAAAATGCTTACTTATATGTAAAGAAACCTTATTCGGGAGAACTCGCACATGCGGCTTTTTGGAAAATTTCGGCAAACAACCCTGCCCGACAGCATCGTTTCTTTCTTGGGAACCTTCGCCGGTCTGATTCTCGGATTGAACATGGTACCCTCCCTGGCTCTTGCCACCGGGTCCGGCAAAGAGACATACGGTCTGACAGGAGAACAGGGGAAACCCATTACCGGGATTATTGTCCACGTCCAGGGAAACGCGGGGGAAGCCCCGTCAAAACTTCTTGTGGATACCGTCCGGGTCTCCCCTTCCGGCCGCCCGGATTGCCGAAAACCCACAGGCCATCTTGTCGAAGTTCTGACAGGCAATATGGAATGGTCCCGCCGATCTCACGGTTCCCTTGTCGTCACGGGAGACCGGGAGACTCCTCCCTCCCTCCGCCTGTCGGTTGGAGACTGTCTGTCGGTCAAGGGACCGGTTGTCGACCGTCTGCGTGACAAATCCGACGAAAACCGGATCCGTATTGTTCCGTCCATCGAAAGAAGCAACAGGAGCATCAGGATGATCCAGGCCGACATGTTCAGGCTTTGGCCTGAACACCCGTCAAGGGAGGCCCGCCGGAAACATTCATCCCCCAAATCCTCCCCTTCTCTTCCGCACTCCCCCCTTCCCCAAAAGGCCTGATTCCCTGAAGGACGGGTTCTCCGCCCCGTCCACCTGACTTCTGTTTTCTCCTGGAGCCCGTGCAAACGGGCTCTTTTTTTTCCCCCGACAAACCCCGGATTCCCTGGTTAACCCGGAACTGGCCATATGGCCAATTGTCCCCCCTGAGAGTTTCGTTTTATATACAGGTCTGTTTTTTTGATCTCGCCCGGGAATTCTGACGTCGATCTGGTTGAAACGAGGATTTGAATGAAGAAAAAGATCTTGATAGACATGAAGATGATCAGGAAGGCCTCTGTCCGGTCCCTTTCCATGCTGAACCCGCTCACGCTGGTCAAAAACCCGGTGATGTTCGTCGTGGAAGCCGGAAGCGTGCTTACGACCGCCATGACAATCTATGCGCTGATCCAGCATAACGGGGAACAGCTTTTTACAGCGACAATCTCTGTCTGGCTCTGGCTCACGATCGGCTTTGCCAATTTCGCCGAGGCGCTTGCGGAAATCCAGGGTAAAGCCCAGGCCGAAAATCTGAGGTCGACCCGCTCCGACACGGTGGCACGGCTTGTCACGGGGGATGTCGTACAGGAGATTCCGGGTAACACTTTGAAAAAAGGGGATCTGTTCCTGGTGGAACCCGGAGACATTTTGCCGACCGACGGGGAAATTGTCGAGGGGGTCGCCAGTATAGACGAATCGGCCATTACAGGGGAATCAGCCCCCGTTATCCGGGAGGCCGGAGGAGACCGATCCGGTGTGACCGGAGGCACACGGGTCCTGGCGGGAAAACTGAAGGTCATGGTCTCCAGCAATCCGGGAGAAACCTTTCTTGACAGGATGATCTCCCTTGTCGAAGGCGCCACCCGCCAGAAATCCCCCAACGAAATCGCCTTGACAATCCTCCTGATCGGCCTGACACTGATCTTCCTGTTTGTCGTCGCCGCCCTTCCGGCATTTTCCGCCTATGCCGGTGTTCCCTCTTCCCCGACGGTCCTGATCGCCCTTCTTGTCTGCCTGATCCCCACAACCATCGCCGGACTGCTGCCGGCTATCGGCATCGCCGGCATAGACCGTGCTTTCCGGGCCAACGTTATCGCAAAATCCGGAAAAGCCGTGGAAGTGGCAGGCGATATCGACATCCTCCTTCTCGACAAGACGGGTACGATCACCTTCGGTAACCGCCAGGCGGTCCAGCTTCTTCCCGCAGAAGGCGTCTCCGAGGAGGAGATGGCGCGCGCAAGCTGGCTGTCTTCCCTGTCGGATGACACGCCCGAAGGGAAAAGCATTGTCACATTGGCCACCACCCGGCTCCCGTCGTCCACACCTCCAGAAGGGTTGCTGTCCATTCCCTTCACTCCGGAAACCCGTATGAGCGGAGTCGATGGACCGGAAGGGGAAATCCGGAAAGGCGCGGACGATGCGGTCCAGAAGTATATAGGATCAGCTTTCCCCTCCGCCGTTTCGGAAATCATCTCCAAGATCGCCGGTTCGGGAGGGACGCCTCTTGTCGTGACGCAAAACAAAAAAGTGATGGGCGTCATACACCTGAAGGACGTGATTAAGCCGGGATTGAAAGAACGGTTTGAGCGGCTTCGTAAAATGGGCGTCACGACGGTCATGGTAACGGGCGACAACCCCCTGACCGCACGGGCGATCGCCCAAGAGGCCGGCCTGGACGATTTCGTCGCCCAGGCGAAACCCGAAGACAAGATGCAGTTGATCAAGAAAGAACAGGAAAAAGGACGGCTGGTCGCCATGACCGGGGACGGAACGAACGATGCCCCGTCCCTGGCCCAGGCGGATGTGGCCCTGGCCATGAATTCGGGGACGCAGGCCGCCAAGGAAGCCGGCAATATGGTTGATCTCGATTCGGACCCGACAAAGATCATCGAAGTGGTCGAGATCGGGAAACAGCTCCTGATCACCCGGGGAGCCCTTACGACCTTTTCCATCGCCAACGACGTCGCAAAATACTTTGCCATTCTGCCGGCGATGTTTGTCGTCACTTACCCTCAGCTCAGGGTCCTGAACGTCATGAACCTCGCCACGCCGGTTTCGGCGGTGACTTCCGCCATCATCTTCAACGCGCTCATCATACCCGCCCTGATACCGTTGGCGCTGAAAGGGGTCCGCTACCGTCCGGTTGGCGCTTCGGCTCTTTTGAGACGGAACCTCCTGATATACGGCCTCGGAGGAATCCTGGTGCCGTTTATCGGCATCAAGATTATCGACATGTTTCTGGTCATGCTGCATTTCACATGAGGGAGGAAAACCTTGTTACACAATCTGTTGATGCTGATCATGGGGATCGGCGTTTTCGCCGGTCTGAGGTTGTACCTGACATTTCTTGGAAATATTTGATGGTGCCCGGAACGACCGGACACCCGGGAGACCGGAAAACATGATGATATGGATATTTTTGGCATTGGTCGTCATTTTACTGTGCGTCTATCTTTTCGGCATGCTGATAAAGGCGGAGAAATTCTGACATGATCGCAAATGACTGGATTCAAATTCTCGTATCCCTGGGACTGATCGTCCTGATCGCCCCCCTTGTGGGGCGATATCTGGCCTGGATCTACCAGAGCTCCCACCTGGGTGTGGAAAGGAAACTTTACCGTCTTCTGGGACTGGACGCCGACCGGGAAATGGGGTGGAAGGAATATGCCACCACGCTTGTGGTCTCGAATGGATTCTTTTTTGTCGCAGGGTATCTGGTCCTCTGGGCCCAGGGAAGCCTGCCCCTGAATCCCCGGCATCTTCCTTCCCTTTCTCCGGAAGTGGCCTTCAACACCGCGGCGAGTTTCGTCACCAACACCAACTGGCAAGCCTATGCGGGAGAAGCCCAGCTGTCGAACCTCTCCCAGATGCTGGCCATCACCTTTCTGATGTTCGTCGGAGCAAACACCGGCCTGGCAAGTCTCGTTGCCATTATCCGGGGCTTCATCCGGGAAGGAACCCAGACCATCGGCAACTTCTGGGCGGACTTCTTCCGATTTTTTATCCGGGCCTTTCTCCCCCTGTGTTTTGTGATGGCGCTTGTCCATGCCGAACAAGGAACCCCCCAGACGCTGAAAACGACTGTCACCGCCCGAACGCTGGAAGGCGCCCAGCAGACCCTCGTGGTCGGGCCGGTCGCCTCTCTGGAGTCACTGAAGAATCTGGGTACCAACGGTGGCGGTTTCTACAACGCCAACGGCGCCCATCCCTATGAAACCCCGACGCCGTTGACCAACACCCTGGAATTTCTGGAAATGGGGGTATTCACTTTTTCGCTGCCATTCTTTTTTGGCCGGATGATCGGTCGTCCCCGCCAGGGACAGGTGTTTTTTGTCGTGATTTTCGCGCTCTACCTGGCGGGCCTCGGCGTGATCGAATACTCGGAAAAGATGCCGAACCCTCTTCTGGCTGCCGCAGCCGTCAATCAACAGACATCTCCATTGCTGGACGGCGGAAACATGGAAGGCAAGGAAACAAGGTTCGGCATCACACAGACCAGCCTTTTTTCCAATACCACCATCGCCGCCACAACCGGTGCGGTGGACGGGGCCATGGACAGCATGAATCCCTTGGCGGTCCTCGTCTACCTGGTCCATATGTTTCTGAACGAAGAGCCGGGAGGCAAAGGCGTCGGGTTCGCCGGGCTGCTGAAGGAGGCGATCCTGGCCATCTTCCTGGCGGGTCTCATGGTCGGCCGGACGCCGGAGTTTCTGGGAAAAAAGATTGAATCCCGCGAAATCAAGCTGGCGGCTCTCTCCCTTCTGGTCACGCCGTTGCTCGTCCTCTGGCTGACCGGTCTCTCCCTGGTCCTGCCGGCCGGAAAAAGTTCGATCGACAATCCGGGGCCTCACGGTTTCATGGAGGTTCTTTATGCGTTCGCATCCGGGAACGCGAACAACGGCTCCGCCATGGCGGGACTGAATGTTTCTACGCCCTACTATGCCATCGTGATCGGTCTCGAAATGCTTCTGGGGAGATTTCTCCCGCTGCTCCCCCTTCTCGCGCTGGCGGGATCCCTGGCCCGCAAAAAAACACACCCGGAAAACGCCGGTACATTCAGGACGGACACGCCTCTTTTTGTCATCCTGCTTCTTGGATTTATGGTGCTTTTCGCCGCCCTGACGTTTTTTCCCCCTCTGATCCTGGGCCCGATCCTCGAACACCTCTCCCTTATCCACGGGATAGCGTTCTGATGAAAAACCCGAAGGAACCGGAAACCCAAATGTCCGAACCGGACAAAAAAGGAGTGTCATGAAAATCGCCCGTCAATCCCTGATGGCCACCCTTTTCCTGATGTTTATCTGCGGGGTGGTCTACCCGCTGGCAGTCACCGGCATGGCCCATCTGGTTTTCTCCGGACAGGCAGAGGGCAGCCTCGTGAAAAACGCCAACAACACCGTCGTAGGATCCTCTCTGATCGCCCAGGGGTTCCAGTCCCCCCGTTATTTCCATCCTCGCCCGTCGGCGGCTCTGACACCTGACGGATCGGGCCCGCTCCCCTATGACGGAGCGTTTTCCTCCCCTTCAAATATTGGCCCCGACACCAAACAGGAAATCAAGAATGTGACGGACGCCGCCAACGCTTACCGGCAGGAGAACCATCTTCCCCCCGGAACACCGGTTCCGGTCGACGCGGTCACCGCCTCGGGGTCGGGTCTGGACCCCGACATCAGCCTGGAAAACGCATTTCTCCAGGTCCCCCGGGTTGCCGAAGCCCGCAAACTGAATCCGGAGACGGTACGGAACCTGGTCATGCGAATCAAGGACGATCCGCAGTTCGGATTTCTCGGAACGGCCCGGGTCAATGTCCTGAAACTCAACATGGCCCTCGACACTTTGGCGCTCAAACAAAACTGACACCTGACGTCAAGGTTCGGCACGAACGGGCAAAAATGTCGCAAACCTTTTTGCGGCGTCGGGCCGGATAACGGGAAGGTGTCCCATATTCCACTTCAAGAAGAAAGGCAGGTCGTTCTTCCATGAAACACAAACCGGCTTCACGAAACGCGGGAAGGTCCTTCTCCGTCCTGGCATCGCTCGTACTGTCTTTTTTGACTCCTTTTGCCGCCTGGGCCGATTCTTCCACCGTCCAGCCCCCTCCCGCGAATTCTCCCGCCCCCTCTGCGGGAACAAACGGGTCCGCCCCGACAGGACAACAGGGGTCAGCTCCCGTCGTGGCGGATACTTCCCAGCCGGCATCCACCGCACAGCCGGCCACCCCTTCGCCGCTTCCGGACATGCTCATTCCGTCGGCCAACATCCACTTCAAGGGGTTCATCGACACTTACGCACAATACAACCCCACCGACGCGAGCTACTCCAACTTCCGTCCATACGACTTCGGAGCCAACTCCTTTAATGTCAACATGGCCCAGCTGAAAATCTGGCGTCCCGACGACGACGGGATCGGGTTTGTGTTGCGCACGGACTTTGGTCCCGGCGCCATGGCCAGCGGACAGAACTTCTACCCCGGTTTCTTCGGCACCCGCGGAACCTCGAACGGGACCACCGGCACCATGCCCTGGTCGATGTTCTGGCTGGAAGAGGCCTACGTCAACCTCTGGATCCCCGATACCGGAAAGCATCTCGAAATGGACGCGGGACAATACCAGACCCTGGCGAACTTCGAAGTCATCCAGCCGACCGGCAACTGGATGGCCTCTCTCGGATACACTTTCTTCCTGGGACCCTATACCCACACCGGCGTCCGTTTCCGCTACGCCGCAAGCCCCAACAACAATATCTATTTCGGCGTGAACAACGGCTGGAACACGAGCTTTCAAAACGACCAGGGAAGCGACTTCCAGGATTTCGAGCTGGCCTACGTCGGAAACCCCGTCTCCTGGCTGAACCTGAACTTCACGGGGCTTTTTGGCCCGCAGATTCGCAACAATTATCCGGGGGGGTTCCCGTTCACGAATAATATTTCGGCCAACCCCGACGCCAACGTCCCCACATGGAGAAATTACGGCGCCTTCGTGGTGGAGGTCGGTCCGCTCAAACATTTCTGGCTCGTGACCGACGAATCCTACGGCTGGCAGGCTCAGGGGGCTTTCAACACGACCCAGGCCGGAGGGGTGCCTATCGGGCCCGCCACCTGGTATTCCAGTGAAAACTTTCTTCGCTACGACATCAGCGACACGGTGGACGTGGTGGCGCGCTATGAAGTATATTACGACCTGAACGGCTTCATGACGGGAACGGGGCTTCCCACGGCGATCAACGACGAATCGATCGATCTCCAGTGGAACTTCATGCCCAACGTGATCAGCCGGATTGAATACCGGCACGACAACGCCAACCAGCCGCTCTTCAATTCGAACATCTACGGCATCGCCACCGGTTCCGCCAATCCGGGCAACCATGGCGCCCCGATATTCAGTATGGATACCGTCGATCTGGAACTGACGTACATGTTCTAGGCGGATCCGGGATGGCCGGACCGACAACCGCATTCCATCTTCACCGGAACGGTCCGTCCGTCTTTTTCCACCCTGTAGCGAGGAGGATTGTTTATTGGCTCTTTTTCGCCTGTATCACGGGACCCGGAAAACCATCTCCCGTTTCAGGGAAACGGTCCTCCAGCGGGTGGTGGGCGTGGGTGCGCTGTTTTCCTCGGGATACGGTGACGTCGGCTCGTCGATCTACTTCGCCCTCGGCGTCACCACCGTCTATGCGGGAGGAGCCTCCTTCCTGGCGATCTTTATCGCCGGCCTCTTTTTTGTCGCCACGGTTCTCTCCTATGCCGAACTTTCGTCCGCCATCCCCGAATCCGGCGGTTCCTCCCTTTTCGCCCAGAGGGCCTTCGGGGACGGGTGGTCGTTCTTCGCCGGATGGGCGCTTCTCCTCGACTACGTCATCACCCTGGCGATCAGCGCGTTTTCGGTCGGTCCTTATCTGGGCTATTTTTTCCCGATCCTCAAAAACAACACCCAGGCGAACGTCACCTTTACCGGCGCGCTGATTCTGATCCTGATTCTCCTGAACGTCCTGGGGCTCAAGGAATCCTCCCGGCTGAGCCTCCTTCTGGCCGGCTTCGATATCCTCACCCAGCTGTCGCTGATGATCCTGGGGCTTTTCTTCCTGTTCAGCGCCCCCAAGATCCTGAGCCAGTTTTCCCTGGGCACGAACCCCACCTGGCCCCATTTCCTGTATGGGATTTCCGTCGCCATGGTCGCCTATATCGGGATCGAGGCCATCAGCCAGATGGCGTCCGAAGCGCGGGATCCCCAAAAATCCGTTCCACGGGCGATGTTTCTGACAATGGGAACGACCGTTCTCCTCTATTCGGGTATCAGCGTCGTGGCCCTGTCGGCCATGGATCCCAAACTTCTGTCCACCGTCTGGGTGAACGATCCGATCGCCGGCATCGCCCATTTCATTCCCCATGTCCATCACTACCTCGGACCGTGGGTCGCCATTCTCGGGGCCACGATCCTGACCGTCGCCGCCAACGCCGGTCTGATCGGGGTTTCCCGTCTGTCTTTTTCGATGTCGAACAACTTCCTGATCCATCCGATCTTCCGGCACACAACCAAACGGTGGAAAACCCCCGTATACTCCATTGTCTTTTTCGGAAGCCTGAGCGCCGTCATCGTGGCTTTTTTCCCCTACCTCGAAGTTCTGGCCGACCTGTACAACTATGGGGCGATGCTGTCTTTCATGATGACGCATCTGGCCCTGATCGCCCTCCGGAACAAGGAACCGGACCTGGTCCGCCCATTCCGGGTTCCGTTTTCCATCCGTATAATGGGACGGGAGATCCCCCTGCTGGCCGTCTTCGGGCTGATCGGAACGGGGGGCGTCTTCGCGATGGTCCTCCTGTTCCACAAATACGGACGTGTGTTCGGGACCATCTGGATGATCGTCGGTATCACCTATTACTATTTTTTCCGGAAAACGGCAAAAATGCCCCTCATGGATCGGGTCCATGTCACCGAGATCCCAGACTCGCCGGAAGAAATATCCGTTCCCCACAAGAACATTCTTGTCGCCACCTCTCCCTATCGCGTCTCCCCCGTTCTCCGTGACGTCATCAAGATCGCCCGGGCCGACAAGGCGCGGGTCACCGTGATGACCGTTCTCGAAATTCCTCTTTCTCTCCCCCTTCACGCTCCCCTTCCCGAAGAAGAGGAGCGATCCCGGAAAACGCTTGAAATATGCCAGGCGATCGGGGTGGAAGAAGATGTGCTGATCGACACCATCCTCCTGCGCGGCCGCTCCGTGGCGAACTCCATCGTCGCCACAGCTGTCCGACAAAAAGCCGATACCCTAGTGTATACCGATACGGATTCGGCCCTGTCCCGCTCCATCCAGTCGACCATACGGCAATCTTCCCTTCCGGTCATGATCTGGAAGATCGAGCCTCCCACAGGAAACACCCACCGGGAGATGCCCGCACAAACCCGCACGCTGCTCTCGTCCCGGCCCGATGTCCTCGAAAACCGTTCTTCCGATGAAACATCCCCGCCGGACAGTGAAAAAAATGAAACGTCCCGGTCCGATCCGGATCCCTGACTTTCGTCTTCTGGCATGGGTTGACCGGACCTTGAGGAAGGAGGGGACCGGCAAATTTCTCCTGATCCTCCTGATCCTCACCGGAATCTTCGTCTTCGATGCCCGGACCCCCCAAAGCCTGGTCGCATCCATCCTTCTGGACATCCCCATCGCCCTGACAGGACTGATCCTTCGACCGGACCTGACATTTCTTGTGGTGGTGCTTTCCCTGGTCGCCAATGTCCTGGCGGGCATCATCGATGCACGGGCCGAAGGAGCCGTCGACAGCATCGCCGTGGCCAACCGGTTCTTCACAACCGTGTCCCTCATTCTGGTCGGATACCTGACCCTCTCCATCCAGAAAAAAGCCCATCTTCAAGGACTCGTCGAGTCGGAACGCATTCGCTTTTCCAGAGAAGCCAAAATTCGGGAACTGTTCGCCCAGGTGAACCAGACAGCCGAGCCGGACGTCTTCCTTCAACAACTTTCCTCCCATCTCCAGAGGCTCCTTCTGGCCCGGGGGGTCATTTTGGCGTTTTCCGACGGAGAATCCTGGAAATCCCGTCCATTCGGAACACCGTCGTCTCTCTGGTTCTGGCCGGAGGGAGACCCTCTTCCCGGATACCTCGCCCTTCAGTCGGGCCGTCCGTTTTCTCCGTCCCCCATGGATCCGGTCAGTCTGTCTCCCCTGACAGACGCCAACAACGTTTCCGGAGGAATTGTGGGACGCCTCACGCTCCAGCCCCGGATGCCGGGAGGAGACCGCCTCTGGCCGCACCTCTATCTCTTTGTCCTTGAACCGTCTGAACCGGAAGCGGCAGCCATCCTCCGGGAAATCATTCCGGCCATGGAATCGGCGCTTCTTCGCGCCGCCCTTCTCTCCGACCTCCGGAAAACGAATGACACCCTCATCAACCGGAACAGGCTGGTCGAAGACCTGATCCGCGGAGTCTCCCACGACATTCGCACTCCGCTGATTGCGGCCGACCTGACGCTGGATCTGGTCAAGAAAGGCGCTTTTGGCGTCCCGCCGACCGAACTGGGTGAAGCCCTGGATCAACTTCGACACTCCAACGGCGCCCTCCTCGATCTTGCCAACCACCTGCTGTTTCTTTCCCGGGCGGAAACCGAAGGCTTCCCCGCGACAGCAGATCCGGTGGACATCTCCCTCCTGTCGGAGGAAGTGCTCCAGAGCCTGGAACCCTTGATACAAAAAAAACATCTCCGGACGGATACCTCTCTGGAACCCGCCGTTGTCCGCGGAGACAGGCCGTCGCTTCGCCGCCTTCTGGTCAATCTCGTGGACAACGCCATCAAACACTCTCCCAACGGAGAATCCATTCAGGTATGCTGTCAAACGATGGAGGAAAAAGTGATGATTTCGATTCGAGACAACGGATCGGGTATTCCCGAAGACATCCGCGCGGGCCTTTTTGAGCGTTTCCGGAAAGAAAAGGACGGGTCGGGTTTCGGTCTGGGCCTCTACATCGCCCAGCAGATTGCCCGGCAGCATGGGGGGGAGATCCAGTGTTTTTTCCGTCCGGTGGGAACAGAGTTCCGTGTGACCCTGCCGGCCATCGGGGAATCTTGCGGATGATCCGGGTCTTTCTGGTCGAAGATCATGTACTGATGCGTACAGGGCTCAGAAAAACCTTCGGAACCCTTCCTGAAATCGAATTTGCGGGCGATGCCGGTTCGGCCGAAGATGCCCTCCGGATGCTGATTGACCAGGCTCTTCCGGCCGATGTCGTGATTATGGATATCGGTCTTCCGGGGGAATCCGGCATACAGGCGACACGCGTCCTGAGGGAAGCCCGGCCGGAGATCCGGGTGGTCATGTACACGGTCCATCGTGTAGAAGATGAAATCTTTGCGTCCTTCTCCGCCGGTGCGGACGGGTATTGCCTCAAGGACACCTCCGTCGACAGCCTGATCCTCGCCATCAAGGCCGCATCCATGGGGTCTCTCTACCTGGATCCGGCGATCGCCCATCTGGCGCTTCACCGGATTTCCGCAAAGACATTTCCGGCCCAACAGACCCCCCTTTCCGTTCGGGAGACGGAAATCCTGAAACTCCTGGCGGACGGACTGTCAAACCGGGAAATCGGGGAAGCCGCGGGCATCAGCCTGAGCACGGTGAAGGCTCATATCCAGAGCATCCTGACGAAGCTTTCGGCCACCACTCGCGCCGACGCGGCTGTCAAAGCCCTCAAGAAAGGATTGATCTAGGAAACAAAATCAAGCATTTTTGTATGAAAAGAAAACCAGCAAATTGACTTTATAACTGGCACCAGAAATCTGCCATTACCACGGTGAAGGCAGATTCCTGGTCACAGGGAGCCCCGACCGTGAACCTTCTTTTCCCCCGCACGATCCCGTCCGACCCTCCTTTCATGGAAGGTGATCCCGGCATCCGGCAATATCTTCTGTCCCGGCCCGGACAACCCATCGTTATCGTGAAATTTTCGGGATGGGGAACGCTTCTGGGTCTTTTTCCCTTTTTCACGCAACTTCGCCATGCTTACCCCGACAACCCTGTTGTCCTTGTCACCGGCAGTGAAAATCGTCCCATGATGACTCACTTTTCTCCTGTCGATAACGTGGTTTATCCCCGGGGACATCAAAAACTGCCGATATTCGACTCCTTGCGCGTGGCCCTGAAGATACGGCTTCTTCGTCCGGCTCTTCTGGTCGACCTGCAGATGTATACGCGAAAAAAGCTTTCCTTCCTTTTGTCACAGTTTTCAGGATCTCCCTTCCGGATGGGCTTTGTGGATCATAGAACGGGCATGGGCATTTCCGGATTGACACATCCCTTTTTTCACAACCGGCAACTTCCTCCTTCCCAGGCCATCGACCAAATTGCACATGTACTGGGCATACGCACGGTAGACTCCGCGCCCGTGCTGGACCCTCCCCGAAAAGAAGCCAGAAATCGGTTAGCTTCCCTGTTGGGGGACTTTTTGTCGCCCGGGGTCAAAACCATCGTCATGAACCCGAATGCTTCCGGACAGTCCCACGAACGTCGCTGGCCAACCGCATCCTATGCCGAAACAGCCAAAAAATTGCTGGACCGGCATTCAAATGCGCGGATCGTCCTGATCGGACTCGAACGGGATCGGTCTCTCGTCCAGTCCATCCTGGATGGACTACCCTCCCGGCATTCTGGGCGTCTTATCAATCTGGCCGGTAAACTGTCCTTCTCCGAGCTGCACGCCCTTTTGGCCACATGCGACGGTTACCTCGGAAACGACAGCGGCCCCCTTCACCTGGCACTTTTGTGCGGAACGCCTTCTGTCGGTCTTTTTGGACCAACACGTCCGGACCTCGTACTTCCTTCCGGGTATTTTCCCCGTTCCCTGATCCTCTATGAACCCCACTACTGCAGTCCCTGCCTTCATCACGCGGCCCAGTTGCCCTGCGGGGGGGACAACATCTGCATGCAAAGCCTCTCTCCTTCAGCGGTGGTGAACGCCATGGAGTATGTGGCATGGAATCTGGGCGAAAAAACCCGTCTCCGCCACATTTGGACGAAAACGGAAAAGGAGGTCCGGGCCTTGCATGTCGAATCTCCCTTGGCCTTGTACCGCAAACGGGGGAAGGATGGATGAAGCAACAGTTTTTTCCGCCGGCGTCCTTGCTCAGGGTTATTTCGTTCAACCGATTTGTTCGGGGAATCCTTCAGGGGTTTATGCTGGCCCGTTTCCTGCCCGATGCCCATCGTCTGGGCTGGTCGATGGCCTTCGCCGGCATCCTCCTTTCCGCCAGCCTTTTGACCGACTTCTGCCTGACCCTCCTGATCGGCCACCAATCGGACAGACGGTCTCCGGCAGTCCTTTTGATGGCGGGAGAATCTTGTTCCCTGGGGGCCGGACTCCTCTTCCTTCTGTTTCCTGACCCCTTCTTTCTCGGCCTCGCCATCCTGATGGCCGGAGCCGGACAACGATCCAACGGCTCCCCCGGTCCCTGGGCGCCGGCCGAACAGGCGATCTTGTCCCGATACGGATCCCGGAAAAATCCTTTCAGTGTGTTCAGTCACAATACGTCATGGGGCCTTTGGGGGATGGGCGCGGGAGCGGCATTTGGCGCGATGCACCTATGGCAGGCACCGTCGCACCCCCTGGAAACATTCCGTTTTGCCATGTCCGGCCTTGTCGCCACATCCCTTTTGAACCTGGCCGTCCTTTCGTCCCATCGCCGGGAGGATCTTCCATCCATGCCTGCCCCCGTCCAGGGGGAAACCGGTTTTTTGTCCGTACGGGAAAAAACGAACCTGACAGCCATGGTTTTCTCCAATATTTTCTATGGCTTGTCGATCGGTCTCGCTGACGCCATGATCGCCTACTGGTTTGTCCTGAAATTCAAGGCCACTCCTGACCATATTTCCTTTCTCCTGGCCCTGTCTTTTCTTTTCTCGGGAGTCGTTGCCTGGTTTTTGGGCCAGGTCAAAAAGAAACGCGTGGCGACGGTCTATGTCTTTTTGCAGATGGCTGGGCTGGCAGGAATGGCTTTTCTCCCGTCTTCCGCAACCATCGTAGCCGCTGGATCGCTCTATACTCTCCGCATGGCCTCTGTCCGGGCTACAGGCGGAATACGCCAGGCACTCGCAACCCAGTCGGTACGTCCGGAGCGTTCGGGATGGGCAGCGGGGCTTCACTTTGCTTCCCTTCATCTGCTCCAGGTGGCCGGTCCGGCCCTGACCGGCTATTTCTGGGAGAAACACAGGACGGGCGCCCCGCTCCTTCTGGCCGTCGCCTGCATGGCGGCGTCGTTCCTTTTTACCATCTTTCTTTATGCCAGAACCGTCTTGAAAAGAACCCCGTCAACAGGGGATATTCCGGGCGTTCAAAACCATCCGCACCGGGTCACGTCATTTGAGACAAGGAGATCGGAAGATGCATCGCACAGATTCTGAAAAAACACGGGCCTCCGGTATGGCCGGATGGTCCCTGGGAATTATGCTGGCGCTGATAATGGGGGGATGCAATCCGGGAGGAGCGCCCGGAGGGGTGGTTTATGGACCGGCGTACATCCCCCCCTGCACCTGTTGTTGCGGAGGTGACGGGTTCATCTATCACCAGGGGAAATCGGAACTGTCCCCGGTATCGGCGGCTATTTTACATGACACTTCCGGCCCTATGGCCAATTATTCGCAGAACCATGGATCCACAAAAGCCCGGTCGAAATCGGGTGGACACAAATGAATGAGATCTCCCGACCTTGTCCGGAGTTGGTCGGGAAACCCCAAAACGTTCACCGCAGGAGAAAAAACATGGACCGTTTCGCACACGCCCTTAGAACATCCCTTTTCCTTCTCACCGGCATTCTGCTCATGGCCGGATGTACGTCAACCGGAAACCTCGGCATTCTTTCGAACAGTGAAACGGAAGCCGACCTGGGCCCCCACGATCCCCATACCTTCCACCGGGTCGGCAATGAAATTTCAGGGGAAGCCTGCCGGCATTTCATTCTCGGCGTGCTTCCCATCGGCCGGTCGGACATTGAATCCGCCCTCAAAGACGCCCTTTCAAAACATCCGGGGCTGAAAGCGGACGGAATGGTCCATATTTCCGTCCAGTCGACTCTTTACGGATTTTTCCCGATCTACAATGTTTATACCGTCACCTGCACCACGATCAAAGGGATTCCCATCCGGTTTGACCACTCCCCGAAGGGCCCATCCGCCCACCCTGCCTCCTTGCCGGAGACCGGAACAAAGGGGTAGGATTTCAAAACGACCTTATCACCGGACAGGGGATCATGCCTGACAGGGAAAACCGCCCCGGCCTTCCAAAAGGCCGGGGCACCTCGGAAAATCCTCCCAACCGCTATCATGCGACCCGGCGTGATTCCGACGTTCCGGACGCCTCCGGAGAGGAGGTTTCCCGTCCACCCCTCCAGACCCGCCTTTTCCCCGACACCGCTCGCACCGTCCTGACCACCAACGACTCTCCCGATGTCGGTCCCGGCCAGTCCCTGAACCCGTACAGGGGATGCGAACACGGGTGCGTCTATTGCTTTGCCCGTCCGACCCACGCCTATCTCGATCTTTCTCCCGGCCTCGATTTCGAGACCCGGATCTTTTACAAGGAACAGGCCCCCGAACTCCTGGAAAAAGAACTTGCCCGCCCCTCTTACCGGTGTGAGCCCCTGGCCCTCGGGATCAATACCGACGCCTATCAGCCGGCGGAAATCCGTCTGGGGCTCACCCGGCGCATTCTTGAAACACTCCTGAAGCACAAACATCCGGTGACCATCGTGACCAAATCGTCCCTGGTGGAGCGGGACATCGATCTTTTGTCCGGTCTGGCCCGAAACGGGCTGGTCCATGTCCACCTCTCCCTGTCCACGCTGGACAAGGAGCTGGCGCAATATCTCGAGCCCAGGGCCGCCACACCCGGCCGCAGGCTGGAAACCATCCGGAGCCTGACGGATGCCGGGATTCCTGCCGGGGTTCTGGTCGCACCGGTCATCCCGGTCCTGACGGAGTCTGAGGTGGAAAAGGTGCTGGAGAAAGCGAGGCTGGCGGGAGCGGTCTCGGCCGGTTACGTCATTCTGCGTCTGCCGTTGGAAGTTCGGGATCTGTTTGAAGACTGGCTCGAGACCCATGTTCCGGAGAAAAAATCCGCCGTCCTGTCAGCCATCCGGGAATTTCACGGCGGCAAGCTCTATGATGCAAGATTCGGTGTGAGGATGCGCGGAACGGGTGTCCGGGCCGATCTGCTGGAACAGCGTTTCCGGATGAAAAGGCGCCGCCTGGGGTTTCCAGGGCTCCAGCCCCTCCGGACGGACCTCTTCTCCCCCCCGGCATCGGGAAAAAAACAACTGCCTCCCCTTTTCCCGGATTTTGCCTGACGACAATACCTTAAACCGTCCTTCGACCCCTCTCCCCCAAAGCCGAGTGGAGCTCATAGGCCTCCGGCAACAGACGATTCAACATCAAAATCACTCTTCTTCCACCCCGCCTTTCGAGCGGGATATCGCTTTTTCCCGGAGAACGCACTCGTCTTCCTGGACCTCAAGCCACAGGGCGTGCATGACCGCCAGCAAAACGGCCATTGTCACTCCGATGAACCATGTGAAATACCACATGGAGAACCTCCTTGATTGAGCGGAAAAACCGCTCAGTACGAATGTTCTTCCTTCCGGACCGTCTCCTCCGTCACCGGTCCCCGCATGACCCGGAAGCACCACCCCGTATACAGAACGATCACCGGCAGCAGAATGACGGTCGCCCAGAACATGAGGAGAAGGGTCAATCGGCTCGACGTGCTGTCCCAAACAGTGAGACTGCTCGACGGATCCAGGCGGGAAGGCAGGATAAACGGAAAGAGGGAGATCGCTGCGGTCAGGATGACCGCCCCGGACGATATGGCGGAGCCGACAAACCCGACAACCGGCCGACCCAGCCGGAAAGCCAGGAAAGCGAGGGCCACCCCCAGATAAATACCTGCCGGCACTCCCCAGAGCGCCGGGTGGGCGTGAAAATTGTCCAGCCACGCCCCCTCTGCGCGCACGACGTGTTTTCCCAAAGGGTTGGGCAACCCCTCCGGGTCGGATCCGGAAACGATCCTGAATCCCTCCATTCCCCGCAAGAGCGCCAACCCTGCGAGAGGGAAAATGACGGCCAGAAGCCCCCCGAAAATCAGTGAGGCGCGACTGGCACGCCTCTTCAGTTCTCCTTCCATGCGCACCGTCAGGTACGTCGACCCGTGAAACACGATCATGATCAGGCTGATCAGTCCTGAAGCCAGCGTAAAGGGGGTAAAGAGATCCTGGAAGCTTCCGGAAAAGGAGGAATGGAGATCGTTGTCGAAACGGAAACTGACGCCTTCAAAGAGGTTCCCGAAGGCGATCCCGAACACCAGAGGCGGAACCGCTCCTCCGACAAAGAGGCCCCCGTCCCATGCCGCTCTCCAGACCGGGTTTTCCAGTTTGCTCCGGTAAGCGAATCCGACGGGCCGGAAAAACAACGACCACAGGACCAGCATCATGGCAAAGTAGAATCCGGAAAAGGCGGTGGCATACACCAGTGGCCAGGCGGCAAAGACCGCGCCGCCCGCGGCGACGAACCAGACCTGGTTGCCTTCCCAGTGGGGTCCGATACTGTTCAGGAGAACCCGTCGCTCGGTATCTGTGCGGCCGACAAAAGGAAGAAGCGCCCCCACACCCATGTCAAAACCGTCCATCACCGCAAATCCGGTCAGAAGAACCAGGACCAGAATCCACCAGAGAACCTTCAGCGTGGCGTAATCAAACATGGTCTCCCCCTTTCCCGGACGGAAGGACGGGACTGAGACTTTCCGGAGCAACGGGGAGTTCTCCGTCGTAGCGTCCCGAATGCGGGCTTTCAGGACCCGTCCGGGCAAAACGGACCATCAGGTAGAGTTCCACAACGAGCAGCACCGTATAAAAAAGAATGAACCCTCCGAGAGAGAGGACAAGGCTTCGGGTCGAAAGTCCGGACACCGAATCCGAAGTGGGGAGCAACCCGTATATCGCCCAGGGTTGACGTCCGTATTCGGCGACGATCCACCCCAGTTCGCTCGCCAGAAATGGCATGGGGATAAAATATAACGCCCATTTCAGAA
>DAHWKF010000074.1 GCA_027343785.1 Leptospirillum sp. | reverse complement strand
GCGAAAATACCCGTTCGCGATCGGCGAGAATATGCAGTCACTGTCCGGTATGCCCGAACCCCCCCGTTCCCCTGTCTGTCGTCTGGTGGTCCACAACCACCTCCCATACCGGCCGAACCACAGGCATAAACAGGATCTGGGCCACCCGGTCGCCCGGATGGATCGTGACGGCCTCCTCCCCCGCATTCCAGAGAGCCAGGATGACGGGACCCGTATAATCGGAGTCGATCACCCCGGTCAAGTTCGACAGGACCAGCCCCCGGCTTCCCAGTCCGCTCCGGGGAACAATCATCCCCACGATCCCCGGATCCCCGATATGGATCGCGATTCCCGCGGGGACTTTCAGCCGCTCCCCCGGCGACAGGCGAACGGTCTCGGGCGGCATGGCCCGCAGATCCAGCCCCGCGGAACCGGGCGTCGAAAACCCGGGGAGAGGCCAGGGATCCGGAATCCGGCTGTCCAGGATCCGCAATCGGATAACGGGAGATGGCGGCCAAGAGGAGGTCACGGTTTTTGAACCCCTCCCGGAGCCACGGAAATGGCCAGTTTCTCGGCTGTGCCGTAGGTGTTCAGAAGCCGGAAAACAAGCCGGGACCCGGAAGGGACGGATCGGAAAAAGAGCCACCCCTTCGTGGACGATCCGGCGGGGAGGACCGTGGGAAGACCCATGCGACCCCAGCTTTCGACCTGGTCGGAAAACCGGTCACGGAAATCTCCGCTGGTCAGAAGCTCGGCCTCCTCCCCCTCCGGCGTTTTCAGGAAATATCGCCGGATCCGCTCGTCGGACCGGCCATGATTCACCAGCAGGACCGACAGACCCGTCACCGTCACCTTGCCGGGAAGCGAAAGGGAACGGACCTCCCCGATCTCGCCAGTCAGGCGCGTGGTCCGGGTGTTTCTCGGATGGCAGGACGCGATCACCATCAAACACGCCAATGCCATCGCTCCCGCCTGAAAATGTTTACGCATCATCGCGCCGGATCTCCGTTCCCACCCCTTCGGGGGTAAAGATTTCCAGAAGAAGGGCATGGGGGATCCGGCCGTCGATGATATGGACCTTTTGCACGCCGCTGTCGAGCGCCTTCAGGCACCCGGCGATTTTTGGCACCATGCCGCCGTGAATGGTTCCGTCATCCAGCAGATCCCGGACGCGGGAGGGGGAGAGCGACTGGAGCAGTTTCTTGTCTTTTCCCATGACGCCCGGCGTGTCCGTCATCATGATCAGTTTTTCAGCCTTCAGGGCGCCGGCGATTTCGCTGGCGGCCTCGTCCGCATTGGTGTTCAGGGGGTTTCCTGCATCGTCGACACCAACGGGAGCCACGATCGTGACGTACCGGTGGCGATCCAGCAAATCCAGCACCTCGGTATTGACCGAACGGACCTTTCCGACGCGCCCCAGGTCGGGGCTTTTCTGTTCCCCCACCAGAAGGTTTCCGTCGCGGCCGGCCAAACCGACCGCGCGACCTCCCCGTTGCTGGACCAGCGTCACGAGTTCGCGGTTGATCTTTCCGGACAGGACCATCTCCACCACCTCCATCCCCTCCCGGTCGGTCACCCTGAGACCGTCCACGAAGCGGGAGGAGAGTCCCATCCGGTCCATCATCCGGGTGATCTCCGGACCTCCTCCGTGGATCACGACCGGGCGGATGCCGATATGGACCAGGAGAACCAGATCATCGGCAAACGAGATGTCCCCTCCGTCGCTGTCGTCACCCGGGTTTTTCCCCCGAGTGCTTCCTCCGTACTTGATCACGAAGGTCTTGCCGGAAAACGCCCGGATATAAGGGAGGGCCTCGATCAGGATGCGGGCCTTGGTCTGGCTGTCTTCCACCGATACTCCTTCGTTTTGTCGGAATCGCTTTATTCCCTGACCATAAACCGCAGGCAGGTCTAAAGGATATAGCGGGTCAGGTCGGGGTCCGTCACAAGTTTTCCCAGCCGTTTCCGGACAAACGGCCGGTCGATCACCACCGTCTGTCCGGACATCTCCTGGGCCCGGAATGAAATCTCCTCCAGGAGGTGCTCCATGACGGTAAACAGACGCCGGGCTCCGATATTCTGCGTTCCTTCGTTGACCTGCCAGGCCACGTCCGCAATCTCTTTCAGGCCTTCCTCCCGGAAGTCCAGGAGAACCCCTTCCGTTTCCAGGAGGGCCTTGTACTGGCTGACCAGCGAAAATTCTGTCTCGGTCAGGATCCGGAAGAGTTCCGGCGCCCCCAGGGGAGAAAGGGTCACCCGCACGGGAAAGCGTCCCTGGAATTCCGGGATCAGGTCGGACGGCTTGGCGTGGTGAAAGGCCCCCGCCGCGATGAACAGGATCCGGTCGGTCCGGACGATGCCGTGGCGGGTTCGCACCGAGGATCCTTCCACGATCGGCAGGAGATCCCGCTGGACCCCTTCCCGTGACACATCCGCCCCCACCGATCCCGACCGGGGAATCACCTTGTCGATCTCGTCAATGAAGAGGATCCCCGACTCTTCCACCCGCGTCACCGTCTCCCGGGAGATTTTTCCGGTATCCACCCGGGCGTCCGCGGCCTCCGCAAGGAGGATCGGGCGGGCGTCCCGGATGGACAGCCGCCGTCGTACCTGCCGGGGAGGAAGAAAATTGCCCAGCATTTCCCGAAAGCCCTCCTGGGACCCGTCGCCCCATTCGGAAGCTCCGCCGGACATCGGGGCGACAGGAGATTCCCTGAACGTGATCTCCACCTCGCGATCCTCCAGGTCACCCGCGTCCAGTCGGGCGCCCAGACGGCTTCGGGTCGTATCTCCGCCGCCGCCGGGCAACAGGGCGTCCAGAAGGCGCTCCCGGACATCCTGTTGGGCTTCGGGGCGGACACGGGTCCGTTCGCGCTCGAGGCCTTCGCTATAGGCGACGTCGGCCAAATCCCGGATCATCGACTCCACGTTTCTCCCGACATACCCGACCTCTGTGTATTTGGTGGCCTCGACTTTGAGGAAAGGGGCGTTCAGCATCCGGGAAAGCCGGCGGGCGATCTCGGTCTTGCCGGAACCTGTGGCCCCGATCATCAGGATGTTCCGGGGCATGATCTCCTCCTTCATGGCTCCGGAGAGCCTTTCCCGCCGGAACCGGTTCCGGATGGCGACCGCCACGGCTTTCTTGGCTTCTTCCTGACCGATGATGTACCGGTCGAGATATCGGACGATATCCCCGGGCGTCCATGCCGCTTCCGTCAGGGAAGGAATTTCCGGAGAGGACAGCGGGTCCGGGTTCATGGCTCCCCTCCTGGATTTCGGGGCCCTGCCTCCCCGTCGGAGGAAAGCGACAGGACCGTCACTTCATGGTTGGTGTAAATGTCCAGATCGGCGGCGGTCGCGAGCGATTCCCGGACGATCTCTTCCGGAGACAGGGTCGTATGCTTCAGGAGAACCCTGGCAGAGGCCAGTGCGTAGGAAGAACCGGATCCGATGGACAGGAGACCCTGTTCCGGCTCGATCACATCTCCGGCCCCCGAGATCAGGTACGTCGCCTCCCGGGAGGCGACGGCCAGAAGGGCTTCCAGCCTCCGGAGGCTCCGGTCGGTTCGCCAGTCCTTGGCCAACGCGACGCTGGCCCTGCCGACGTGTCCCTGATGGGCCTCCAGCATGTTCTCGAACCGTTCGAACAGGGTGAGGGCGTCGGCCGTGGAACCGGCGAAACCCGCCAGCACCCGCCCCTGGTGGAGGGAGCGGACCTTTCTGGCCTGGGCCTTCACGATCATGTTGCCCAGCGTGATCTGTCCGTCTCCGCCCAGCGCCACCAGGGCGCCACGGCGCACGCTCACGATAGTGGTTCCCTTGAAAAGGGGGATGGCGGTTTCCTCAGCCATTCGGGTCGTCATGATCCGGGCTCTCCTGTCGAATACGGTCGTATTTCCTGCGAAGCTCCGCGAGCCCCACATGGGTGTATTTCTGGGTCGTTCCCAGGGACCGGTGTCCCAGTAGCTCCTGGATTTTCCGGAGGTCCATCCCGCGATCCAGAAGGTGGGTCGCGCACGAATGCCTGAACGTGTGCGGGGTGACCCCCCGGTCGCCAAGACCCGCCTCCTGGACATGTTTCCGGACGATGCGCCCGATCTGATAGACAGAAAGAGGCCCCCCTCCGGGAGCCTGCGGGAACAGGGGATCGCCCGGAGAGCCACCCGGGGCTTCCAGAAAGCGGAGGAGGGTCTCCTTCGCCTGGCCCACGAGAGGGACCATCCGTTCCCTGTTCCCCTTTCCCCGCACGCGGATCCGGCCGGAGGCGTTCGAAAGATCGGAGCGGACCAGAGCCGCCATCTCGGAGAGACGGATCCCGGTCAGATAGAACAGCTCCAGAATGGCCCGATCCCGTCGTTCCGGCCACCCCTCCCCCCCCGGGGCCCGGGCAAGAAGGCCGGCCATGTCCCGCTCGCTCAAAATGGCCGGAACCGTTCGCGGAAGCCGGGGGCCGGAAATATCCTCAAACGGGTTGGTCGCGGTGAGCCCCTTCGCGCACAGCCAGTGGTAATAGGACCGGAGGGACGAGAGGATCCGGAGAACCGAACGGGGGCGATACTCCCTCTGTTCAAGGTCAAACAGATAGGAAAGGGCGAGCGAACGGTCGACATCCCCTTCGGTGGGGCCTCCTTTTCCCCGCGAACGGAGGAACAGGCGAAAAGACGCCAGGTCTTTCCCATAAGCGTCCAGCGTCCGGGGAGAAACACCCGATTGGGCGAGTTCTTCCAGATAACCCCGGATCAACGCGTCCTGGCGTTCGGCGTCCTCCCGGATTGTCCGATGTTTCCGGGGCCGTCCGGACCCCTTACCCCCCAACGCCCATCCCCATGGGGAAGTTGCCGGAGACAATCCTCCCCAGCCAGCCGGAATAAGCCGTACGGGCCCGTTTGACGATCTGCTCCCGGTTGATCCGGCGGGAAGGAGAACGCCCACCGGAAGGGAAAAGGCCAAAGTGCAGGTTCACCGGCGCGAAATGACCGGAATGGGCCGGGCCAAGGCCGGACAACAGCGCTCCCAGGGCGGTTTCGGGAGGTGGAAGGATTGTCCCGGCGTCAAAGTTCCAGGGATCGTCGGAAGACCAGGCCGCGTCCAGCACCAGGGATGTCAAAAAGCCCATGGCGACCGATTCGGTATACCCTTCCACCCCCAGGATCTGGCCCGTCGCATAGACACCCGGCAATCCGGACAGGGTCAAATCCGGTTTCAGGAGAGCGGGCGCGTCCAGGAAGGTGTTCCGGTGAAGGGATCCATGCCGCAGGAATTGGGCCCTCGACAGTCCGGGAATCATCCGGAAAATCCTC
>DAHWKF010000075.1 GCA_027343785.1 Leptospirillum sp. | reverse complement strand
TCCCAGTTCGACCGTCACCATTTCTCCATCGTCTCCAGCGGCGGTGATGACAGAAACCGGGGGAAACACGTACAGTTTCATTCCGTTCGGCCCCCACACCGTCTCGGTCCAGGCCGGAGCCAGCACATCCATGTGGGTTCTCACAAACAGACGGTTTCCGTCGACCCAGGCCTCCATATCCCTTGTTCCAACAACACGCATCTTTCGGGCCGAAGCGGGAGGAATTCCGTCCAGATATGCGAGGATCCGGGACGACACAACCGGTTTCGATTCCTGAAAAACGGGAGTCAGGGCATTCGGACCGCGTGCTTCTATCCGGGCCGTCACCCTCGTGTCGGACACGTGGTCCGAGTCGACGAGTTTCAGAACCGCTGGTGTCCCCCTTCCCCGAAGAACCAGAGAGAGACTCGTCCATCCGACATTGTTCTCCGGTTCCACGACAACGCCGTTCGGGGTTGAAAGTCTTTTTACGGGAAAACCTTTTTTATTTCCCACGATGACGTCGTCAAGCGGCCAGGGGGCGCCGGTCGCATCCACCACCGTGATGGTGGTGGCAATTCCCGGAACGAGGTGGATCTCCGGAAAGGGAGATCCGGGATCAAGCGATACGGAGACGGAAATGGCACGCCCGACCGGAGGAGGACCGTGAATCGACTTCTGGGTGTCCGAAAGCGTTTTCTTGATCAGGTCGATGTCCTCCGGCGTCAGGGGAAAATTTTTGTGGATCGTCTCCTTCACCGCCTCATGATGAAAAAGGGCCGGATCCGGAGGAGGAGGCGAGGAGGAATCCCCAAACGGCGCCTGGGAGGGCGGAGACGCTCTCCTATCGACAGTCCCGGTCCCCCTGGAAAAGGATTGACCTTCTCCATGTCTCTGGGATGTCCTTCCTTCGTCAAACGCCCCCGTTGGCGGATCCGCCGTCGACGCATGTACGGAAGAGGGGCCGGGAGCCACGAACGAAAAAAGACGGTCCACCGCCGCTCCCAGTACAAACAGAAGGAGCGCAAAGGCCACGAGAACCGGTAGTGAAAGATCGGATTTCCCGGAAACCGGGAGGTGTTTCTGTTCCCTCCCGTTCATCTCGATCCTTCTCCGCTTCGAAGATCGATCGCCTTCGTGATCGCTCTCGCCACTTTCCGACGGTACCGTCGACTTTCTGCCGGACGCCCGGAATGGTAGTGCCCGATCGCCGTCCAGATATCCCTGTCCCGGGCGTATGCCAATGCCAGAATCCACGCCCCCGCCCAGACGTTTGCGCACGGATTTGTGAGAATCTCCGTGCGGGTCAGTCCTGACTTTTCAAGACGCGGCAACCACCGGCTGTTGATCTGCATGGGACCCAGGTCCTCCGAGCCGTCGGCATTCCGGCTGGCCATCCCGGGCCGCCCATCTTCCACCCCGAGAATTCCGACCAGAGCGAGAGGGGGAAGCCGGTAGTACCCGGCGGCGGACCATATGCACGCGACGGGAACCGGAAGGGGAGGAATCATCGGCATCATCTATGTCCGTTCCTCCTTCCCTTCCAGACAAGATAACCAAGCTGGCTTTCGAGGCTCCAGTCCTTGATCAGGTTTCTCCGGATTCCGCTGCTGGAAAGTTCCGAAATCCCGGCGCACAGGGCCCAAACCGGAAGACGGATCTCCTTTGTCCGGGTGACCTCGATCCGGACTTCCAGTCCTTCGACCGCGACATCCCGTGGAGTGATCCCGAGCCCTTGCAGCCCTTTCCAGATGAAATTCTCGGTTTCCGATTGGGAATGCCAATTTTCCACAGTCCTGCTTCCTCCAGTAAATGGTCCGAACAGCTCCCGCCCCTTGCGGGGCGGAGCGCCTTCCACCCAAAAGTCCGTCTTCAGAACCTTTCCCCGCCTTCCGGTTCGCTCGTTTCCGGATCTCCGTCTCCGGTATTCTTCGGGCCAGCAAAGGTCAGTCTTTCGACGATGACCGCGATCTTCGACCGCTTTTGTCCTTCCTGCTCCCACCGGCTCTGCTGGAGGCGTCCTTCGACGAGCATCGGCAGTCCCTTCGCCAGATACTCCTTGACGAAGTCGGCCTGCTTCCCGAAGGCGACACATTCGATGTAGTTCACGTTTTCCTTTCCATCTTTGAGACGATCGTTGACAGCCAGGGCGAACGAGCCGACGTTCATTCCTCCGGTCGTCACCCGCATCTCCGGATCCCGTGTGAGGTTGCCCATGAGGATGACCCGATTGTAAGATCCCATGTCTTTTCTCCTTTCGATGTCAGTCGTGATGGTAGGGGGACACGATATCCCTGTGACATGCCGCGCAGATATAGACGCCGGCAGCATCACTAGTCATCTGGGAGGATCGATCGCAGATTTCGCATGTGACCGGCACGAGCCGCATTTTTTTCTTTTCATTCCGACCTTCTCCGGAACCCTTCCACTCCATCCTTTTCTCCCGTTTTTCATTGGTTGTTTTTTCCGGTTCAATCCCGGATCTCCGGAGGGATCTTCGAAAGGATTCTTCGCATCCGGAGATTGTCCCGGATTCCCTTGGAGAGGACGGCTGAAGCGACTCCGAACGACAGGACCCCGATGACCGCATACAGGTCGCGGGGGTTTCGGCTGAAGAACCGGAACATCGCCAGCCCGACCACCGTCATGTTGAGCGCCGCCGTGACGTGGAGCAGGAGATTGCGCTCGATGGCCAGGACGAACTGGTCGAAGGCGATGTGGTCGCCCAGGGAATACCGACTGTCGAATCCGATTTCTCCCGCAGTCTTTCCCTGCCTAACGCTCCGGACGATCCCGATCGTCCCTCCCTTTTCCCCGCTCACCGTTTCACCCCTGAAAGAAACGCCCGGAGATCCGTCGGCATCCCCATGACGCTATGAGGCTTTCCATCCGTTCCCCGATATACGATCGTCGGCGTGGACACCTCTCCCGTCGCCTGGTTGAGTCCGACCGTATTTGTCATCACGCTACGCTCGATCGCCGCAGTGATCATGCCCCGGGCCGGAATCGGGAAAGCTCCCTCTTCCGATTCCGCATCGAACCGATCCTCGTTTTCGACCAAGGCCTTCGCGGGATCTTTCGCCTGGAGGATCCCCGCCGCCATTCTTGGGGAGTCCGGCTTCTTCAAAAATCCCACCGGGATCCACTGCGCCGTGATCTGCCCGGCATACGGCTTCATCTCCTCGAACAGCCGATTGCAGAAGATGCAGTTCGGATCGAAGTAGATCCAGACCTCCCGGTCTCCTCTCCCGATCGCGATCGACTTCAAATGGCGGGACATCAGTAGGAAATCGTCGGCGGACATCTTCTTTCCCTGGGGGCCTGGCTCTTCCGCAGGACTCGGTGTTCCGCCCGACAAGGATTCCGGACCAGAAAGACCTCCGCCGGCTCCCCCGTTCGCGGAGCCAGGGGATCCTGATGGGAGGGTTTTCGACACGGCGTCGATCGCTTGCTGCGAGATCCGCGTCAGGTCCTGACCGGCCGCCGTGATCACGGGGCCCGGAACAATGGCCGCCCCGTGGGGCGTCATCCAAACGACCCTCATGGATCCGGACGGATTTTTGATGATGACTCCGATCAGACCGTCGGGGCCCGGGTAAACCCGAACCACGGTGGCGGTGTTTTTCGACAGCGTTCCAATCAGGAGGCCTGCGCTCTTCAGGAGCCCGGCATTACCGGCGGAAGGTGGCAAGGAAGCGGTTTTGTGGCAGGCGGCCAAGGCGGATAAAGCGATGATGGACAGGATTCCCGGAGAGCAAATTCTCCAGGGAAAAAGATTCTTCATAATTTTCTCCTCTCGAAGGAACTCCGGATCGGCCGTACCATCAGGGGGCGGTCACCTGCTGGAGCGTGGTCGACGTTCCCGCGCCTATCGTCATCGAGCCGGAATTGATCATGTACATGAGCCCACCGGCCAGAACGATCCCGACGACCGTCTTCGTGGCCGCTTTTCCCACCGTCGTTCGTCCATTGCCGTTGTGAATGGAATAGAAGTCGTGGATCCCCATTCCTGCCATCACGACCCCCACAAGGGCGAACACGTACATGATCAGAGCTCCGACCCCCTGTGTGCCTGAAGTAATGCCCTGTGCCATCGTTCCGATTGTTTCTCCACCCATTTTGATTCCTCCTCGATTGAGATTGTTTGCTGATTGGCGGTATTTCGCCCATCCGGAGGTCCTTCGCCTCCGGTCATTCGTTCCAGAGGTCCCTGGCCATTGCCATGGGCCTCGGAAGCTTTTCACCTCCAAATAAACCTGCTTTCGTTCTTAGGCTGTTGGACTCCCGGCACTTCCTGCACGAGAGGCCTTTTTCCAGAAGTCCTTTTTTCTTCACCTCCAGAGCGGGGATATTCTCCGAATGACCGCATGAACGTTTGAGAATCATGTTTCATCTCCAAGTAAAAATGTTATTTTCAAATACCATTTATAGTTTTCAGGTGTTTCGAAAACAGGTCCCGCGCCTTCAAGGCTGGTGCAAAGGATTTTTCCATATCTCTATTCATTTGAATGACCCTCATCCCTCTTCACAATTTGGTTCAATGATTCCATAACCTGATTTTTCAGTGTCTGGGCCAGATTATCTGAAAACCACGCTTTCTTTTGTTCATATTTCTCGATAAATTCATATTTATATTTGGCCATCACGACGTTATTAATCAAAGATTGCCTAAGGGTAGTCCAGGACCATTCTCCAACGATGCTTTGAATGATTGCATCGCAAAAAAACGGCGGCTCGATATTCTTGATCCTGTACAATTTCTGGAAGACCTCCTTCCATGCCTCCGAGCCTGATTTTTCTTCCACTGCGGAAGGCAGATTTTCCCGGATCAGCAAATAGAGATTGACTCCCTGATAGGGCCCGCTCCCGAAATAGATGATCCTTTCAACCGCGGAAAGAAATTCGGCATCTGGAATCTTTTTAAAATGGTCAGAAAATTCGTATATTCTAACGAGGCTTTCCTCATCGGGGGCATGTGTGAAATTTTTTTCAAATATCAGTTACAATTTATTGATTCCGCG
>DAHWKF010000060.1 GCA_027343785.1 Leptospirillum sp. | reverse complement strand
GTTGCGTCGGATTGGGCTTCAGATACGGAACTGGTTTCGAAACCCCTGATTCTTGAGACCGTCGGGAAATCGGTCTCTGCGAATCCGCCCGTCCTGATCGGGGATTCGGTGACTGACCTGGAGGCTGCACTGGCTTGTCCGGTGGTCTTTGCCCGGGACCGGCTCGCACGGTATCTTCAGGAGAGGGGAAAGCCGTTTTTGCCTTTTGAAACCTTTTTCGATGTCCGCCAGTCTTTTTCGGAGATGTTTCCCGTTGAATTCTGAAAACGAACTCATTACACATGCCAGAATGATGTATGACAGGGGCTGGATGGCCGGAACATCCGGCAACCTTTCCATCCGTTCTCCGGAAGGGATCCGGATCACCCCCAGCGGTCGGGACAAGGGGACCCTGAGAACCGGGGACCTCTTGCTGGTTCGGGAAAGGGGGGAGACCGGACATATACTTCCGGTCCGCCCTTCGGCCGAGCTGTCTTTACATCAGGCCATCTACCGGAACCGGGCGGGGGCGGGAGCGGTTTATCACGTCCATACGGTCGAATCGAACATCCTGTCAGAATGGGCCACATCGGGGAAACTCTGCCTTCCTTTGCTGGAAATGCTCAAGGGGTTCGGGTGGAAGCCCGAAGACCCCGATCCGGTCCTGCCCGTTTTTTCCAACCATCCGGATGTGGGGGCCATTGCCCGGGAGGTCGACCAGCTTTTATCAAGAGAATCGGGATTCAGGCTTCCCGGTTTTCTGATCCGGCTCCACGGTCTGACGGTATGGGGGAATTCCCCGGAGGAGGCGTTCAAGCACGTCGAACTCTTCGATTTCATTTTCCGTTATATGCTCCAGTCCCGCTTCCTGTCCTCCCGGTAACCCGCTCAAAATCTGCCAACAGAGCCTGCATGTCGTCGAATACCATCGCGTATCGGGTCTTTGGGAAAAACACGCCGAATCCCGGTTTTGCCAAAAAAATCGGGGAGTTGACAAAATGTACTAGTTAGGATAATCCTAGTTAGTACAAATAAGGATCGGGGATGAATCGGAACTATCAAGACAATACAACGGATCCGGAAAAGGATCCCTGTTTGATGCTCCTCCGACCGTTGGCGGAAGCCTACCTGTCTTTTATTCGCGAGTCGGATCGGCATGCGGAAAAGATGGGGCTGACGGGAGGACAGTTTGACGTCATCGCCACGCTTGGCGATACGGAGGGCATGAGCTGCCGGGAACTGTCCGAGAAAACGCTGGTGACAAAGGGAACCCTCACGGGTGTACTGGATCGGCTCGAAAAAAAGGGATTGATTGTCGGCAAGCCGTCTCCGTCCGACAGGCGGGTCCGTATCATCCGGCTGACGGAGGAGGGTGAACGGTTGTTCAGACGTGTATTTCCGGAGCAAATCCGGCATATTGCGCCCTTTTTCAAAAGAGCCCTGACGGTGGAACAGATGGAAACGCTCAGGAATCTCTTGCTGCTCCTGAGAGACAGTTTCCGGCAAGAGACGTAATTTGGCGATCGATGGAGGTATCCGGTGAAAGCGTTTTTTTCCACAACTGATTCTTGGCCACTCTTGATTGTCCGGATTGGGGTCGGGGCAGTTTTGCTCCCGCATGGTTTTCAGAAGCTCTTGGGATGGTTCGGTGGGTTCGGCTGGGGACCGACCATCGGATTTTTTTCCCAGTCGCTGCATGTTCCGGTGTTCCTGACCATGCTGGTCATCCTGGGAGAATCCTTGGGAAGTGTCGCCATGCTGTTGGGGTTCATGACCCGTTTTGTAGCGACGGGCTATATCCTGATCATGCTGGGTGCCATTGATCTGGTGCACTGGAACAACGGATTTTTCATGAACTGGTTCGGAAAGCAGCCTGGAGAGGGTTTTGAATACCACCTGCTGGTCATTGCCATGGCTGCATCCCTTCTGGTGGGAGGGGGCGGAAAGTGGTCGGTTGACGGAGCGATTGCCCAAAACATGGACAGGCGCTGAACGTCCTGGTCACATATTGCCGGCTGTGTCGCCAAACTACAGGGGCGCACCGGGCGGGTTGTCCACCGGTTGTTGAACGTTTTTGATAGGAATAAGGAGGAGAGATGGCTCGTTTTTCACCGATCGTCCGGGATGAGAAAGCGGGAGAGTATTACTGGTGCTCCTGTGGGGAGTCCCAGAGTCAGCCGTTTTGTGACGGTTCGCACAGTACGAAGCACACAGGAAAGTCACCGCTTCCGGTCAAGATCGAGTCCGATCGCAAAGTGGCCTGGTGCGTGTGCAAGCAGTCGTCCAACAAACCCTTTTGTGACGGCACGCATTCCCGGATTCCTTGAATCACTTGGCGGGCGAGAGGCTTTCCTTTCGCCCGTTTCTTAACCGGATGTTGCCGATCCGAACCCCTCCGCAATCATTCGAATGCCCTCGACCGCCCCTGCTTCGATCCCGACGTCTTCCGGGCGCGAAACCTCCCATTCTCGGGGGTTGATGCGGATCAGGGGACATCCCAGGGATTCCCCGAAAGACCTGACGGTCGGAACGGACTGTCCCGCGCCGATTTCGATGACGACGGGGCGGGAGACGGTCCCGAACCATGTCCGGAAGCGGTTCATTTGCTCGACCGTTCGCGCGGCGATCCATTGTCCGTCCCCGAACATCAGGACGTTGGGGCGCGCCGGCCCATTGCAGACGAGACAAACCGGACAGTCCGAGAGCAGGCGGCAATTTTCATCGTCGATTGCCGGATGGAAGGATTCGGCACTCCAGATCTTCGGGTGGCAAGGAATCCGGCACTGCAAGAAATGAATCGATCCATGGATTTCGACGATCCGGTCTTCCGGAAAACCCGCCTTCCCGAATTGCCCGTCCACATTGCTGGTAAAGACAAATGTTCCCCGGGGAAAATGCTTCTGGAGACGCAGAAGGATCCCGAACCCTTCATGGGGTTCCGTGCGACGGTAAAGGTTCAGCCGGTGTCCATAAAATCCCCAGGCCCGGCCAATGTCTTCCTGAAACGCGCGCGGGTTGGCAATATCCTCAAAATGAAATCCTGCGCTCCCGAGGGCGGGATAGGCCTTCCAGAAACCTTGTGAGCCCCGAAAATCGGGCAAACCCGAATCGACGCCCATTCCGGCTCCTGCGGTGATAACAAGCCCGGTCGCACCTGTCAAAAGCGATGTGGCGGTTCGCAGGATACTTTGATCTTCCATCATTGAAGCGGAGACCTCTCAGGACCGGAAGGTTCAATAGCGGCTGGCAAGAAAGACGCCCATGCTCATCAGAGCGCCTCCCGGGGCCCTTGCCAGCCTCAGGGGATCCATGGTGACCGTCAACCCCATGTACGCCCGTCCCACGCCGTTGATCACTGTCGGTCCGGCGTAAACATGTAAGGCTCCCGCCCGGCCACCGACAGCCGCCCGCCAGGGCGACGTGGACAAATCGTCCTGTCTCGGCAAAGGGTTCGGATTGACAAGAATCATAGCCGAAAAAAATTCCCCGGGACAAGAAAACCAGGGGCGGACCACTGTTCAGTCGACCGTGTCTCGTTGTCCGGTCTGATGGCGGACTTTATCCCTGCCGAAGCCCCGCTCAGAGAAGACTATATGAAAAAATCGGTTAGAATGATTGGGCCCGATCAATAAAGACCATCTTTGATGGATTCAAGTTATGCCGGATTTCCAATGTCGAAGGAATCAAAAAAATATTGTCGGAATGATTTTTGCCTGGGGTATCCGTTTCGGATGTCTTGTCATGATCGATTGAACTTCGCCCCATCGGAAATCTTGTGGGTTGGCCGGGAATGTTTCCGCGTTCCGACGGTTTTCAGAATCGATTTCCGTGAACCTCTTTCTCCTGAAAACTTATGGAAATATTTTTTAGGGTTCCGGAGGGCAGCATTCGTTTTTATTTTTTTATTTTAAATAAAAATGATAAATGATAATTATTTTTTATCTTAAAAATGTTGAAAAAAAAATTAAAGGGTGTATTGTGTGATTACCTGATTCCTCGACCGGGTCGTGCGGGTCAAGAATTTTTTCAATCTTCCGAAAGATAAATAAAGAGGAGAGGGATCGGGGAAAAAAAGGGCTTCGGGGTTCTCGTCCCGTTCCGGAAGGGGTTCCGGCAGGGAAGCGAAAGGGGAGAGGGTATGTATGTCAGACATCATGAATCGGGTGTTTCAGTCAGGCAGGCGATGGTGGGCGCGTCCCTGATCGTCGCTGTGGTGTTTCCGTTTACCGGGATGCTGGGATGGGCGGGCAGCCACCGGGACATGGGAAAGATGGAGCTTTCAAAGCCCCCTCTTCCCGTATCCCGGATGGAATCGTCCGCGTCAATGGCGGCTTCCCCGTCCTGTTCTCCGGTATCCGGCATGGCCTTCTGTGAAGCGGGTCTGGTCGGGGAGCATGTTTCAAGATAGTCGTCTGAAGGCTATTGTTCAGGTCGTCATCGATTGTCAGGAGGAGCGGGTTTGTTCCGGATCACATGTCAGGAGGAGGCCCGCTCCTCCTGTTTTGTCATAAATCCCTCGCTTCATGTGACCCGTCGTTTTTGATTTGATATGGTTCTACTCTTCCAGTATATTGGAACCATGGAAAACAGTCTCGCCGTCAAACTCTTCGAATCGCTTGCCCAGGAGTCCCGTCTCGCCATCTTCCGGCTCCTCGTCGAGGCAGGCCCCCCTGGCATGCATGCGACTGCGATCTCGGACAGGCTTGTCCTTCCCCCCGCCACCTTGTCCTTTCATTTGAAAACGTTGTGCCAGTCGGGTCTTGTCGAAGTCCGGAGAAACGGAAGATTCATGATCTACCGGGCCAACTTTTCCCTGATGCGGGCTTTGATCGACTTCCTGGCGGAGAACTGTTGCGCGTCAACCCCGGGCGAGAATTGCGGCTTTTCGACCCGTGACCTTTTGAGAGGGGAGAGTTCATGAAACGGTTCCACCTGCATATTTCTGTGGATAACCTTGAGGAAAGTATCCGGTTTTATTCGGGACTTCTGGGAACGTCGCCGACAGTCCTGAAGGATGATTACGCGAAATGGATGGTGGAGGATCCCCGGATCAACCTCGCCATCTCCCGTCGTGGCAGAAAGATCGGGCTCGATCATCTGGGAATGCAGACGGACGACGCGTCGGAGCTCGATGATCTGCGACATCGGATGGATCAGGCCCGCATTCCGGTCCTGGACCAGAAAGACGCCGCTTGCTGTTACAGCCGTTCGGACAAGCACTGGACGGTGGACCCGCAGGGTATCGCCTGGGAAGCCTACCACACGCTTGAGGGAATTCCGGTTTTCGGGGAGAGTGAAGACAATCCTTCGGATTCCGCCTGTTGTGTTCCCCCGGTTGCCATGATCCGGCCTCCGGGATTCTAACATAAGGCTGGATCGATCTAGAAAAAGAAAATGATGCCCGCTTCCGGGCCCCACCAGGATGTGGTGGAATCCGGTTCCTGGATCAGGATCTGGGGGCTTGTTCCGGGAACCGGGTAGGCGCTGCTGTGCGTGAAGGTCCAGTTGCTGTAGGTCATGTCCAGGGAAGTTCCCAAGCGGTCGGTAAAGAAATAGCGTATTCCGAGCCGCGCATGGACATTGATGGCCCCTCCCAGACCCAGGGTGGGAGAGTTGAACAGCCCGATCGTCACGTCAGGAGAAACCGCCGAACGAAACCCCGCTTCGGAAAAAAACAGGAAGCGGCCGGAAATGGGGGTCTGTTCGTAAAGGTTCACCCCGAGGTAGGGGATGTGATAGATCTCCTCGTAGCCGGCAGGTCCCGGCGTCATCCAGATCTGCTGGTGGTAACCGGCTGACCCCCAGAGATCCCAGCGCGTTCCCGCTCCCGTCCATGTCATTCCGAGGTGTCCCGCTCCCATGAACATGTTTTCGGCCATGGATGATTTGTAGGGTGTGGTCGAACCGCTCGAAAGATTCTGCAAAGCTCCCTGGTAGGTGCCTCCGAAAGAGGATTCGTATCCGGCGTCGATACCGTATACCAGATGTTTCCAGTAGGCGATGAACCTTCCCCTGACCGGAACCATGGACGCAGAGTCACTGTCTCCGGCCGATTCGCGGTATTGCCAGGCGTAATAGCCCGACATCAGGTCCAGTTCGGCAGGCGGGCTGTCGCCCAGGAGCCCGTCGAAGGAGGCACCGAGGGAGCCAGCAGGAGAGATCAGAAGGAGAAACGGGGAGAGAAAGAGGAGAAGTCCCCGGGAAAAGGGGGTTGTCATCTTTGGACAGACCTGTTTCATCTCAGGCTCCATGCACGGGTGACGTGAATCCGGATCGAATGCCTATATTAACAAGGTTGCCGTCAAATCGCCTTCCCCTCGCCTTCGGACGCATTGTCAAATGCGGATGATTCTTGCGGGAGTCCTGTACATCAGGTTAAGATGGATTCCGAAGGCGAACCGGAACAATGCTTTGCCGGGCAAAAAACCCGATGCTCCGGAAGGAAGTGGGGGACCGTGGACTGGTTTGAATCCCGGAAGAAGACGATCGAAGCATCCTTGCGGACCCGATTTCTGACGGGCCTTGTGATTCTCCTTCCTGCCGCACTTTCCCTGTATATCTTTTATCGCATTTTTGATTTTCTGGATTCATTTTTCGATCCCCTCCTGATCCGTTTTTTTGGGAGGACCATTCCCGGTCTGGGGGTGGTCCTGCTCATCCTTCTGATCTTTTTTATCGGAACGCTTGCGACAAATGTGTTCGGCAACCGTATCCTCCAGTTCGTCGAAAACGCGATGTCGCGGATACCCGTATTCAAGAAACTGTATGCCACGCTGAAGACGATGGTGGAATCCTTCTCTCCCTCCGGAACACGCGGCTTCCGGAAGGTGGTTCTCGCCGAGTATCCCGGAGAAGGGGTTTATACGCTGGGTTTCCTGACGGGCTGGGTCTCCGTCGGCGACAATCCCCGGAAATTCGCCTCTGTCTTTTTTCCCAGCAACAATCTGTATATCGGGGTCAACTCCCTTTTGCCGGCGGAGAAGGTCCGCATGACGACAATCACGATCGAGGAAGGCATGAAGCTGATTCTCTCCGGAGGCCTGTCGCTGCCGGACATCATTGCGACACAGGAGGAGAATGTTCAGGCCGAAAGCGTTTCTCCGGGAGGTTTTCATGAAATTTAGCGCGGCGATCCTGGCGGCCGGATTCGGAACCCGGATGCGGTCTCCCATTCCGAAAATGGCTGCACCTGTACTGGGGGAACCGCTCCTGCGCTATCCGTACGATGCCGTTTGTCAGATGGTTCCTCCCGCCAGCGCCATTTTTGTTGTCGCCGGAAAGGACCCGGTGGAATCCCTCCTTCCTCCGGGAGTCTTGTGGGTGCACCAGCATGTCATGGACGGAACGCTGGGTGCGGTCGAAGCGGTCATGATGTCCAACGATTTCCGGAAGGGAGGATTTTCCCATCTTCTCGTCCTGAACGGTGACGCTCCCCTGGTCAACGCCGCACTGCTCGGGGAATTCCTGGACGCTTCCGGACAGGATCCCGATGCGTTCTGGTTCGTCTCGGCGATTCTCCCCGATGCCGGACGCTATGGCCGGGTCGTACGCGATAGGGGCGGAAGGATCGTCGCCGTCCGGGAGTGGGTCGATCTTTCCCGGGAAGAGGAGAAAATCGGGGAGGTCAACGCCGGTATCTACCTGATCCCCCTGGATTTTCTCAAGTCCGGTATATCCCGCATCCCCCCGCATCCGGAGAAAAAGGAACGTTTCCTGACATCCCTTTTTGCCCTGGCAGTCGGGGAGGGCTTGTCCGTCCGGTCGTTTCCCGCCGGTCCGGAATCGGTTCTGGGGGTCAACTCCCAAAGAGAACTGGCGGAGGCGTCCCGTATTCTCCAGGACCGTATCAACGGAGAATGGATGGATCGGGGAGTGACTTTCCTGGATCCCCGCACCACATATGTCGGTCCATCGGTCCGCATCGGCCCGGGGACCATTCTTTTCCCGGGCGTCGTTCTGGAAGGGGAGACGACGATCGCCGAATCCTGCCGGATCGGCCTTTCCTCCCACCTGAGAAATGTCCGGGCCGGAGCGGGGGTCCATATCCGCGATCACTGCGTGATTTCGGACACCGAAATCGAGGAGGAGGCGATTATCGGTCCATTCGCCCACCTTCGCCCCGGAAGCCATCTGGAACGGGGCTCCCATATCGGCAATTTTGTCGAAACAAAAAAGGTCCGGATGGGACGGGGGGCAAAGGCCAACCATCTTTCTTACCTGGGGGACGCTGTCGTGGGGGAGGGGACCAATATCGGCGCCGGAACGATCACCTGCAACTATGACGGTGTCAGCAAACACGAAACCCGCATCGGCAAGAATGTTTTTGTCGGAAGCGACTCGCAGCTGGTCGCGCCCGTTTCCGTCGGTGACGGCGCGGTCATCGGCGCCGGTTCGACGGTGACAAAAGATGTGCCTGAAAACGCCATGTGCATTTCCCGCACTCCCCAGAAAGTGTTCCCGGAAAAGGGTGCCTCCTGGAAAGACAGACTCCTGAAAGACCGGGAAGGGAAAAAGGAGGACTGAGATGTGCGGAATCATGGGTTACTCCGGTCTCCAGCCGCCGGTCCCCCTCCTCGTTTCCGGTCTGGAACGCCTGGAATACCGGGGGTACGATTCGAGCGGCGTCGCCTTTTTCGATGATTTCGGCCTGATTTCTGTCGTTCGTGCGGTCGGCAAGGTCAGTGTCCTGAAAGAGGAGGTGAAGGACCTTGCCGGTCACCCGGGGGCTGCGATTGGACATATCCGGTGGGCCACCCATGGCGGAGTAAAACTGGAAAACGCGCACCCGCATCAATCCGGACCGATTGTCCTGGTCCACAACGGGATTATCGAGAACGAACAGGTGCTCAGGATCCGTCTGAAGGGGGAGGGTATCCTTTTTCAGTCGGAGACGGATTCGGAGGTGTTGTCGCACCTTGTCCGACTCGAATACGAGAAGGACCGGAATTTTCCGGAGGCTGTCCGGCGGGCCCTGGGCCATGTGGAAGGGAGTTACGCCCTGGCGATACTTTGCCAGAACGATCCGGCGGATCTGGTGGTCGCCCGAAACGGACCACCGCTGATTCTCGGGCTGGGGGAAGGAGAGACCTTCGCCGCGTCCGACATACCGGCGTTTCTCCATTTCACCCGGCAGGTCTTTTCGATGGAAAACAGCACAATCGCGCTGATCCGGCATGACGAGGTGCGTGTTGGCAGTCTCGATCAGACGGTGGAGTCATGGAAGACGCCCGTCTCCCGCACCATTTCATGGGATCCGGTTTTTGCCGAAAAAGGGGCCTACCGCCATTTTATGGAGAAGGAAATCTTCGAGTCCCCCCGGGCGATGATGGACACACTGGCCGACCGTGTTTCTTTCGGAAACATCCTTCCGGAAATTGCCCGAAAGGCGCACGAAAAGCCTCCGGCCGTGGCGTTTGTCGCCTGTGGAACCTCGTGGCACGCTGCCCTTCTGGGACGGTCATTTCTGGAACAGGCCGGGATTCCGGCGTTTGTCGAAATCGCTTCCGAATTCCGCTACCGCCGTCTCCTTCTTCCTCCCGGAAGCTGGGTGATCGGCATCAGCCAGAGCGGCGAGACGGCGGATACCCTCGGGGCCCTCGAAGCTTCGAAGCGGGCGGGTTTTTTTACACTCGGGATTTCAAACGTTCCGGGCTCTTCGCTGGAGCGGGAGGCCGATCTCTGCCTCCTCACGCACGCAGGCCCCGAGATCGGGGTGGCATCCACAAAGGCGTTCCAGGCCCAGGTCGCCCTCCTGATGATGCTGGCGCTCGCGTTGTCCCCTGCGCCTCCCCGGGAGGATCTGCTGGAATCCCTGATCCGGTCACCCCATCGTCTTGAACTGTTTCTGGAGTCCGTTCCTCCGGAATCGCTGGACGGTCGCGTCGAGCGCCTGCGCCTGTCCAGCCTGGTGATGTTTGCCGGCCGGGGGCTTGATTATCCGCTGGCCCTCGAAGGGGCTCTCAAATTCAAGGAGATCACCTATCGTCCCGCGGACGGATATCCCGGAGGAGAACTCAAGCATGGCCCCATTGCCTTGATCGAGCCGGGCGTGACCGTCGTGGCTCCGATGGTGGACCGGTCGCTTCGGGCGAAGGAAATTTCCAACCTTCGGGAGATTCGGGCCCGGGGGGGGTATGTGATGGCCATTGGTCCTTTGATCGGCAAAGACGGGCATGAAATCTGGTATGATGACAGGATTGAACTGCCCGACGATCCCCCCTGGTCCGGTATTTATCAGGCGGCGGGGATCCTGCAGCTTCTGGCCTATCGGGTGGCTTCCGCCCTTGGAAACGATGTGGACCAGCCCCGGAACCTGGCCAAGTCCGTAACGGTCGAATAGTTGCCGGAAACAGATTCCGGAAAAGGAGAATTTGGGGAATGTCTTTGAAGGTCGAAACGGAAAAGCTGGTTCCCGGGAAGGTCGAAATCCTCTTGCCGACCTTTTCCCCCGATGGACGGATGATTTCCTATATCCGACTGACGGATCCGGATGCGCTGAACGAGCTTCGCGACCTCGGGTGCCTGAGCGTGGTCGATGCGGTTACGGGCGAGGAAAAGCTCGACATCAAGGGAGACCTCGTGGCGCTGAACTACCGGGAGCGGGGAAGAGGGTACCTGGATCTGCTGCCTGTCTGGTCCCCCGACAGCCGGTATGTGTTTTTCCATTACGACGACCCTGCATGGGAGTCGATCGGTCCGCGCTGGAGCCTGTACCGTGCGGATCTTTCGACAGGTCAGGTTATCCGGATGCCGTTTCCCATAGAGGAATACCGGATCAACACGATCGGGGTCTCTCCCTCCGGTCAGTTGATCGCTCTCAACTCCCGCCAGCGTTGGAAGCCTTATGAGAAGCGATTTCTCTGGAAAACGACCCGGCGACTGATCCTGGCGGACCAGCTGGTCATATCGGGGATCGCGGGAGAAAACCCCTTCAATGTCATCGAATGGCCGCGGGAACGTCACCGTCACCAGGAAGAACTGGGGGATTTCCACTGGTCACCGGTGGAAGACCTTCTGGCTTACATTATCCGCTTCAGGGAAAGCCGTTACAAGGAAGAGTCGTTCATCTACCTCTTGGATCCTGCGGGCAGGCAGGTTCGGGAACTGTTCCGGACGCCGGAGCACATTGATCATTTTTCCTGGACCCCCGACGGAAAGTCCATTTATTTCCACACCCGGGATCCCCGTTCCCAGAAGTCTTCCCGACGGTACAGCCTGTACCGGATTCATCCCCACTCGGGTCAGCATGATAAGATGGCGGACCACCAGGAGTTCTTTTACCCCATGACCCCCTCCCGCGGAAACCTCGTCCTGCTGGAGACGCATCTCGAAGGGGGAGGGAGAGGCGTGTCCCTGATGGATGCCACGACCGGAGAAATCCAGACGGTGGTGAAGACCGGTTACAATCTTTATCCGGTCTGGGCGCCGACAGGGGAGTCTTTTGTCTATCTCCGGACCAAGCCTGACGCGAAACCCTTCTGGACGTGGCCGGCCGAGCCCGTTCTGCAGTTTGTGGCAGGAGGGCCGCCGGTCAAGCTGGCTCCGGTCGACTCCTCATCCCGATTGACCAACTGCCGACCGGCATATTCTCCGGACGGGCGGACGGTTCTTTTTGTGGCGAAGGACGAAAGCGAAGATGCCCAGGCCCGGCACCCTGGGCTCTGGATTTCCCGGATTCTCGAAGACGCAGGCGCATGATTCCGGAGGATCTGAATCCGGCCCAGAAGGAAGCTGTATCACATGAAGGAGGACCCCTTCTCGTTCTGGCTCCCGCCGGGTCTGGAAAGACCCGGGTCGTGATCTCCCGCCTTCTTTACCTGTTTGATCGCCATGGATGGGCTGACGACCGGATCCTGGCCGTGACCTTTACCAGAAAGGCCGCCCGGGAACTGGTCCACCGGATTTCCCGGGTCCGTCCGTCTTCCCGTCCGACCTGGGTCGGCACCTTTCATTCCGTGGCCGCCCGGATGCTGCGGGAGCACGCCGAAAAAATCGGTCTTCCCCGAGAATTTACGATCATCGACAGTGCCGATCAGAAACAGATGATCAAGGATCTTCTGGCCCGTAGCAGCGTGTCTGAAAAAGAGGCGGATCCCAAAGCTGTGCAGGGCCGGATCGGAAAGTGGAAAACCTCGGGAATTTCCCCCGAAGAGGCGCTGGCATCCGCCTTCGGTCCTTTCCGATTTCAGTCGGAACTATACGGAGCCTACGAGGAAAGTCTCCGGCTCCAGGGGGCACTCGATTTCGACGATCTTCTGCTGACGCTCGTCCGATGCCTCGAACAGAATCGGGAGATCCGGGACGCCTATCAAAAACAGTTCGAGCACATCCTGGTGGATGAGTACCAGGATACCAACGCATTGCAGGAAAAAATCCTCCGGCTTCTGTCGAGGGACAGGCAGAACGTCACGGTCGTCGGGGACGACGACCAGAGCATCTATCGTTTCCGTGGAGCCGAAGTGGGGCACATTCTGTCCTTCCCAAAGGAATACCCGGGAGCCCGGCAGGTGGTGTTGACGGTCAACTACCGGTCGACGCGGCCGATCGTGTCGGCCGCGTCCGCCATGATCTCCTCGGCCCTTTCCCGATACCGGAAAGAGATGGTGTCGACCGGACGGACGGGAGATCCGGTCCTTCTCCGGAGACTCGACAGCGAATGGGCGGAGGCCCGTTTTGTGGCCCAGTCCATTCAGAAAAAAGTCTCGGAAGGTTCCCTGTTCCGGGATCAGGCCGTTCTGTTCCGGATGAACGTCCAGGCCCAGCCGTTCGTCAAGACCTTTTCCGATCTGGGCATTCCTTTCCAGACAAGAGGGGCGGTCGAAGGGTTCTTCAACCGGAGAGAGGTGCGGGATCTGTTGGCATACCTCCGTCTTTCGGCCAATCCGCTGGATCTGACCAGCCTGGGACGGATTCTGAATGTTCCCCCCCGGGGTCTGGGCGACAAAGCCCGCGAAAAACTGGAGGCATTCTCCCGCAGCGCCCCCACTCCGGCCGGGGAGCTCCTGGAACGTCTTTCCCTCGATCTGGCCGGAAAGTCCCGGGATTCCGCACGGGCTCTCGCCGCTGACCTGAAGGAAGCCGAAGGGAAGGTCCGAAACGGGGAAGGACCCTCCGCCATCCTGCGATTCTGGATCGGGCGGACAGGATATGAATCCTGGTTGTGTGAATCCGAGGACTCCGATGGTGGGAAAGGACGACCGGACAATCTGAAGGAACTTGTCCGCATGGGGGAGAGATTCGAGTCCGGATGGACGCCGGAGAACGGACGGACCCCCACGGGCGTTTTCCTGGAGGAACTCGCCCTGACCCAGGAGGACCCCGGCGAAACCGGCGAGAGTCCGGACAGGGTGTCCCTTCTGACAATCCACCAGGCGAAGGGACTTGAATTCCGGCATGTCTATCTGGCCGGTGCGGAAGAAGACATCCTGCCGATGCGCTCCAGGGATAAAACGGATGTGGAAGAGGAACGTCGCCTGTTCTATGTCGCCATGACGCGGGCCCGGGAATCCCTTGCCATTACATGGTGCCTGACGCGACAGCTGTTCGGAAGGACGGACTCCCCCCGGCCTTCCCGGTTCCTTCTGGATCTTCCGGAAGAGGCTGTTGCCGGAGACCGGCCGGTCCTGCATAAGCGTCCTCCCTCTCTCCGGGAGCGGCCGGCGGGAGCGGTTTCAGGGAAATCGGGGCATTCCGCCAGGTTGTCCTCTCCCGCGCACACCTTGCCCCGCAACGGCCCGTCTCCGTCCTCTGCCGGGGAGGTCAACGGTCCCGGCCCATCCCGACCGGAATGGGTGGGCCGGAAGGTCATCCACCCCCGCTTTGGCTCCGGAAGGGTCGAGGAGGCTTACGGAGAAGGAGGGGATCTCGAACTGGCCATCCGTTTCGATGGCTCGGGGATCCGGCGGCTCCTGGAACGATATGCGAATCTGAGGGTCGAAGGATGAGGCCTTGGGGTACAGCGGGTTTGGGCAACATCTGAAAATACGATATAATGTCCGGTCATAAGGCGTTCTCGCACAGGAACCCTCCTGACGAAACCGATCCGGCCAACAATGACCCGGAGAGAAACCGTGTATCTGATACCGGACTGAAAGGAATTCTCGAGTGAAGCTGACACACGATCAGGTAACGCATGTCGCCCGGCTGGCAAGCCTTTCCCTGACGCCGGAAGAGGAAGCCCATTTTGCCGAAGAGCTTTCCCAGATTCTCGATTATGTGGAAAATCTGAATCGTCTGATGCTCCCCCCGCCCGGGCTGCACGTGGGAGATGGCGTTTCGGACCCCACTCCGCTCCATCCTGACATTCCACGCCCCTCTGTTCCTGTGGAGGAGGCGCTTTCCAATGCCCCTGACCGATCCGGCCAGTTTTTCAGGGTGCCCAGAATCCTTGAGGAGGGACGCTGATCCCATGCTTCGCACCATGCTGCGTTCAAAAATACACCGCGCGACCGTTACAGAATCAGATCTTGAATATGAAGGAAGCCTGACGCTCGACGAAAAACTGATGAACGCGTCCGGCCTCCTGCCCTTCGAACAGGTTGTCGTGAGCAACCTGAACAACGGAGAGCGTTTCACCACATATGTCATTCCTGGCAAGGCCGGAAGCGGAACCGTGTGTCTGAACGGTCCGACCGCGCGGAAGGGGGCGGTCGGAGACAGGGTGATCATCTTCTGCTACGCGCACTACAATGAAGACGAACTGAAGGGGTACCGTCCTGTCATCGTCAAGGTCGACGCGAAAAACGCGATTCGTTCGACAGGAGACCGGCTGTGACCCCCCTCTTCGACGGGATCGCGTCTTTTGCCCAGGGTCGCGACAGCCGGAAGTTTTCCATCGAGGAAGCCGTCAGGAGTTGTCTCGACAGAATCGAGAATCTCGACCCGGAACTGGGCGCCTTTCTTTCCCTGAACCCGAACGCCGTCAACCGCGCGCGGCAGCTGGACAACCGTATGGCGAGAAACCCCGCGCAGTCGCCATTTTACGGTTACCCCGTCGCTATCAAGGATAACTTGCATGTTGCGGGAATGCCCACGACCTGCGCCTCCCGTATGCTGGCCAATTACCGGCCCCTGGAAAATGCCACTGTCGTCGACCGGCTTCTGAAAGCCGGCGCCGTCATCCTCGGCAAGACCAACATGGACGAATTCGCCATGGGCAGTTCCACGGAAAACTCCGCCATGGGGGTGACAAGAAACCCGTGGGACACCCGGCGCGTTCCGGGGGGTTCATCGGGCGGTTCCGCCGTGGCGGTGGCTTCGGATATGGCCCCGATGGCACTGGGGTCGGACACGGGGGGATCCATCCGCCAGCCCGCGGCTTTTTGCGGGGTACTGGGCCTCAAGCCCACTTACGGACGCATCTCCCGTTATGGTCTTGTGGCTTTTTCCTCTTCTCTGGACCAGATTGGACCTTTCGCCCGGCGCGCGCAGGACGCTCTCGAAATGATGCTCGTCCTGTCGGGCCCGGACGGCCGGGACATGACGGTCGCGTCGCGGAATCCGGAGGAAATGAGAAGGGATTTTGCATCGGAGGTCCGGGGGATGGTCATCGGGATGCCGGAAGAGTTTTTTTCCGATGGCCTGGACGACGGGGTGAGGGTATCCCTGGAACGCGCGCGGGAAGTCCTGGCGGCTGAGGGTGCCGAGTTCAGGCCGGTCCGCCTGCCTTCGGCCCAATACGGCATCAATGTCTATTATCTCATTGCCACGAGCGAGGCGGCGTCGAACCTGTCCCGCTATGACGGCGTCCGTTACGGATACAGATCCCTGAAGGCGTCGAATATCAGGGATCTGTACACACACACCCGCCAGGAGGGTTTTGGTCCCGAGGTCAAGCGCCGGATTCTTCTGGGGACATTCGCGCTTTCGGCCGGTTACCAGGATCAGTACTACCGGAAGGCCCAGCAGGTCCAGTCCCTGATCAGGGAGGAGTTTGACCGCGCCTTTCACGAGGTGGACATGCTCTTCGCCCCGACCACTCCGACACCCCCCTTTCTTTTTGGGGAAAAGTCCTCCGATCCCCTGGCCATGTATCTGTCCGACATCTATACCATCTCCGCGAACCTGGCCGGTCTGCCGGCGTTGTCTGTCCCTTCCTGGCCCACTGCGGAGGGCCTACCCGTCGGAGCCCAGCTGATCGGCCCCGCCTGGTCCGAAGGCCGTCTCCTGAAGGTGGCGTCCGTTCTGGAAGAGGCTGTCGGTGTCCGGCGGCCTCCGATGACCGGCGAACGACAGGGAGGGGAGGCCGCATGAACCCCGAATTCGAAATGGTCGTCGGACTTGAGGTGCATACCCAGCTTCTGACACGGTCCAAGCTGTTCTGCCGGTGCGAAAATCGGTTTGGGGCGCCTCCCAATACGCTGGTCTGTCCAGTCTGCCTGGGACACCCCGGTGTCCTCCCTGTCCTGAACGAGGAGGCGGTTCGTCTCGGAATCCGGCTGGGGCTGGCTCTGGGCTGCACTGTCCACACCCGGAGCGTCTTTGATCGCAAACATTATTTTTATCCCGACCTTCCGAAGGGGTATCAGATTTCCCAGTTCACCCATCCCCTTCTGACGGGAGGATCCCTGTCCGTCAGAAGCGGGGAAGGCGTCCGTGAGATTCGTCTCCACAGGATCCACATGGAGGAGGACGCCGGAAAAAATCTGCATGCCGGCATCCGTGACGCCAGCCATGTCGACCTCAACCGGGCGGGCGTTCCCCTCCTCGAAATTGTTTCCGAACCGGACATCCGCACCCCGGAAGAGGCTGTCGACTATCTGAAGAAGCTTCGCCAGATTCTCCGGGCCATCGGGATCTCCGATGGCAACATGGAAGAAGGAAGCTTCCGGTGCGACGCCAATGTGTCCTTGCGGCGAAAGGGAACGTCGGCGTTCGGGACGAAGGTTGAAATCAAGAACATGAACTCGTTCCGATTCGTCCAGAAGGCCCTCCTTCATGAATGCGATCGCCAGTCGGCCCTGCTGGCCCGGGGGGAGAGGGTCGTGAGCGAAACAAGACTCTTTGACAGTTCCACCGGTAAAACCCTGTCGATGCGTTCCAAAGAGGAAGCCCTGGATTACCGTTATTTTCCCGAGCCGGACCTTCCCCCGCTCGTTCTTGACCCCAACTGGATTGCGGAAGAACGGGCCAATCTGCCCGAACTGCCCCAGGAACGGGTGTTCAAGCTGTCGGAGGAGCTGGGGATCCGTGAAGAGGACGCCGAAGCCCTTTTGCTGGAGGAAGACCTTTCCCGATATTTCGAAGAGGCCCGGGAAGTGGTCGTCCGGTACGCGAAGGAAGGCGGGTGGCCGGTGGAGCTGGGAACGGGACGTCTGGTCAATTTCATCCTGTCCGAAGTCCTCCGCGAATGGAACCGCAAGGGCGCCCGGATTCTGTCGGGAGAGCTGTGTCCGGAAGAGATCGCCTACCTGGTCGCCCAGGTCGTCGAGGAGCGGATTTCCCTGAATCAGGCAAAAGAGGTTTACGCCATGGCGGTTGAAAGTCTCCGTTCCCCCAAGTCGGTGATCAAGGAACACAACCTCTCCCAGGAGTCGGGCGAGGAGAAGCTCGGGGAATGGATACGGGAAGTCCTGGCGGAAAACCCCGCCGAGGTCCAGTCGTATCGGGAAGGAAAAGAGAGGGTTTTCGGTTTTCTGGTGGGACAGGTGATGAAGAAATCGGGTGGTAAGGCCAATCCCCAGAAAGCCAACCTTCTGCTGAAAGATTATCTTTCCCGGTGAAAAAGGATTTGTGGATCAACCAGATGAAATGGACGAACCTGCTGGCGGGTATGCTTTGTCTGAGCTGGTTGTTGCCCGGATTGGCGTGGGGCGGATCCGTCCCTTATTTTCCGGAGGGTCCGATCACAAAGGTGTTCACGGGACTTGGGGGTAAGATCAGCGTCCGGGAAACCATCCGACCACTCCCTCCCGCGGGCGGTTGGCCGAGAGTCGAGATCACCCGGACGATCCGGTATGTCAAGTTCCCACCGCGCACGATCGTCGCCACCTTCAGCTACGATCCCCGGTCGTCGTCGGTCGTACAGAACACGTCAAGTTCCGCGTTCAGCAAGAGGACATGGACCTTCACGCCGCCGCTTCTCCAGTACCGCCTCCCTTTCCGCAAGGGAAAGGTCTGGGAAACCCAGGACGGCCAGAACCGCATTCACAGCCGTGTATGGGGGAAGGTCCGGGTCACTTTCCCTTCCGGTACTTTTGTGGCCTGGGTCGGCAAAAAACGGATCACCTATGACCTGATCC
>DAHWKF010000042.1 GCA_027343785.1 Leptospirillum sp. | reverse complement strand
GCTGACATAAAGCTCCATCCAGCGAGAGATGGGTGCGCTGTCCGGGAGTACCGGCTTGAGAATCTCAAATTGGACAGGTGTTTTTCGTAGGAGGTTGTCACCGGATCTGACAGTCAATTGTCCGTCGTATTTCCCTGGGGGACATTTTTTCGAATAAGTGATGTCGAGCCAGACCGGCTGGTTGAAGTCCGACATCACATGAATGTCGGAAACAATCTTTCTGCCTGGTTTATAGGGATCATGGAACGGGATCAGGGGGTCCGGAATGTCATGGGGATGAACGGGACCATATTTGACGTCGCTTGCCGTGAAATGTTCGTAATATTCGAGAAATCTGTGTGTTGTGATGCAGGAAGCCGCCGGGGAATCAGGATTGACCGAGAAATCGACATGTATGTTTGATGTTTCTTGCGAAGACCGGACGACAAACTGGAAAGAGAGGGTTTCTCCGCGAAGACCAATCAGGTGGATTGGGCTGGAACTGTTTTTTGCCCCCATGAGATTGGAAGGAGGCATATCCTGGGGTTGTATACGGTCTGACAGAGGGGAAACCCATGTCAGGAAATTGCCCTCTTTTTCGACCCTGTTTCCAGGAAAAGGATAATGGAGGAAGCGGTCCGGAACGACGATACCGGTATGCAAAAGATCCTTGCTTTTTGTTTCAAGGGTTTTGATGGCAGCGACAGTTTGGTGATATTGGAGGATCTTCTTGACAGTGCCCTTGAGTTGGGTTCGTAAGGAAGGGGATGTGAGGATGAAAAATGCGGTTAGCGCAATTGCCAGAATTCCCGTGGTCATTCCCACCAGAAACCAGAGAACTTTTTTCCTGAAACCCTCCATCAGATTCTCCTGTTTCAAAAAGTGGTCATGAATGTTCTGCCATCATGCAGTTTAAGGAACGCGGGAAGTTTGACGAGAAAACAAATGATTGCGGGACATCCTGCGAGTTTTAGATTTTTCCCCGAAAGGATGATCTTTACATCCACACGTCATTCCTTGAACTCTTTCGGGCTCAACCCGTGTTTTTTGATCAGGGCGTGGACCGTGGGCCGGCTTGTGCCGATCATGCGGGCCACGTGGCTGATATTTCCCCGCGCCTGTTCAAACGCTTCGACGAGCATCTTTTTTTCGGCCTCTTCTCGGGCCTCGGAAAGATTCATGCCCAAGGACAATCCCGGACTGGAACGATTTCCCGCGCCGATATCGATGTCCTGGGGCGTGATCCATTTGCCCCCGGCGATGATCACGGCCCGCTGGATCCGGTTTTCCAGCTCCCGGATGTTTCCGGGCCAGTCGTGTTTTTTGATCAGTTCCAGACATTCCCGGTTGAAATCGATGACCTGGGGTTTATGGTACTCGGCCCGGAACTTTTCGAGGAAATGCTGGGCGAGCAGGGCCACATCCTCCCCCCGGTCGCGGAGGGGGGGGAGATGGAAGCTCATGACAGACAACCGGTAAAAAAGGTCTTCCCGGAACCGTCCGTGGGCCATCAGTTCGTTGAGCGGCTGGTTGGTGGCGGCGATGATCCGGACGTCGAGCTGTTTTCCGTTGCGGCTGCCGACACGTTCGACGATCTTGTCCTGAAGCACCCGGAGTAGTTTGACCTGGAGTTCGATCTGGAGTTCGGCCACCTCATCCAGAAACAGGGTTCCGTGATGGGCCGCTTCGAACTTTCCCGCCCGGCTTTCCGTCGCCCCGGTGAACGCCCCCTTTTCGTGTCCGAACAGCTCGCTTTCCAGGAGGCTTTCCGGAATCGCACCGCAGTTGATGGCGACGAACGGACCGTTTTTTCGGGGGCTTCTCTCATGGATCGCCCGGGCGAACAGCTCTTTTCCCGTTCCGCTCTCCCCCGTGATCAGAACCGACACATCGGTCACACTTATTTTCTGGAGGATCCGGAGCATCTCCCGCATCTGGGGATTTTTTGTCACGATTCCCGGAAAGGGGGTGATTTCGTCTGAAGACGCCGGAGTCGCTTTTTCAACGGAGGGTGACCGGGCGAGCAAAGCCCGGTGATAGGCCCGCCCCACCACCCGTTTGAGTTCGTCGGGATCGATCGTCTTGTCGAGAAGGTCGTAGGCGCCGAGCTTCACCGCTTCCAGCGCCCGTGGACGGTCAATGGATCCGCTCAGGATGATGCCATGAAAATGGGGATCCGCTTCGGCGAAGAACCGGAGGAGATCAATGCCATCCTGCTGTGAATCCTTGCCCAAAGACAGATCCAGAATCGCCACGGGAGGCTTTTCCCGGACGAAGGTCTCGATGGCTTCGGCGTAGCTGCCGGCGCTCAGGACCGGGTAGTCGCCACGGAAAAGCCAGGTCATCTGCTGGCGTACGACCGGATCGTCGTCGACGATAAAAAGCGCCGGGGAAATATCGGGGGTTTCCCGGGGTTCGGGGGTCATTGGCGAACTCCTGCTGAAAGACCGGGCTTGTTCGTCCTTTTTGCCAGTTCCGTCTGTCCGGATGACCCCGGGATATAACGGGGGAGAAGGGGAGCCAGGGTACGGAGAAATCGGAGTTCAGTCCGGAAGGCGTCCTGAACGGAATGTCTGATGGGCATGGACACCCGGACGAGGGCCCCGTCGCTTCGGTGGAGGAAGAGGGCGTCCCTGATCAGATAGATCCGGCCCCGGTATTCATTGGCGAAGAGGTGCCCCCGTTCCTGGTACCAGTAAAGGACAAGCTGTTTGTCGAGCCCTTTCTGGATGACGTTGACGTTGACATTGACCGGGGGTTGAGATGGACCGTTCAGGCGCAAGGCGTCCACGCGGTGGGAAAGGATCGCCCATCCGGACGAAGGAAGGCAGTTCGCCGGGGAGTGGATGTTTTTTTCGGGCGTCTGCCGGTCGTAGTAGATGCTGAAAAACAGGATGCCCGGAGTTCCGGGAGTGTTGGTAAAAAGAATGGAGGAGTAGCTGTCGGCGTTCAGAAGAGCTTTTGTCTTCTCGTCCATGGGAAGACGGACCCCGGTCCATTCTCCCACGCGATCCGGGAAGTTTGAAAGCGGAAAATGGGGCGGAATGGCCCCCTGCGCCCCTATTCGGGAGAGACCCACGAAACCCAGGAGCATGAATGCCGACGACAGGAGCATGTTTCGCGACCTAGGCGACATCGGGGGCCCTCCTGAAGCGCTGGAGAAGCCGGATTTCGAAGACCATGGACAGGAAGGCGAACAGGAAAACGACCCATCCCGAAAACATATGAAAAAAACCTTCGGCGAGATCCGGATTCATCGAACCCAAAACACCGGCGCCGGCGATCCGGATCATGTTTGCGACGACTGCGATCGGTACGGCGGACAGGATAAAAAGGGTCGCCGGAAACGTTTTCAGATTTCCGATTTTCGCCAGGAGAACCGCGATGGCCAGAAGGGAGACCAGCGACTGGATCCCGCTGCAGGCTTTCACGACGCCCAGGGAGATATGGGGGAGATTGATGATGTTTCCTTCCCGGTAGACCGGAATCTGGAGCATCTCGAGCAGGTGGGCGGAACCCTTTGCCGCCATCATCTGTAGCGGCAGGGCGATCGCGTTGAAGATCAGGTAGGGGAGCGGGATCATGAACAACAGGTAGAGGATGGGAAAACGGGTGGCGTTCAAGGTTCTGAGACCCCAGTATCCCGCGACGATCCCCGCCACCAGAAACAGAAGAGAAACCTGCTGGATGAAGTAGAGTCCGGAGACGGTTCCGGTGGCGAGGAGGAGCACCCCCGCTCCGATCAGGAAAACCCCCCAGAGGGACGGCGTGTCGTCCAGGTTCCTGAGCCGGTCCCGTTCGAGATAGATCAGAAGGGCGAACACGAACGGCACCAGCACCCCGTGCGAATAGGCCGGGAGCGTCATCCAGTCGTCCCACAGTTTCCGGAAGTTCTGCCAGGACAACAATACGGCAGCCGTCACCGCAACCCCAAAGACAATCTTATCGGGTCGCATAAACCGATTCTCCGGGGGTATCCTTGTCCGGATTCAGTTGATGCGGTCCCAAAATCCCTTCGAGAAAATGGCGGAACTCCTCTCCCAGATCCTCCCGGTTCAGCGCGAAATGGACCGTGGCCTTCAGAAAACCCATCTTGTCCCCGGTGTCGAACCGGTCTCCCTGAATTTCCATCGCGTAAACGGGTCGATGGCGCGCCAGGGTGTTGAGGGCGTCTGTCAGCTGGATTTCCCCGCCCACACCGGGTTTCTGGGTTTTCAGAATGTCGAAGAGATCTGGCGTCAGGACATAGCGGCCAATAATGGCGTAGTCGGATGGGGCATCCGGTACGTCCGGTTTTTCGACGAGTCTTTCCACCCGAAAAAGGCCGTCCCGGACGGGTGTTCCGTCCACGATGCCGTAATGGCTGACTTCGGATCGCGGGACGCGCTGCAAGCCGATCACCGGCGCCTGGAGTTGATTGAAGGCTTCCAGGAGCTGGGCGAGCCCTGATCTGGGGCCATAAAGGATTTCATCCCCCAGGGCGACCGCGAAGGGTTCGCTCCCGACCACCATTTCAGAACACAAGACGGCGTGTCCGAGGCCCAACGCTTCTTTTTGCCGGATATAGGTGATTTCCGAAAGAGACGAGATCCGCTGAAGCTCGCTCAGAAGAGCCAGTTTGTTCTTCTTCCGGAGGACGTCTTCCAGCTCATAGGAGATATCGAAGTGGTCCTCGATCGCGCGCTTCCCCCGTCCGGTGACCATCACGATCTGTTGGATCCCCGATTCCACCGCTTCCTCGACGACGTACTGGACCACCGGTTTGTCGATGATGGGCAGCATTTCCTTGGGGGACGCCTTGGTCATAGGGAGAAAACGGGTGCCGTGACCCGCCAGCGGGAAAACGGCTTTCCGGACTTTTTTCATGAAAACCTCCGTCACCTTGAATCGCGTTCTTGGAACGAACGGCATGATCATCACCAGGTGATGGAAAGCAAAACCCTTGCCAAGTTATCCAGAACGGAGGAACACAGATGGAGGCGAGAGGGGGTCGGGAAATCTCGTGACGAAAAGAAATCGTCTTGAACACATGGGTCATGAGCGAAAAGACCTCGTGGATCCAGTCTGAAAAGAAGATTTGCGAGTCGAGATTTTCCACCGATCCCATCTGAATTCTTGAGTGGGGAAGCCTTCCCGTAAGGTGTCAAAAATCTTTACACTCATTTAGTGCTTGTCAATTAATACATTTATGGTATCGGGGAGTTTGATAGAAGGCCTTTTCCAAAGAAGGATTGATTCAATCAAATACTCATAAATTGAAGATTTTTCCTTCTGGTGAGGGGGAGAAGTTTAGAAAACTTTTCAAGGGAAAAGGCTTGCGCCGGTCCGGATCATGTCCTCGCAATGATTGGAATTCGAAGGAGACAATCAGGACCGGGCATACGGAAGCGTGATCAGGAATTCGGTTCCCTCTCCCTCCCGGGAGTTGACCGTGATGGTCCCGCCGCTTTGCTCGATCAGGAGTTTGCAGCTGAACAGTCCGAGCCCTGTCCCTTTTTTCTTGGTTGTCTGGAAGGGCCTGAAAAGACGGGTTTCGATGAATTCGCGGGACATTCCTGGTCCATTGTCAGAGACGGAAAGGACGAGATATTGAGGTTCAGCCCGGGTTTCGACCGTGATTTCCCCACGGCCTTCAAGGGCTTCCCGCGCGTTGATCAGGAGATTCCGGAGGGTCGTCTCCAGAACCCTGGGGTTTCCATTGACCTGGGGGATGTCGGAAAGGGCGACCTTCAGGGCCAGATCGGGACTGTCATCCCATTTGAGGGCCCGGACGGTTTTCCGGACCAGTTCAACCGGATCGAACGTCACCAGGCGGGTGTATTCTTCCTGAAAGGGGGAGAGGACCCGCGCCATTGAAGAATCGATTTGGTCCGAAATGTTTTTCAGGCAAAAAAGGAGTTCCTGTTGAAACTCGGGCGAATCGATGTTTTTCTGGGCGTTGTGGACCAGAAGCTTCAGCGCCACCCCCGCGTTTTTGAGATCATGAAAGGTGAAGGCCCGGAGGCTCGAGAGAAGTTCCGTCTCCCGTTTGCCGGCGCGTTCCCGCGCCAGGGAGGCGTTCACCAGAAGACTGGACCACTGGAGGGCCAGGGTCTGGAGAAAAAGACGGTCTTCGAGGCGGGTGACGGACCCCTGGTTCTTGATGCCCAGCCCCAGGACGCCGAGCAGCTTCTGCTGGAAGATGAGCGGAACGATCCAGTTGGCGTTCAGACCCTTGAACAGGGCGGAAAGCGAGGTCGAGATATCGTCGTTCTTTTGGGGGGAGGACCTGTCGGAGCAGTGAATCGGTGACCCTTCCGAAAAGAGGGGGAGAATCCCCGGGGCAAAGATCTGCTTTCGTTCCTCCCTGCTGGGCTTCCAGCCCAACGTTTCCTGAACATGAAGGGTGGGAGAGGGTATTTCTGCCACCGTCCCGAAAGATAACGATTGGGCCAGCGTCATTTCCCGTGTCTGCTCCATGAGGGTCGGGATGATATCTTCTGGCTTGCCGGATTCGGCGATCGCCTGGGTCAGGGTCATCCAGGCCCCCCGGTAGTCATAGCGGTTGGAATAAAAATGGACCCCGAGGAAACCTTCGAGCTCCCGCCGGAGCCGGTTGGAAGAAAAGACGACCACAAAGGCGCCCAACCCCAGAATGATCG
>DAHWKF010000011.1 GCA_027343785.1 Leptospirillum sp. | reverse complement strand
ACCTGCGGATGTCGCATGTTCAGGGTATTGCCGCATCCCGTATAGTCCATATAGAACCGGGGGTTGTCCGACACCAGCCGATAGTAGGTGGGGTTGTCGATCCCCTTGAGGGAAAGGGTGGGCCCCATGTGATTTCCTTCGGCGGTATGGTTGTAGACCACATCGAGAATCACTTCGATGCCCGCGTCGTGGAGGGAACGCACCATCATCTTGAATTCGTCCAGATCCGACATTGTCCCGGAGCTGTATCGGTTGTCCGGAGAAAAATAGGACAGGGTGTTGTACCCCCAGTAGTTCGTCAAACCCCTCTTCACCAGGCCGTATTCGCTGGCGAACTGGTGAACCGGCAGCAGCTCGACCGCCGTCACGCCCAGAGAAACCAGATAATCGATGACCGGTTCGCTGGCCAGTCCGGCATACGTCCCCCTCAGTTCCGGAGGCACATCGGGATGATTGATCGTGAACCCCTTCACGTGCACTTCGTAGATCACCGTTTCCGCCCAGGGAACCCTCGGCGGCCGGTCGGCCCCCCAGTGGTAGGCCGGGTTCACGACGATCCCCAGCGGGGCGAAGGGAGCGTTGTCCGTCTCGTCCATACGGAGATCCTCTTCCGGATTCCCCAGGGGGTAGGCGAACATCGCATCATCCCATTGAACGCGGCGCGCCACGCCCTTGGCGTAGGGATCCATGACCACCTTGTTCGGGTTGAAACGATAACCCGCACCGGGGTCGTAACGGCCGTAAACCCGGTATCCGTACAGCCATCCGGGACGCGCTTCCGGTAAGTACACATGCCAGATATAGTTGGTCCTCTCCGTCAAGGGAATCCGCTCTGTCTCCTTCTTTTCAGTGATCGCGGAAAAGAGACACAGCTCGACCTTCTCGGCATTCTCGGAAAAAAGGGAAAAATTGACCCCTTTACCGTCCCATGTCGCACCCAGCGGATAGGGACGTCCGGGCATTGTCCTCATGGCTTCCTCCATCAACCCTCTATGATTTCCTTATTTTGAACCATGGCATCAGAAACGGGGGGGAATATTCGTCCCCCCGTTGCATTCTATCTTTTCTCTCCCGCAAATCCACCACTGGCGGCCGGAGACATCGGGGAGAATTCGACAAACATTTACGAGAATCTTCGTCCATCAGTAAATTTTGATTGCGAACTTCAGAAAAGTTTGACAGAATGCCAAAAACATTTATGCATGATTCGGAAAAGCAGTGTTCGCCTTGATACAAAAACAAGGGAGACGCACATCCTCCCTTTGACAGAAGATCCGCCAGCGATTGATTTTCCCCGATCGGCCAGGGGCAGGAAACGACAGGGAAGGACGCAAAATTGCCCGACATTGTTCCTGATCCGTTGAATACCTTCTCCAAGGAACGGGCATTTTATCCCGATACGCAAGAAGAACTCTTTTCAGTTGCGAAAACGGGAAAGACTTTCCGTACCGATCCGGCTACCAGGCCTTTCCGGACGGTGAAGCGTTGAAAAAATACCGGACGGTATCCATCCAGCAGCTGAAAATTGGCGATTATGTGATCGGCATCGATAAGAGCTGGCTGGAAACCCCGTTTGTTTCCCACCGTTTCCGGATCCAGTCCCGGGCCGATATCGACCGCCTCAAGGCACTGGGCGTCTCGATGGTCACACTGGATGCCGACCAGTCAGAATTGCATCCTTCCCCGGCTGCCCCTGTCGCCCACCCGGAGCATCCTCCCCTGAAGGAGGTGCCCCTGCCTTCCTACAAGGTGGCGGAGATGCTGACCAGCCTCCACAAGTATCTGGTTTACAAGTACAAGTCCCTCTTCGAGGAGCTTCGACGGCTGCCCGAATCCGGGCAGATCGACACGCGTCCCTTCCTGAACGCCCTGTCGGAGGTCGAAAAGCTGGGCCGGCAGTATCCGGACGCCTATCTTTTCCTGGCCCATCTGCAGTCGACGGACGACGAAACGTTCATCCATTCGGTGAACACCATGTTTTTGTCACTCTACCTGGCCCACTTCCGGGAATGCTCTTCCGAAGAGGCCGTCCTGTGGGGTCTTTCGGGTCTCTTTCACGATCTTGGAAAGGTGCATGTCCCCCCGGAGATCCTTCACAAGAACTCCCCCCTGACACCGGATGAATGGCGCATCATCCAGGAACATCCGGTCATGGGGCAAAAACTGATCGCAGAACATACCTCTCTCCCCCCCCTCGTCGCCAAGGTGGCCGGAGAGCACCACATCCGGCGGAACGGAAAAAGCTACCCCGACAGAACCCTCTACGAAGCGACCGACAGCCTTACCCGCGCCATCATGGTCCTCGACACCTTTGACGCCATGACCTCCGACCGCTCCTATCGAAAGGGCATCTCGCCCTCGAAAGCCCTTCGCAACATCCTGGAGGCCTCACGGGATTCGCTCGACCCCGAATGGAGCACCCACTTTTTCCTCAGCATGGGGATCTACCCTGTCGGTACCGTCGTCGAACTGTCGGACGGGGCTGTGGGCGTTGTGACAAAGTACCATTCCCGCCATCCCGACAGCGGAGCGAACCCCAGAACCAGCCAGTCGTTTTCCGTCCTGATCCTGAAGACCCGTCAGGGGCTTCCGGTCATGAAACCGTTTATCAGCCATATCGAATGGCAGTCGACCGCCTCTCCCCCTGTCCAGAAAACCTGGAACCACTCCGACTTCAACATCGACTGGGATTTCGTAAGGTCACACGCCAGCACCTGGATGTGACACCTCCGGCCTGTTGCCGTCCGCCCCATCGAATGGTAGGCTATATCGACAGTTTTCTGAAGGACTTTGGCCGTTTCTCCGAACCAAGTCATCTCCGTTCAACAAGGAATTTCCGGTCGTGACCCGTCCTATCGACATGAAACCATCTGCCCGGCTTCCTCCTCTGGTCCCCAAACCTTCCTGGCTCCGCGTCCCCTCTCCCCTCCATCCGGATGTGCTGGCGCTCAGGAAACGCCTTTCTGAATCCGGCCTGCATACCGTCTGCGAGGAAGCCCGCTGTCCGAATATCGGAGAATGTTTCCGGCAGGGAACCGCCACGTTCATGATTCTCGGAAACCTGTGCACCCGAGCCTGCCCTTTTTGCGACGTCGACCATGGAAAACCCCTTCCGCCCGATCCCTTCGAGCCCGAACATGTTGCCCGTGCCGTGGCCAGGATGGGGCTTCGGCACGTCGTCGTCACTTCGGTCGACAGGGACGATCTTCCCGACGGCGGCGCCGGCCATTTCGTCAAGGTCATCGACGCGCTTCGGGAGGGTGCCTGTGGGGTCAAAATCGAGGTTCTGGTCCCCGACTTCCGGGGATGCCTCCCGGAGGCCCTGGATATCCTTTCCCGCTCCCTGCCGGACCTCTTCAACCACAATATAGAAACTGTCCCGCGCCTGTACCGCAGAGCCCGTCCCGGAGCGGATTACGCCCACTCCCTCGAACTTTTGTCCCGATTCTCTCGGGCCCACCCGGATATTCCCGTAAAATCCGGAATCATGCTGGGGTTGGGGGAGGAGGACGCGGAAGTCCTTGACGTGATCCATGATCTCCGGGCGGCGGGCTGTTCGATGCTCACTATCGGACAATACCTTTCTCCCTCGTCTGAGCATCTTCCCGTCGAGCGCTACGTGTCTCCGGCAGAGTTCGGCCGATGGGAATCACTGGCCCTCCAGGCCGGCTTCCTGAATGTCGCGGCGGGACCCCTTGTCCGTTCTTCCTACCATGCGGAGGAGTCGGCTTCCGGCGTCATCCGAAACGTCCCTTGAAAAAACCGGATGCCTCGATCAGAATGAGTCCCGGCAACCCGTATCCCACATTTTTCAACCCTCTGAACCCATGGACGCATGATCCGTTTTTGAACAGCGTGAGGAACCTGTGAGAGAAAAGATGACGGCACCGCTTGAAAAAACTCCGGGGAAACTGGTCCTGGTCCGTCATGGACAAAGCCAGTGGAATCTCGAGAATCGTTTTACCGGATGGGTCGATGTGGATCTGACCGAACTCGGAAGAGAGGAAGCCAGACGAGCGGGAGAGCACCTGAAAGGGATGAAGTTTGCGCGCGCCTTTTCATCCCACCTCAAAAGGGCCCAGGAAACCCTCCGCATCATCCAGGAAACCGCGGGGCTGTCAGTGCCCGTTTCTTTCAGCTCCGCCCTGAACGAACGGCATTACGGTGACCTCCAGGGCCTGAACAAGGACGAAACCGCGAAGAAATACGGCGCCGACCAGGTTCATGTCTGGAGGAGAAGTTACGATGTCAGCCCTCCGGGAGGGGAGAGCCTGAAGACGACCGCCGAACGGGTACTCCCCTATTTTGACGGGGAAATCCTGCCCTTGCTGAAAAACGGGGAAAACTGCCTTGTCGTGGCCCACGGCAACAGCCTGCGCGCGATCGTCATGCTCATCGAAAGACTGACTCCCCAGGAAATCCTGGAAGTGAACATTCCGACCGCCGTTCCCCTTCTGTATGAGTTTCTGCCTGAAAATCCCGATCCGGCCCCGCCGGGTTTCCCTTTGATCGTCCGGTCGAAGAAAATCCTGACATGACCTCCCCTTCCACCGGCAACAGGGAAGAAAAACCGGTGAAAGGCGGAACGGAACCCGCGAAGGATCACGCGCATGGGGACAATCATCACGCCTACAAGATTCTGGTCATGGTATTCAAGGGACTGATCGGTCTTCTGGCGTTCGGTTACCTGCTCCAGTACATGATGTCCCGTACCTGAGATGACGTCGGACGTTTCGTTCGGGCAGAAACGGGAAAACAGGGGAGGGTCATTCAGGGATAGCCGGCGATCCCCGGCCCGTCGGCCACATGCTTCCCCAAAAAAAAACGCCGGAGAAAAAATCCTCCGGCGTTTCATCAACTGGGTTCCCGCCAGGTATTAATGGAACAGGACCGCTCCATGGCTGGACGCTCCCATGAAAAACAGCATGGGAATCGACAGCATGGTGTTTGTCCGCGACGCCAGAAAAGCGATCCGGCCCGCTTTGGCTTTCTGTTCGGGTGTCGCGGGAACGAGACCGAGGACTTTCTTCTGGTTCGGCCAGATCAGGCCCCAGACATTCAGAAGCATGATGGTTCCAAGCCAGGCGCCCATCCCGATCACCGCCGCGCCTTTGTGCAAGGTGTAGGCGTCCAGGAGGATTCCTCTCTGTCCCAGGATCGACAGACCGAACAGGACGGTCAGAAGGGCCGCCCAGCGGAAGAAGAACAACGCCCGGGGCACAAGGTGCTTGAATGCTTCCGCCTTTCCTTCGGGGGACACCGCCTTGAGAAAAGGCACCTGAATGAAATTGAAATAGTAGAGAATTCCGATCCACATGATTCCGGCCAGAAAGTGGCCCCACCGTATGATCAGTTCTGTGGCTTCTTTTTCCATCAGTGACAACTCCTTGATGTTGATGTTCGTTGGATCGGCAATAGGACGATTCTTTCTGCCGCAATGACAATCGACGCATCCAGATTGACTGTTCCCGTCAGGACTCCCAGACCGCTTCGGGAGACAATGAAACTCCCGGCATCGGAACTAGGCATTGACGAGGGCGCGAACAATGAAAAACAGGATTCCGGTCAGGACAAATCCGGATATCACGGTTCCCCAGAGGGAATCCAGGGGATTCTTCATCGAAAAGCTCCTTTCAGATCGGGAAAACCATCCCGCCAGCCATTCCCGTCTATCCGGAGGCAGACTGGCAGACATATGGCAGATTTTTGGCATGACTTCGGATTTCAGATATTTCCAGTCCTTGCAGGGTTATTGTAATGGAATTTCAGCTGTCCCTCAAGGAGCCGCCCCGCCGGAAAAAAGAGCATGCATCCCCTTTTTCGCGCAAGACACGAAGAAAAAAGCTTGCGCCTGGACGGATGTCAAAACTGTTCTTGCTTTCTCCGTGCCTGTGCGGATACAATGGATTCAGTTCGGAGCATGAGCGCCGACAATAGAGTCGTTCACCACGCCATACATCGATTGTGACCTGCCTGAAACACCTCCCGTCATCCAGACGTCCGAGAGGAAAGTGCCGTTCCTGAATGAACGCCTTGGCCGGTCACCTCCAGCAGCGATTTTTCCCTGCAGGAGGCGCGAAGGCGGAAAGAACGCATTTCCCTCACCTTAATTCTTGCAAAGGACTGTCATGACTTTTGAAGCACTCGGACTTTCTCCGGAGATCCTCCGCGCCCTGAACGATCTGGGACACGCAACCCCCACACCCATCCAGAAGCAATCCATTCCCCATGTCATCGACGGAAGGGACCTCCTCGGCATTGCCCAGACGGGAACGGGAAAAACAGGCGGATTTCTCCTGCCTGTCCTCCACAAGATCGCGGAAGGCCGCAGACACGGTCTCCGGACCAAAGCCCTCGTCCTCTCTCCGACCCGCGAGCTGGCGACGCAAATTCACCAGGCCGCCCGGGATTACTCCAAATATCTCCATACGAACGCGGTCCTTCTGGTGGGCGGCGTGGATTTTGTCCGGCAGGAAAGGAACCTGAAGAGAAGCTGGGATATCATCGTCGCCACCCCTGGCAGACTCCTGGATCATATCCGGAGGAACAACCTCTCCCTGTCCCAGACCTCGCTTGTCATCATCGACGAGGCCGACAGGATGCTTGATATGGGATTTCTGCCCGACATCAACACGATCGTTCGCCATTTGCCGAAAGGCCGCCAGTCTCTCCTGTTCTCCGCCACGTGTCCTCCGCGCATCCAGGAACTTGCCGCCACGTTCCAGAACGACGCGATTATCGTCCGCGTCGAACCGGAGAGAAAGGGATCCGACCATATCCAGCAGGAATGGATCACCGTGTCGCATGGTTCCCAGAAACTGGGACTCCTGAAAAAAGTCCTGGATGAAGGCAAATCGGAAACCGGCCAGATCATCATTTTCACCCGGACCAAGAGAAACGCGGAAGATCTGTCGATCGCCCTCAACGAAGCGGGATTTCCGTCGGACGCCCTCCACGGGGACAAGTCCCAGCCGGTCCGGAACCGGGTACTGAGCCGTTTCCGCCGGGGTGACCTCAAGGTTCTGGTAGCGACCGACGTTGCCGCGCGGGGTCTCGATATCGACGGCATCACCCATGTGATCAACTACGACCTTCCCCAGACCGCCGAAGACTATATCCACCGGATCGGGAGAACGGGACGCGCAGGACGGACCGGCCGCGCCCTGTCCTTTTTTCACCCGGCAGACAGGGATGTCGTCCGGTTGATTGAAACGATGGCCGGAAAACCCATTCCGCACTCCCCCCACTCCATCCCGGTCAGCGAACAGAGCTTCCGGAAAGTCTACAAACGGCCGTCTTTCGGAGGCGCTTCGGATCGGGGTCACCGGGGAGACAACCGGTTCCGGTCGGACCGTCCTTCCCAGGGCCGTCCACGTTCATCCGCCGGGAACAGGTTCTCCTACGGATCCCGGAAACCTTCCCCGCATCACGCGGCTTCCAACTCCCATGAAGAACGGTGAAAAACCGCTTCTGATCGGTATCACATCGGACTTTGAACCTGAGGAAACCGGGCGCCACGCCCGGTTTTTTCTGAAGGAACCTTACGTCCGGTATATCTCTTCCGCCGGTGCCATTCCTCTGATCATCCCTTCCACCGTTTCCATACCGGTTGACGCGTGGGGGTTCCTGGACGCCCTGATCCTTTCCGGGTCCGGACTGGACATCTCTCCGAATCATTACGGACGCGACCGGACATTCTGGGAAAACACGCTGATGCCTGAAGACAGGGTGCGGACGGAAATCGGACTCCTGAAACTTTTCGAAAAAAACCGGAAGCCGGTCTTTGGTATATGCGGGGGGTTTCAGATGATCAACGTCTACCGGGGGGGAACATTGATCGAGGATTTGCCCAGTTCGGGCCGGTCATCCATCGAACACAGGGAAGGGACCCATCCGGTCGTCCTGGACGGTGGGTTTGACTGGATTCCGGCCGGGGTTCCGCCGGTCAACACCTTTCATCATCAGGGCATCGACAGGGTCGGAGACCGCCTGATCCCGTTTGCCCGGACCCCGGACCATATGGTCGAAGGATTCATCGATCCGGAACTCCCTTTTTTCACGGGTGTCCAATGGCATCCCGAACGTCAGGAAGACCATCCCCTTTCGCGGATTCTCCTGTCCCGTTTTCTGGAAACGGCGTCCAGAATGGCGGATCGGGGAGCGTAAGCACCTCCGGCAACACCCCGATCGACTGGCCCAACAGATTCTCACCGATTCGGACAAACCGTTCCGGACTGTCTGTCACATAAAATCGTCGTTCGTGACGCCCCGAACCCTTCGGGGACAGGATCCCGGATTGACGAAGCTCTTGAGCGAGTTCCTGTCCGGGGTCCACAAAAACGACTCCAGGCAGAATGGCCTCGAGGGTGCGTCTTAATGGTGGATAATGCGTGCACCCGAGGATGATGGTGTCGACGTCTCCGTTTTGTTTCAGGAGTGGTTCGAGATACATCCGGGCGACGAGCTCGGCGACCGGACCGTCCGTGACACCTTCTTCCACCATCGGAGCAAAAAGGGGACAGGCCTGCCCCACAACGCGCATCGAGCCGGAGGAGATGGAACGGATCACCGAAGGATAGGCCTGGCTGGCGATCGTCCCTTCTGTCGCCAGCACCCCGATCGACCCGGAACGCGTCAGCCGGCAAGCGGCGCGGGCACCGGCGTCCAGAACACCGACGACAGGAACGCGGGGGAACTCACGGGAAAGATCCGGCAACACCTGGCTGGAAACGGTAAAGCAGGCCGCAACAATCAGACAAGGCTGGAGCGTCTCCAGAAAAAGAACATTTTCCCGGGCAAATCGCAGGATCGTCTCCCGGGATTTGGTCCCGTAAGGGAATCGGGCCATATCACCCAGGTAGGCACAGTCCAGCCCCGGGAAAACATCGAGAAAGTGGCGAAGAACCGTCAGACCCCCGACACCGGAATCAAAAAAGGCCACGCCCTCCGGGAGCGGATCGTTTCCGGAAAAGGTCATCCCCTCCTCCTCTTCATCTGTCTCCTGCCGCCCTGTATCGGGCAATCAGCTTACCAAGCCTTTCCCGCCGATCGCGGGACCGTTCGAAGCGACGCTGCCAGGAAGCGGGGTTTTTCGAGACCAGGGTCTGGAGGATCTCCATCGCTTCCAAGGGTTTGTCCCGGCTTTTCAGAACCAGGAGGCCGTCGCAGGACGCGGCAAGCGCCCGTTCCACCACAACGGGGAAACGGTAGGGGTGACCGACGGCCGCCATGGAGAGATCGTCCGACACCAGCACCCCCCCGTAACCCCATTTTTTTCGCAAGTACCCCGACAAGACCGCATGGGACAGGGTAGCAGGCCATCGGTTGTCCAGCGCGGGATAGATGACGTGCGCCGTCATCATCATGGGAATCCCTTCCAGCGCGGCCACTTCGAACGGAACCAGCTCCCTTTCCTGCAGGGTGGACAGAGGCGCCTTCACAGTCGGCAATGCCAGGTGGGAATCCAGAAGGGTGTCTCCGTGGCCCGGATAATGTTTTCCGCAAGGAACGACACCTCCGGCTTCAAGACCGCGGGAAAAAGCCATTCCGAACCGGGCCGCCAGATAGGGGTCCCGGGAGAAAGACCGATCCCCGATGACAGGATTGCCGGGGTTCGAATCGACGTCGAGAACCGGGGCAAAATCGATGTCGATACCGATTTTCCGGAGGGCCTGTCCCAGTTCCATCCCCGACCGGAAAATCTCGGCAGGATCTCCCCGGTCTCCCAGTTCCCTTGCCGTAGGAACCCGGGGAACCCCTTCCTTCAGCCGCGCGACACGTCCGCCTTCCTGATCGATGGCGATCCAGACATCCGAAGGCGCCAGGGCTTCGCGAACGGAAGATACCAAGCCCCGGACGTCAACGGCCCGCGTCCCGTTCTCGGCGAAAAGGACGACCCCTCCCGGACGAATGCTCTTGAGCCAAAGAATGTCTTCCTTGTCCAGGCTGGTTCCCGGCAGGCTCACCCACAACCATTGTCCCCATTCGCCATCCGACCCCTTCCGGGCCGTTCGCGAGGTCATCCCGGTACCGGATCCAGAATGGAAATCAGATTGCGTACCGCCCGCGCCCGGTGTGAAATCCGGTGTTTGATTGTCGCGGGCAAAATACCGAATGTCACCTGGTAACCCTCCGGAATGAAGAGCGGATCGTAACCGAATCCCCCATCGCCAAGGATCCCCCTTGTCAGACGTCCTTCCGTCACGCCCTGGGACGCGGCGACCAGATGGCCGGAATCTCCGTCCAGAAGAACGAGGACACACCGGAACCGCGCCGAACGTTTTTCGGAGGGAACTTCCTTCAGTTCCCGGATCAGGGCCTGGCAGTTCATGAGAGCGCTGGCGCCCGCACCGGCAAAACGGGAAGACAGGAGTCCCGGACGACCGTCCAGGGCGTCCACTTCCAGACCGGAATCATCCGCCAGGATCAAATGACCCGGCGCCGGATAACAGGCCATGGCCTTCAGGCAGGCGTTCCCGAAATACGTCTCCCGATCTTCCGGCGGAAAGAACGTGTCTTCGGGAGCGGGTTCCACCGCCATGATTTCGGGCAAGAGTTGCCGGAACTCCTCCAGTTTGTGGGCATTGCCCGACGCCAGGAGGAGCGGTTTCAATGGCGTGTCCCGGAAGGAAAGGAAAACAGCGATTTCTGGCAAGCGATGATTTCCCGGACGCCCTTCTCCCCCAAAGAGAGCAGGGTATCAAGGGTTTCCCGGGAAAAAGGGGCTTCTTCCGCCGTTCCCTGGATTTCCACAAACCGGCCCGATTCTGTCATGACGAGATTCATGTCGGTTTCCGCTCCGCTGTCTTCCGTATAGCACAGGTCGAGAACCGGCGCCCCTTCCACGACCCCGACAGAGACGGCTCCCAGATACTCCCTGACAGGCCATTCGGTCATCAGTCCCCGTTTGTAAAGTTCCGAAAAAGCCAGGCACATGGCGACAAATCCCCCGCTGATGGAAGCCGTGCGCGTCCCGCCATCCGCTTGCAGGACATCGCAGTCCACCGTGATTGTCCGGACCCCCATTCTGGTCGTATCGACAACGGATCGCAGGCTCCTTCCGATCAGTCGCTGGATCTCCTGGGTCCTTCCGGTCTGTTTGCCACGGGCCGCTTCACGGGCATTCCGCTCGTGGGTCGCGCGGGGCAACATGCCGTATTCGGCGGTGACCCACCCTTTGCCCTGATCCTTGAGGAACGGGGGGACCTTTTCCTCCACGCTGGCCGTACAGAGAACCCGGGTATTTCCCATTTCCACCAGGACGCTCCCCTCCGCGTAGAGGTTGACACCGGACTTCATCGTCAGGGGTCGCAGGCTGTCATGCTTTCTTCCATCAGATCGAATCATTTACCTGTCTTTCTCTTGTGAGATTTCTGCCAGAATCGGGGTCGAACCCGGAAGATACAGGGATCGCCCGCCTTTCAACAATCCATAACCCAGCATCGTCCGGTCACGGAAAGCCGGATAACCGGCCGTTATCCTGGAACGCCCCCCGAGCCTCCGGAGGGAGCCACGGGCTCATGGACAATCCGGTCGGCGATAAAGCCGGCGGCCCGCTCATGTCCACCTCCGCCAAACCGTTCGGCGATCCGGGCCACATCAGGCCCGTCGGGGGACGACCGGAGACTATAGGAGATGCGGCCATCCGCCCGGTGGGACCAGATGACAACGAGCGGAGAGCGGGGCTTCAGAAAGCCGCCGATTTCAGAATTCAGGATCGGTGAGTTGACGAAAAGCCCTTCCTCTCCCCCGGGAAACCTTCCAGGATGGCTTGTTTCCCTCACAGCCGCTTCAAGAAGCTGGGCCTGATAACGGAGGATGCTCTTTCCTTCCAAAACCAGCGGCCAGTCTTCCCGGATCTCGCCGGACCCCATCTGTTCGTCAAACCGGCTCCAGACATCCAGATCGAACGGATAGGACGCAAGGGCCGTATTGATCTCCTGGCTGAACGGCAGGTCCCATTTCCAGAGATCCTTGTCTTCAACCAGCCGGATGAGATTGGGAACCGGTTCGTCCGGGTGGAAATGACACCAGCTGATCATAGCCCCGGAATGTGCCATGTCGAAATACACGTCAGGATCTGTCGAAAACTGATTTGACATCTTTTCAAAGGCGGTCTTGTGGTGATCCAGAACAATCACCCGTTTATTGGTTTTTTTCAGGGTGCGGATGGCTTCGGGACCGAAGGAAAAATCGGCCACATACACGGTCTTTCCTTCAGGAAAAACCGGGAGCGGATCACCGTAGGCCACCGGAATCAGGAGCAAATCTGTTTTGCCGGAAAGTTTTTTCCAGGCGGCCCAGGCTGATCCAAACCCGTCCGAACAGTTTCTGTGGTAATAGAATGTGACAGGGCCTGGGTCAATATCGAGCCTCGGGAGTGGCATCGTCATGGGCGGACCCCTTCGCAGGAAAAATCATTAAGGAAAGTCCTGTCAGGATTGAAAACGACAGCGAATATCAAAACCCGTTTCAGACACTCTTTCTTCAAGACCGACTCCGATCCCTACTCCGGCAACCGCGCCGCTTCCATTTCCCAGTCACGGGTCAAGGCTTCCTGCTTTTTGAGAGCTTCCTGCCGTTTTTGTTCGAGCTTCTTCCGTTCGCTCTTGGCCTTGTAGTCCGGATTGACGGTGAGCCGGGGGGAAGAGAGCTCCTCTTCAAAAGTGGCCAGTGAACGGTTCACCTCTTCCATATCCGATTCAATCTTTTCAAGCCTCTTCCGGATCATTTCCACATCCCCGCCGCTCCGGGTTTCGGTTGCGACACGGGAATCGGGAGATCCGTCCGGACGGGAGGTTTCCGTGGACGGTGGCTGAGGGAGCCTCGGGCGGCGTTTTTCCAGCTAGATATGATAAGGGGTGTTCAGATACGGATGGATGCTTCCCGGCATGACCTCGATAATATCGCTCGCGATGGTTTCGATCAGATGGCGGTCGTGGGTGATAAACACCAGCGTTCCCGTATAGGCGGAGAGGGCATTCTCCAGACATTCGCGGGAGGCGATATCGAGGTGGTTTGTCGGTTCGTCGAGCAGGATGAAATTGGATGGCACCAAAAGCATACGGGCGAGTGCGAGACGGCTTTTTTCCCCGCCGGACAGAACCGAAACTTTTTTATAGACCTCGTCTTTCCGGAAAAGAAAAGCCCCCAGAAGGCTCCGGATACGCGTCTGGTTTTCCGATTCGCTGGCCGCAGCTTCCATGGCTTCAAGGACGGTGTGATGGGGATCCAGCGTCTCAAGCTGGTGCTGGGCAAAATAGGTCATTGTGACGTTTGTCCCGACCAGACATTTTCCGGAATCCGGCTTCAGGGACCCCGCCATCATGCGCAGCAGTGTCGATTTCCCAGCGCCGTTCGGACCCACAAGGGCCATTTTGGAACCCCTGTGAAGGGTCAATCCGAATTTCGGAATGACCTGCCGGTCCCCGAACGACTTGGTCACATCTTCCAGCGTGAGGACGATGTTCCCGGAACGCGGAGGCTGGGGGAATTTGAACTTGACGGTTTTTTCCTCAGAGTCGAGTTCGATCCTCTCGATTTTTTCAAGCGCCTTCAGACGGCTCTGGGCCTGGGTGGCCTTTGTCGCCTTGGCCCGGAAGCGGTCGACAAACGACTGCATGTGGGCGATTTCCTTCTGTTGCCGTTCATAAGCCGCTTCAAGGGCTTCTTTCTGGGCTTCCCGCTGTTCGATATAACGGTCATAATTTCCGTGGTATACCGTCGCCCGACCCTGGGAAAGTTCAATGACGCCATTGACCACCTGGTTCATGAAAGTCCGGTCATGGGATATCAGCAGTACCGATCCGGCAAACTGGTTCAGGAAATCTTCCAGCCATTCGATCGAAGGAATGTCCAGATGGTTCGTCGGCTCATCGAGAAGCAGGATTTCCGGCTGGGTGACAAGCGTGCGCGCCAGGGCGACCCGCATTCTCCAGCCTCCCGATAGCTGGGAAACCCGCGTATCCATCTGCTCCGAGGAAAAATTGAGCCCCGCCAGAATTTTTCGGGCGTTGGCCTCTTGCTCGAACCCTCCAGACGACCCGAACCGTGTCTGGAGGTCCCCATACCGGAGCAACAGGCGGTTCATCTCGGATTCCGCAATATCCGGAAGGGACATCCGGTTCTCGATCTCCTGCATCTCGTCTTCGAGACGTTGCAGAACCTGGTCGCCTCCGACCACTTCATGGACAGCCGACCTGTCGGAAACGATATCGAGATCCTGCGGAAGATATCCGATACGGACGCCGACGGGCAGGACGATCTGTCCGGAGTCCGGTTCCATGAGACCCGCAATCATTTTCAGAAGGGAAGACTTGCCGGCCCCGTTGGGTCCGACGATCGCCATCCGTTCCTTGAGACTGATCTTGAGAGACAGGTTGTCAAACAGTGTTTTGGAGGGGTAGTGCTTTGATAGATTGACAAGATTGATCATGATGGCCTGAAAAAAGTCCGACAATCCAGCCGGACCTGTTCTGTCATTCTCCTTTCCCCGCCTGATCCTGCCGGGGGCGAACATATGCTCCGTCTTATGAACCAGGAACCAAACGGCCTTGGCAAACCAAACCGGTTTTTCGGATGAAAACTGTAGTCGAGACTTATTGTAGGACAAAACAGGGCGATGGGCAAACGGCGGCGGCGACCTGCGACATCCGAACGCAAAATGCCTAACGACAAAAAAAGGGGAGAGCACAGGGCCCTCCCCTCAAAGTGGTCCTCTAGGGACCCGGGGTCTCAACCGACCTCGATCTCGACTGACCTTGGCTTCGTCTCGGCCAGTTTTTCGATCCTGACGTTCAGCACGCCGTCCTTCATTGTCGCTGTTACCCGTTGAGGATCGGCGTCATCCGGAAGAGAGAAACTGCGGAGGAAGCTCCCGTAAAGACGTTCAATACGGTGGTATCTTTTCCCGTCCTTCTCTTCCGAGATCTTTTTGCGCTCCCCCGATATCGCCAGAATTCCGTTTTCGATGGAGACCTTCACCTCTTCTTTTCTGACTTCCGGCAACTCCACCGTGACATTGTAGGATTCTGCGTCTTCGGATATATCGACGACAGGAGCCCAATCGACGGCAGTCAAGGCCTGCCGTTCATCCGTTCTGACTTCCTGGGGGATGCGCGCAAATACGGGCGACAGTCGGCGCCCCAAGTCTTCCAGCTCCCTGACGGGATCCCATCTCAACAAACTTGGCATTTTACCATCTCCTTGTCCCACCATCTGGACACTTTTACTTATTAACCTGAAATTTTCGGGACCCGGATCGTTCTCTCCGGATCAATCCTCGGGGTCAACGGGCTTCAGTCGGATATCGAACCCGCCCCTTCTTCTTTCAGTTCAATTATATCTCCATTCCGGATCCTGTCAAGTATTATGTCAAGTAGAAACGTTTTACCGCGAAAAAACCAGCGGGTGATATCAACCAGCGCACCCGGGGGCAGCTCTGTCATTGCAAAAGGACCAAACCGGATCCGGATCAGATGGAGAACCGAATATCCCCCGTATTCGAACATTCGTCTGATTTCACGGTTCTGGCCTTCCACGAGACGAAGACGAAGCCAGGTGCTCCCCCGGTTTTCCGACTCCACCCGACAGTCGACCGGAGCGAATCCCAGCGCTTTTGCCCACACTCCCTTTTTCAATCCCGATTCCAGATCCGGCTGTCGTATGGCGGGACGGATCTGGACCCTGTATTCCCTGGGAACGGCTCGCTTCGGATCGAGGAGTGGCGCAAACAATGAGGGTCTGTTTGTCAAAAGGATCAGGCCGGCCGAGGCCATGTCCAAACGCCCGACCGGCATGATCCTGGATATGTCCACCCCCGATCGAAGTCCGGGAGGAATGGACAGTGCATCCAGAACCGTGGTGCGGCCTTGCGGATCCGTCCGGGACACAAGCACCCCTCTCGGTTTGTTAAAAGCCAGTACAACAGCTCTGTCCGGAACAAGGGGTCTTCCGTCGAGAAGAAATTCGGGCTCCCGACCGCCCTTGCGTCCAATGAATTGCTCGACGCTCTCGATCGGAACACCGTCTTTCAGTGAAAGCCGTCCGTCCCTGAGCCATTCCCGCGCCATACCCCGAGTGCCCAGACCCAGTTTGGATATCCAGCGGTCAACCGTGTGTCCAGATACGTGGTTTGATTTTCCCCTGTCGCGGCCCAAAAATGCACTTCCCTCCAAATGCGATTTCTCCTGAAAATCTTGGCCTTTTGGCGATTTAGTCTAAAACAGGGAGATTCTGTCTTTCTTTTGATTCAATCAAGAAAAATATCCTTCAATATAAGCCTTTCTCGTTTTTTCTTGACCAGGCAATCAGACCAATAATAAAATAGAATCATCGAACGTTAACTTGGGGAAAACATAGGGAGCCAGCAATCCGGAAAATCTCCCGCTAGAGAGGTATGAGTGAATTGGATTATTCACCAGTCTGTAACATGGTGTCTGGGTGCCCATCTGTTAAGCAGCACCGTCCCTTATCATACGGCGATCACCCGTATCGCGTGTGAAGATCATGTCAATCCGGTTCTTGTAGCCGCAGTGATCGAACGGGAGTCCCAGTTCAATCCCCATAAATTCCGGCGGGAAAGACGGATCCATGACATATCCAGGGGGCTGATGCAGGTCACTTACAGGACGGCGAGGTGGCTGGGATTCAGGGGAGCCCCTACGAACCTTTACAATCCGTGGGTGAATATCCGGTTTGGCACAAAGTATCTGGCCTACCTTCTCAAAAGATACTCGAACGTTTCCGATGCCCTTGCGGCCTACAATGACGGCCGACCCAGGAAGAGACGCGGCCGATATGTCTCTTCCAGAGGCTCCTACTCGGTCGATCATTATGTCAGGGGCATCCTTTCGAACACAAAAGCTCTTTTCCTGACTGCAACGGCAGAAAGGCTCCGGAAGCCGTCCCGTTCTTCGGAAGGGGACGGGTTACTGGCTTCCGGGCTTCCCGCCGACGGGCTGAGTCATTTCGACTTTCCCACGGCGGGTCTTTTTAACAGGGTGGAGATGGGCTTTTAGCCATTGGGACCTGAGGTCGACATATTTATAGAGGCTCGTGACAGTCCTGTCGACCATTGATTCTTCAGAACGATGAGTAAGGGATTCATAGAGCATCAGGGAGCCACCCAGGACAACCAGGCTTCCCAGTGTCAGCGCAACGGCCGAACGCACGGGGTGCCTGATCCCGAGGCCCAGGGACAGGGCTACAACACCCAGCCCGATAATCATCAAACAAAGTACAGACAGCACGAGCAACGTCATTGAACCCTCCTTGACATCCCGGAATTCGGGATGCAAATGCCAACCCAGTCTGACCTCCCGTCTGCCAGGTTCCGGGAAAATCGACGACCTGGCAGATTCCCGGGCATTCTAGCACACCCCTTCGACCTCACACACCCGCCCCCCCTTTTTTCATAGAATCGATTTCCACAAGATCAAGGCTCCCTGGAAAAAAACTGCCGGACGTTTTCAATGGCTCCGAAATCCTTGTGTTCCGGCTTGGAAAAAACCCTGACCGCCAACTGCCTGACCGGAAGTCTTTCCAGCATTTCCGCAAGCGGATCCGACACGAGGGATCCAGTCAGGGGCTCATAAATCCATATCTGACGATCCCCCATATTCCACGGATTTTCAGGCCGGTTATCCCTGTACGCCACATCAACCCGGAAAGGGGAGTCCTCCCCGTGGATTTTGAGAATGGTCTCGAGATCCTGGCCGATCTTCTCAGGAGATCCGTAAACCGTGGTCTGCACATCCTCCTTTTCAAATACCAGGCGCCATTCCTTCTTTCGGTCACGAAACCTGCGCCATCCTTCCCCGAGGGCAGCTTTTCTCCTGTCGGTAGAATCCGCCCATCTTCTGACGGTTTCAAGCAAGGACTGGTCTGTCAGTTCGAGGTAAGAGGCGAGGTTTTCTCCCGGGTTGCCCAGGCCCCATTCATCCATCGTCTCCCCGAGCAAGTCCCGGAGTGACATGTCAAACATCCGCGTCGTCCGGTGAAAATAAATCTGCCGGTACATGAAAGCCCGGGCTGTGACGAAGACCTCGAACGCTCCCAGTCCCGAACGGTGAAGGGCCAGCTTCCCGTCCCGGACATGGGTGTAATAAAGAAGCCGTTCCAGGTCAACCGGCCCGATGGCGACGCCGCACATATAAGAGTCCCGGAGAACATAGTCCAGATTGTCCACTGTGAAGAGGCCGGAAAAAAGTGGTTTCAGTGCTGCAAGCTGGGGCATGTCCCGAGGAACGGGGTTCGGTCCGCTGCCCTTGCCTATCAGATAGGCCACCCAATCCGCCGACAACCGTTCTCCAGGCTCAAAAACTCCGGACGGAGAACGGTCAACCCTTTCGATGATTTCCCGAAGGGGTCCCCGAATCAGAATCTGCCCCATCCGCTCATGGGAAAGGCCAAACTTCGGAAACAACACATGTTCATCAAAAAAATGGCAAAAGGGTCCGTGGCCGATGTCGTGCAACAGGGCCGAAACGCGCAGAAGTTCCTCGAACAGCGCAGGGGAAAGGGTGTCGGGATAGGATTTGGAAAAGCTCGGGTAAAGATGGAGGGCAAATCGGCCGGCGATATGCATGGCTCCCAGCGAATGGACAAAGCGGGAGTGTTCGGCGGATGGGAAAACCAGCCGGGCGCTCTGGAGCTGGAAAATCGACCTCAAGCGCTGTAGCCATGGAGAATCGATCAGATCCGCTTCGGAAGACGCGTTTTTTTCAGCGGGAGAAGAAACAAAACGGATATATCCATGGACGGGATCAGAAAAAAGGGAGATCCCATGGAATGGATCTTCCTGGGCGCCAGGAAAAGATTCCATGGGGGAAAAAAGAGGCACATCTCCTCCCTGGGTTTGCGAAAGACAGGACATAAGCCGAGTTCTGTCCTGCCAGTAATTGGCAGTGGCGACCATTACTCTTGGGTCGCAGTTACCTGCGACCTCCAGCGACCTTACCCGGGGGCACGAACCGGGCCGATTCCTTCCCGTTTTCACGGGAAAGCCCCCCTATTTGGTCTTGCACCGGGCGGGGTTTACCATGCCGTTTCTGTCGCCAGAAACGCGGTGAGCTCTTACCTCGCCTTTTCACCCTTACCCGATTGCTCGGGCGGTTTGTTTTCTGTGGCACTTTCCTTCCCGTCACCGGGACTGGGCGTTACCCAGCGCCTTGCCCTATGGTGCTCGGACTTTCCTCCCGGAAATACCGGGCGGCCACCTGCCCATCTTTCGCAAAACCCGGGGAGCTATGCGCTTTTCCCGGACCGGTCCAGGGCCTCGTTCGCGAGTCGATCCGCGTGAACGTTTTTCTCCCTGGGAACATGCTCGAAGCGAATGCTGTCAAACTCCCTGGCAAGCTTCTGGGCCTGTTCGTAAAAAACGATCAGGCCTGGATTCCTGACCTTGTACCTTCCTGTCATCTGCCGAATCATGAGTTCCGAATCCGCCCGAACCATCAGGTTTCTGACGCCTCTCTCGCGCGCGGCGAGAAGACCGGCCAAGAGGGCCTGGTATTCAGCCTGGTTATTTGTTCCGGGATGAAGGACCCGACCTTCTGAATGGACGACCTTGCCATCATCCTCCTGGAGGACATATCCGATGGAGGAGGGTCCGGGGTTGCCACGTGAAGCTCCATCACAATACAAAATCACTTCGCCGGCGCCGCCCCTTTTTCGCTGGAACCCTGGAATACCCGTTCCCCCTCCGTCCCCCGGTCCGGCAGAAACAGCCATCGTTGGCAGAAAAGACATGTCACGATTTTTTGTTTTTTCTTGACCTCCGTCACCGTTCTCGGGGGAAGGCTCATCCGGCAGGCTTCACAGGCTCCGTCCAGCAAACGGGCAACAACCATTCCATTCCTGTGGGAACCCTTGAGACGAGTGTAGGTTTTGAGAAGGTCTTCGGGAAAACTTTGTTCCACGTCCATTTTTTCCCGGGCCAAGGCCGCCAGTTTCTCGTCCCTCTCCCTGTTCTCCTTTTCCTTTTCACTTTTCAGAACAGAAAGATCATGTCGGGATCGGGCCAGTTCAGCTTCAATCTCCGACATCCTTTTCTTCAGCTGATCCTGTGATTCCAGATTTTTCAGAATTTCTTCTTCCATCCGGTCTTTTTCGTCCCGCCGAAACTCCATTTCCGACAGGTATGCCTGGATATCCCGGGGATGCTTCAGGTCTTTCTGCCTTTTTTTCCCGTCGACGAGCAATCGCTCCGTTTCCTGGAGGTCAAGATCGATCTGGCGTCTCCGGGATTCCAGGCTGGCGAGCTCCTGGGTGGCCGCAACTGCCTGGGCCTCAAGATCTGAAACAAGATTGGCTGCGACCTGAACTTGATCAGCGGCTTCCTGCATGTCAGCCGTAAGACGGAACACTTCTAAATCCATCGTTTGCAACCGGTAAACCAAGGAAAGCGTTCCCTGGACCGAATGGCCCTCTGACAAGCGAACCTCCCTATCTCTCTTCCGTCCCTAACTACCCCTGAACCAATTTGGTGGGCCCACCAGGATTCGAACCTGGAACCAACCGGTTATGAGCCGGTAGCTCTGCCGTTGAGCTATAGGCCCTCTTTACCAGTCGACAAAGCTCTTGAGGTGCTTGCTTCTGCTGGGGTGTCGAAGCTTGCGCAAGGCTTTCGCCTCGATCTGGCGAATGCGCTCCCGGGTCACGTCAAAGTCCTGACCGACTTCTTCCAGTGTGTGGTCGGTCGACTCGCCAACCCCGAAACGTAACCGGATGACCTTTTCCTCACGTTCGGTCAATGATGAAAGGGCCTTTCCGATTTTTCTGACCAGATCATACCGGACGGCTGAATCCACCGGTGAAATCGATTTCTTGTCTTCGATAAAATCGCCCAGATGGCTGTCTTCTTCCTCTCCGATCGGTGTTTCCAGAGAGATCGGTTCCCGGGCAATCTTCAGAACCCTCCGGACTTTTTCAACCGGCATCTGCATTTCCTTGGCAAGCTCTTCGGGCAGCGGTTCCCGTCCCAGTTCCTGCACCAGGTGTCGCGTGGTCCGGATCAACTTGTTGATGGTCTCGATCATATGGACAGGGATACGGATTGTCCGCGCCTGATCCGCGATCGCGCGCGTAATGGCCTGGCGTATCCACCAGGTCGCATATGTCGAGAACTTGAATCCCCTCTTGTATTCAAACTTGTCCACAGCCTTCATCAAGCCGATGTTGCCTTCCTGGATCAGGTCCAAGAACTGAAGGCCCCTGTTCGTATAACGCTTGGCGATCGAAACGACCAGGCGAAGATTCGCCTTGATCAGCTCGGCTTTTGCTTCCCGTACCTTTTGTTCACCCGCTTCCAGCTGACCCAGGCTTTCCCGGATTTCCGAAGATGAAAGGAGGGCAGCCACTTCGGCATCGTGGATCTTTTCCTGAGCAACCTGATAAACCTTCAGCAACTCCTGCTTTTCCGGATCACGGAACCGCTCTCCCGGATCCTTGCCCGCCTTCAAAAGGTTGATGGCTTTCAGGATATCTTCTTTCCCCGCTCCGAGGCGACGTCTGGAGTGGTCCAGATTGCGCTCCGACTCGTCAATGACGTTCACCACGTCATGCAACTGCCTGATCATGAGCTCGACCTGCTTGCGGTGGAGGCTCATCTCCATGATCAGTTCCACAATCTCTATCTTGATTTTCTTCGCCTGCTCACGCAAGGCCTTTTTCCTGGCAGTATTTTTCTGGGCATCCTTCCATTTTTCGGAAATGGCATTCAACTTGAGAAAGAGTTCGGACAGGGCATCTGTCTGGCGGACAAACTGTTCCCTGGCGTCACGAAGGGCCGCCGAATCGCCCTCTTCAGGCTCATCTTCAGACTCCTCCTCCATAACATCGACGATTTCCCGAATACCGATCTGTCCCGTCTGGAATTTTTCCCTCAGGGAAAGAATGCTCCGGACGGTCAACGGCATACCGAACAGAATGCCCGAAACCTCTTTCTGCCCTTCCTCGATCCGTTGCGCAATGGCGATTTCACCTTCCCGGGTCAATAGAGGAACCGCGCCCATCTCCTTGAGATACAGGCGCACAGGATCATCGATGCGAGAAAGCGTTCCCGGGGTCATGTCGATGCCTTCGTCCTCCTCTTCGACATCCACTCCCCGGACAGAATCCAGCTCGGTGAAGCCCTCTTCCTCCTCGGCGTCCAGTTCCCCATATCCGGCTTCCCGGGTTTCATCATCAACGATATCGATATTCATGTCCCCGAAATAGGACATCAGATTGTCGAGCTGATCCGACCCGATCGCCTCCGGAGGCAGAACATTGTTCAGCTCGTCATAGGTCAGATATCCCCGTTCTTTTCCGAGGCTGATCAAATCCTTCATTTCGTTCAGTTTTTCACTCTTGCTCATTCGATCTCCCGATAATATGGCACTGGGACTGACAGCTGAAAATCATATTTCACAGATTATCCCGGCACGGCTGATATACGTACCCTCTTCGACAAACGGGAAACACGAAACACCAGATCTTCCAGCCTTTGTGGCCTAGTTTCGCTATCCAGTGGAAGCTGCATCCAGAATTCGGCCAGCAGGGGTTCCTTGAGGATCAGTTCCCGCGCAAGATCCGGACTCTGTCCTGCTGTTTCCCATAACTTCTGCACAAATGACGCAAGGGTTCCGGAAGACAGGAATCCAAAATCCCTCGGGGTCAGGAGATTTGATGGATGGGGCTGAAGTCCATCCGTCCAGAGACGGGCGAGCTCGAGAACGATGTTCCTTTCCATCAGACCACGGTTGGAAGACGTTTCCCGAACCTTTGGTACGGTATTGCCCTTTGTTGCCAAAGATTCCTCGCGGAACAGCCCTTGTGCGAGGAGGTCCTTGTTCAGTCTGAAAATGGAAGCACCCCTGGAAAGAAAATGATCAAGGAGATCCGGATCCGGAATCCGTTTTGCCAGATCGCAAAACGACTCCAGGAGTGAACTTCTCCCCGCAGCATCCGTTTGTCCCACTCTCGCATCAAACAGCCCGGCCACAAAATCGGGGAGAGGGACAGCCCGTTCCATTGCTTCCATAAATGCCTCCGGGCCAACTTCCCGGATCCATTCGTCCGGATCCCGTCCCGATGGCAGGGAAAAAGCCTTGACCGGAAGACGAGAATCCATGATAAATCGGTCTGCCAGTCGCGCGATGGCATTTTGACCTGCCGGGTCACCGTCAAACACGACAATAACCTCTTCGGCAACTCGGGAAAGCTGAATCAGGTGCGCCTGGGACAGTGCCGTTCCCAGAGGAGCAACCACAGCTTCCACCCCCGCTTCAGACAAGGCCATCACATCAAAATAACCTTCAACAACCAGAGCCCGTCTTCTTTTTTCGATTGCGGACAACGCCTGGTCGAGACCGAACAGAATTTCCTTTTTTCGGAAAAAGGGGTGTTCCGGGGAATTCAGATATTTTGGGCCCGACCCCGCACCGGGAAGACTCCGTCCGCCAAAAGCGACGGATGCCCCGGACTCCAGGCGAATGGGGATCATGATACGGTTTCTGAAAAACTCCCGCATTCCACCTTCCGCCTGTTTCAGCAGGCCGAAAGCTTCGTATTCCTTCCGACGGGAGGGTGATACCCCTTTCAAGATCGCCCCTGGAGCAGCCCAGCCCAGACCAAATCGTTCCACAGTCTGGGCCTTCAGGCGCCGTGTTTCGGTCAGATACTTTCGGGCTGGCTCCGCCTCTGTCAGGGAGAGAGATCTCCTGAAAACCGTCTCCGCTTCGTGACATATCTGGAAACACTGCCGCCGGCGGTCATGGCTTCCCCCCGAGGGCATGGGGATACCCGCCTGTTCCCCCAGAAAACGAACCGCTTCTCCGAAGCTCTTTCGTTCAAACTTTTCAATAAACCGAAAAACATCGCCGCCCAACTGGCATCCAAAGCAATAAAAAAGCTGCTTTGCAGAGTCGACATGGAAAGAGGGGGTCTGCTCTTCGTGAAAAGGGCACAGAGCTATGTAATCCTTCCCTCGCCTTCTCAGAGGAATGCGATCTCCGACAATCCGGACGATATCGCTCGCCTGCCGGACCTTTTCCCGCCAGTCCCTGTATTCAACCGAATCAAGATCAGCCGTTTTATTCTCCCAGCCTGGCCTTGACCTTCTGGCTGACCAGTCTGTTATCAGCCCGCCCGGATGTATGCGGAGCGAGCCATTTCATGACATTTCCCATCTCACGGGGAGAAGACGCCCCCGTTTCCCGGATCGCCTCATCCAGCAGACGGTCAAGTTCGCCTTCGTCCAGTGGCCTGGGAAGGTATTCTTTCAGAATCTGCCGTTCCAGGCGTTCTTTATCTGCCAGGTCAACCCTGCCAGCCTTCTCGAATTGCTCAACGGACTCATCGATTTTCCGGACCATGCCGGACAGGACCGCAATGACTTCGGGATCCGTCAGGGATGCCCCCTTGCCCTTCTCGATTTCCGCATTTCGAATGGCCGAAAGGGCCATCCGTATAATTGAAAGCCGCTCCTTGTTTCCGCTCCGCAGGCTTTCCTTCTGGTCGTCCCGCAACCGGGCAAGAAGTGCGGAACCACCGTTTCCGGCGGTGGTCACCGGGATGCCAGCCTTGCCCTCTTCAGGGCTTTCTTTCTCGCGGCGAGCGCCTTCTTCTTCCGGCGGACACTGGGTTTCTCGTAATGCTCCCTTTTCTTGATCTCGGACAGGATTCCGGCCTTTTCACACTGTTTCTTGAAACGCTTCAGAGCACTCTCAAAAGACTCGTTTTCCTTGATGCGAACTCCCGTCATACACCCTCCATTGGTCTTTCCGGCCCTTGTTTCACCTGAATGAATTTTTCAAAACCTCTTTTTGCAAAAAGAACAGTTTTTCAGTGTACTTCTTTCGAAAAGTGTCTGTCAAAAGTGTTCATGCCCCTTGTTTCTATTGTACCACACCTCGTAAAACCTCTGGAGAATCGGGCAATGCAATAAAAAAAAGCTTTACAACAAGGGTTTTTCTTTGCTACAGTCCTCCCGATGCTGGAGATGACTCAACCCGGACCCGCACAAGCTGTTCTCTCGTGCGGCCATCCTGAAGATCAATCCTTAGTATGGAGGCTTCAATGGCAAAAGCGGCAAAATCAACATTGACCAAATCCGAACTGATCGACACATTGCATTCGAAAAACGGAACCCTGACAAAAAAGGCCGTCACCGAAGTCGTGGATCAGGTTTTTTCGACGATCACCGAACAGGTCGCCAAAGGAACGGCTGTCAATATTGTCGGATTTGGCAAGTTTCATGCTGTCAAGCGCGCGGCTCGAACAGGACGCAATCCGGCCACGGGCGCAGTCATCAAGATAGCAGCCACCACCACTCCCCGTTTTGCAGCCGGGAAAGCATTCAAGGATTCCGTGGCCCGCAAGAAATAGTTCGTTTTGCTCTCCCGTCGTTTGTCAACCGGGGGGCCAGGTCATCTGTCGTCCACCCAGAACGTGGATATGAAGATGGCCCACTGTCTGCCCCCCGTTCTCTCCTGTATTGATGACCAGCCTGTATCCGTTTTCAGAAAGACCTGCACGGGCGGCTACCCTTACGGCCATTTGCATAAGCCTGCCGGCTTCGGCCTCTCCACCGATTCTGTCCATCAGGGCGGACAAGTCGTTGACATGTGTCCGGGATAATACCAGGGCATGGAAGGGGGCTTGCGGATTGACGTCATGAATGGCCATTCCATCCGGCTCCTCCAGAATCTTTCTGGATGGAATCTTTCCGGTCAGGATCTGGCAAAATATGCATGAATGTTCAGTCACATGGCACCTCCCGTTTTACGTTTTCCGGCTCTTTTTTTCCGCAAATCCGCCACGACCCTTCCGGGAATCCAGAACCTCCATGACCTCCGGCCATGACAGACCGGCTTTTTCCAGTGCAACAGCCGCATGAAAGAAAAGGTCCGCCCATTCCGACAGCTGGCGATCGCGGGATTCCGACAAAGTCGAAACAGACACTTCAAACGCCTCTTCCATCACTTTTTTCAGGACAAGGGATGGTTCACCCAAAAGAAGCGATGCGGTGTATGACACAGAGGGATCCCCTCCCTTCCTTTCACGAATGGTCGAAAGCAGCTCCTCCCAGATCTCGAACGGAGGACGGCCGGCCGGAGATGACGGGGCAGGTTCTCCGGGAGGACCGTCGAAACAGGAACGGCTCCCCGTATGGCATGTCGGCCCCTCTGGCTTTGCAAGAACCAGTATCGTGTCACGATCGCAATCCACCCTGATTTCAACAACGTCCAGGCCGTTTCCGGAGGTTTCACCCTTCACCCAGATTTTGTTTCTGGATCGGCTATAAAACGTCACCTTTCCTGTCGACCGGGTCTTTTCCATCGCCTCCCGGTTCATGTAGCCGAGCATCAAAACTTTCCCGGTGTCCCATTCCTGGATGATGGCGGGAAGCAGCATCTCTTTGCGGAAAAGATCGTCATCGTTTTCCAAGACACCCCTCCTTCCCGGAAGATGAGACGGCAGACGATCGCTCACAAGGATTTCCTGAGCGGACGGACGGCAACTCCCCGGTCCAGAAGATACTGTTTCAGACGGGGAACGGAGAGCTCTCCAAAATGAAAGAGGCTCGCGGCCAATGCCGCGTCGGCACCGACCTGGAAAGCCTCCCTGAAATGCTCCATGGACCCGGCGCCCCCTGAAGCAATCACAGGGACAGGGATCTTTTGAACGATCTTTTCTATGAGATGCGTGTCATATCCCATTCCGGTTCCGTCCTGGTCGATGGACGTCAGCAGAATTTCCCCGGCTCCCAGGGAAACACCTTTTTCTATCCACTCGATTGCGTCCAGTCCGGTCGCTTCCGTCCCCCCCCGGGTATACACCCGGTAACAGCCGTTTTCCTTTCGGACGTCCACAGCAAGCACGATGCACTGGCTTCCGAACATCCGGGCCCCTTCCGCCAGAAGGTCGGGGTGTGCAATGGCGGAAGAATTGACGGACACCTTGTCTGCGCCCGCCAAAAGAAGGTTCCTCATGTCTTTCAGGGTCCGCACGCCGCCGCCGACAGTCAAGGGAAGAAAAATCGCTTCTGCCGTTCTTCTGACAACCGACAGAAGTGTCTCCCTTTCCTCCAGCGTCGCCCCGATATCCAGAAGACAGATTTCATCTGCCTCCATCCTGTCGTACAGGCGGGCAACCTCGACGGGATCTCCCGCATCGACAAGGTTTCCGAAACGAACACCCTTGACGACCCGCCCCCCTTTCATGTCCAGACAGGGAATGATTCGCTTAAGAAGCACCCTGCTTGCCTCCGGGCGAAATCTTGAGAAGTCGAAGAGCTTCCGGAAGGTCCATTTCGCCCGTATAAATCGCCTTTCCGACAATCGCGCCGTCCACTCCGATTTCCCTGAGACGGGAGATGTCCGAAATGTCCCTTATCCCCCCGCTTGCGATCACAGGCACCCGAACTGTCCTTTTCAGGATTTCGTATCGTGCGAAGTTGGGCCCCCCCAGCAAGCCGTCCCGATGGATGTCAGTGTAGACAAAACCCCTGACTCCCAGCTCTGACATCCGCACCATCACTTCAAGGGGATCCTGGGTATCCACATCGATCCATCCGTTCAGGGCAAGACCCTCATCCCGCACGTCAATACCGACAAAAAAACGGTCGGGATGACGTTCAATCATGTTTCCGAGGAACACGGGGTCCGTGATGGCTGCCGTTCCCAGAATGAGACGGGACACACCGGCATCAAAATAAAACCCGGCGATCTCCTTCGACCTGACCCCTCCACCCACCTGGACAAACCCCTTGAATGCCCGGACAATTTCCCGAATCAGAGGGCCGTTGACCGGAATCCCTTCCCGGGCACCGTCCAGATCGACAACATGCAGGTGCCTGACCCCCTGATCCCGAAATCTGATGGCCATCCGGACAGGATCGTCCGCATAGATCGTTTCCTGATCGAACCTTCCCTGCGTCAGGCGGACGACCTTGCCGTTCCGGATGTCAATGGCGGGATAAAGCTGCATCTTTGACCTTTCCAAAATTCCTGAGAACCATGATCCCCGCGTCCTGGCTCTTTTCGGGATGGAACTGGACACCCAGAGTGGCTCCTTTTCCAACGACTGACGGAAAGACTTCCTGATAATCGGTGGTTCCGATAACGGAATCCTCTTTCATCACCCGCGCATGGAAAGAATGGACAAAATAGAATTCGGAAACGTCCGGCAAATGTTCCCGGATCGCATGGTGTTTCAAAAAATGGACCTGATTCCAGCCCACATGGGGCACCTTTCCGATTTCTTTGGAAAAAGGGACGACCCTTCCGGACAGCAATCCGAGCCCTTCATGGGGACCGAACTCTTCCCCGCATTCAAACAGGAGCTGGAGTCCCAGACATATCCCCAGTAATGGCTTTCCTTTTGCTGACCATTCCCGCAGAAAAGGGACGAAGCCCCGCTCCTCCAGGTGGCGCATCCCTTCCCCGAACGCCCCGACACCAGGCAGGACGATTCTTTTCGCCTTCCCCGCTTCGGCAGGAGATGAGGCGAGATAGGGGGCGTGACCAGCGGCTTCCAGCGCCTTGACGACGGAAAACAGGTTGCCCATGCCATAGTCGATCACGCACGTCTCCGGGATCATCCTAGAGGGTTCCCTTCGTCGAAGGAACGCCTTTTCTCCGGAGATCCGGCATGGCAGCCTCCCGAAGAGCCCTCGCCAGGGACTTGAACAGCGCTTCGGACTTGTGGTGGAGGTTCCGCCCATAGACGACCCGGGTATGGAGGGTTGTCCGGCTGCGCGTTACCCATGCCTGCAGAAAATCCTGGATCAGGTCGGGATCAAATGTGCCGATTCTCTCGCCTCTTTCAAAAGGCAGGCTGTGGACAAGAAAGGGCCTGCCGGACAGATCGACAACGGTTTCCGCCAGGGTTTCGTCCAGCGGCACCCTGGCATGCCCGAACCGGTGAATCCCGTTTCTGTCTCCCAGGGACCGGTCAAACAGTTCCCCCAGTACCAGACCTGTGTCTTCGACCGTATGATGCAGATCGATTTCCAGATCCCCGGTAACATCCAGCGTGATGTCAAACAATCCATGTCTCGAAAGCTGATCCAGCATATGGTCCAGGAAGGGGATACCGGTCGAAATGCGGGATACGCCCGTCCCGTCGAGATCAAGGAATCCCCGGACCACCGTTTCCTTCGTCTTTCGTTCCACGGACGACTGCCGGGCGGTTGATGCTCCACCGGCCGCAAGCCGATCTTCAGGTGTCACGGGCCACTCCTTCCCTCAACGCATTCAGAAAAATCCTGTTTTCTTCCTCCGTACCGACGGTTACCCGAAGCGTACCCTCCAGAAGCGGATGGTGGTCACTGACATCCCTGACCAGAACGCCCTTATGAAAAAGTTTCAGGAACAGGTCGGACGGAGAAATTCCCCTGACCCTGAAAAGAATGAAATTGGCCCGGGAAGCAACGGGAGAAATTCCATCGATGGATGCCATGCCCGAGTAAAGCTCTTCTCTCAAACGACGGATCTCCTGAACCTGTTTTTCAAGGAGGGGGTAAACCTCCTTCAGCAGAATCACCGCAGCCCGTTGTGTCATTGAATCCATATTATAAGGGAGTCTCAGGACGTCGAGAAGGCTGACGAGTTCTTCCGGAGCCACGAGGAACCCCAGCCGGAGACCCGCAAGGCCCATTTTTGAAAAGGTCCGCAGTACAAGAACGTCTTCCGCCCCCGGCGCATTCAGGGAGGTTTCTCCATGAAACGGATAATACGCCTCATCCAGTAGGGTGACAAAACCGAATTGTCTCGCGATCTTCGCGGCCTGAAGCATTTTCTCCATCGGGTATGCGACACCAGTCGGATTGTTCGGAGACGCCAGAACCAGAATTCCGGGTTTCTCTCCCGACAATACGGTCGACAGGGAGTCGGGATCAAAGGAGTAATCCGGGTTCAGCGGAAAACCCCTGAATTTTCTCTCCACGCTTTTGGCGATGATTCTGTACATGGAAAAGGTGGGTTCGGGAGTGACGATCGTTCCTTTGGTGGCAAGAAAAAGATTCAGGAGAATCTCGTCCGACCCGTTGCCAAAAAACAGCCGGCCGGAAGGAACGCCGAAAATCCCGGAAGCCGCATCCCTGAGGTCTTTCGCCTGGGCGTCCGGATAACGGTTCAGGGACAGCTCGGACATCTCTTCAGCGAGTCTCTTTCTCACCGAATCCGGCAACCCGAAAGGATTCTCCATGGCGTCGAGCTTGATCGTTCCCTCGGGGGCGTGCAGGACACTGTACCCCCGGGCGTTTTTCAAATCATCGCGGATCCATTCCATCGGATCATGCGCCATGGGTACTGCCCCCTTCTCTGGATTCAAGCCTGGCGAGCGCCGATCGCGCATGTCCTTCGAGACCTTCGAGACGGGCAAGCACGGCGGTCGCCCGGATAATTTCTTCCTGTTCTTCCACCGAAGCGAACTCTTCCATGACGGTGGTCCGCTTTAAAAAGGTCTCCACCGAGACGGGAGAAGAAAAACGGGCCGATCCGTTTGTCGGCAAAACATGGCTGGGCCCAAAACAATAATCTCCGTAGGCTTCTGCCATCTTCTTCCCCACAAAAACGGCGCCGGCGTTCTGAATCGACGCCAGCCATTTCCGGGGTTCCGACAGATGGAGTTCCAGGTGCTCAGGCGATACCAGATCCGATATTTCAAACGCCCTCTCCAGCGTGGGTACAACCAGGACAAACCCGAAATTACCGAACGCTTCCTCCGCGATTCTGCGACGGGGGAGTTCCGTCAGTTGCCGTTCCAGTTCGTCAACAACCGCCCTGGCGAGGGGTCTGTCCGTCACGAGAAGAACGGATGACGCCTGTGTGTCATGTTCCGCCTGGGCAAGGAGATCCGCGGCCAGAAGTCTGGGAGAAGCGGCATCGTCCGCCACAATCAAAACCTCCGTCGGTCCGGCGATCATGTCGATATCTACCGTCCCGAAGACCTGTCGTTTGGCCTCGGCAACATAACGATTTCCCGGACCGACAATCTTGTCCACCCGACCGATGGTTTTTGTGCCAAAAGCCAAAGCCCCGATCGCATGCACACCGCCGACCTGGTAGGCTTCCTTTACGCCAGCGACATGGAAGGCCGCCAGAATCGCCGGCGGTATTCCCGTGCTTCCCGCCGGGGTCACCCCCACTATCTCGGGGACTCCGGCAACACCGGCAACAACGGCGGTCATCAGGACAGTGGATGGGTAAGCTGCCGTACCTCCCGGAACATAGATACCGATACGCCGGAGAGGACGGACAAGGACCCCGGCGGTTCCTGGGGCGGAAGAGAGGGTTCGGAATGCGTTTTCACGGATCTTTTCATGAAATTGCCCGATCCGGTCCTTGGCCAGGCGCAATGCCGACCTGATCTCCGGAGCCAGGCATTCGAAAGCCTCCCGCATTTGTTCCGGCGAGACCCTGAGGTCGGACAGGTCGCCCGAATAACCGTCCAGTTCACGTGCGTAGCGGAGCAGAGCCCTGTCCCCTTCTTTCCGGACATCGGCGATGATCTGTCCGACACGTTCCCTGACGGCGTCTCCTTCGGGGTCCTGACCCCTTCGAAAGATCGGAGAAAGAATTTCCCGGGCCTCATCCAGTGTCGCGGCTTCAAAAAGGCGGGATGAAAGATCTGCCATCCTGTGGTTCTCCTCGACGGGTGGAAAAATGGCTATCCTTCCGAAATCACCTGGTTTTTGGACAAAAATGGACGAATGCGGTCCATGAAATCCTTGACCCTGTCGTTTTTGATTGCCCATGACGCCCGGTTGACAACAAGCCTGGCGGTTGAAACCAGAATTTCCCCCCTGATTTCCAACTGGTTTTCCCGCAGTGTTCGGCCCGTGGCAACAAGATCGACAATCTGGTCCGCCATCCCGACTTTGGGGGCCAGCTCTAGAGACCCATACAGCTTCAGAATCTCGACGGACATCCCCCGTTCCAGGAAAAACTGCTCCGCCAGACGCGGATATTTTGTCG
>DAHWKF010000145.1 GCA_027343785.1 Leptospirillum sp. | reverse complement strand
ATCTTCAAGGTCAGCTTCATGGGAAGAGTCTGTTTCAAATATTAGAATCAGTCAACAGAAAGGAGAGCGCATTCCTCCCCGCCGTGAACGGCGAGGGTTCCAATGCGCGCAAGAGGATGAAAGAAAAGCAACATCCATACCAGGAATGAACTGCGATCGATTCAGGAAAAGAGCGTTTTTTCTTTTCGACGCATGGCGAGCAGATATACGGACGGCAACACAAGGAGTGTCATCAACGTCGAACTGAAAATGCCTCCGGTAACCACGGCTGCCAACGGACGCTGAATATTGGCCCCTGTCCCGTGAGACAAAAGTAACGGCAAAATACCCAGCGTTCCGACCAGAGCTGTCATGATAACCGGACGAACACGACGGATAGCCGCATGGATGATCGCCTGTTCAGGCGATTCCCCTCGTCGTTGAGACTCCTGGGCAAACGACAGAAGAAGGACTCCATTCTGAATAGCGACACCAAAGAGAGCGATAAATCCTATGGATGCCGGAACGCTCAGGAACTCCCCAAAACTCCTGAGTGCCAGAATCCCTCCGATCATCGAAAACGGAATATTGAGAAGAATCAAGAGTGTGTATGAGAACGAATGGAAATTTCCGTATAGAAGGATGAACACCAGGACCAGCACCAATGGCAAAAGAATTTTCAGCCTGTTAAGGGTGATCTGTGTATTCTGGAACTCTCCGCCATACTCGAGTCTGATTCCTGTAGGAGGAGGCAAGCCGCTCTTGACTCTCTCCCTGATTTCCTTGACAACATGGCTAGTGGCCCTGTCCCTGATATTGAACTGAACCATCATCAACCGGCTTCCGTTTTCGTGAAATATCCTTGAGGGTCCGATCACTTTCCGGATTTGGGCCAGTTGTCCGAGCGGAACCGTGACACCTTTGGGTGTCGTTATCAGAATGGAACGTATCCGGCCAATGGACATCCGGTCCCTTTTCCTGAAACGAATATGCAGATTATAGCGTCTGACTCCCTTGATCACCTGCGAAGTGATTCCATCCGGCCCAATCCCCATCATGACGATGCGATTGACGTCTGATACGCTCAGTCCATATTGTGCAAGAGCATTTCGGTCAACCCGGATATTGATATAGGGTTGTCCGGTAATACGCTGAATGGTGACGGAGTATACTCCCCTGACTTTTCTGATTTCCTTGGCGAGCTTCCCAGAATAACCGGAAATATCCTTCAGATGATCCCCATAGACCTTGACGGCGACCATGGCCTTGACGCCGGAAACCATCTCGTCAATCCGTTCCTGGATAGGCTGTGAGAGATCAAATGAAACCGAAGGAAGGGTATTGTCAAGCCGGTTTTCGATCTTTCTGACCAGTTCTTTCTTCGACAAATGGGGTGGCCACTCCCTCCGGGGGCGAAGCTTGACGTAAATTTCCGTATGGGAAGGCACATCCGTATCTGTACCGGACTGCGCCCTGCCTATTCTGGACTGAGTCATTTCCACTTCGGGGAACGAGAGGAGAATCTGATTGATCACCCGGCTGGCCTGGGTTGTTTCATTCAATGATGCGGAAGGCCACAGGTCTGCAAGCACCAGTATCGATCCCTCATCCAGAACAGGAATAAACTCTGTTCCTGTTCGCAGGATGACCACCACGGCAAGCCCCACAAAAAAAAGCCCGATCGCAATGACCCAACGTCCATGCGGCAGAATGGTTTCCAAAATGGAAACGTAGGCTTTCTGAATGAATTGAAAAAGATGCTCACCGGCTTTTTCCATCCAACCCGCATGTCCCTTCCGGAAATAACTCATCATGACCGGAACGAAAGTCAGGGAAAGAAGGAGGGATGAGGCCAGCGCAAGCAAAATTGCATAGGCCATGGGGGTAAACATTTTGCCCGGAATTCCCGGAAGGAAAAGGATAGGGAGAAAAACACAGGCTATAATCGCGATCGAAAAAAGGATAGGGCGCACGACTTGACCGGCCGCCCCGACGATTTCAGGAACTCCCAGCGGACTCCCTCTTTCCCACTGGTGACGTTCGATATTTTCGACCATGACGATGGAAGCATCGACCATCATTCCGATGCCGATGACAATGCCCCCCATGGACATCAGGTCGGCAGCAATATGGAACCTTTCCATCAGAAAAATGGTAATCAGGATGGATATCGGAAGGGTCATTGCCACCACCGATGCTGCCCAAATCCGACCCAGAAAAAGGATCAGGACAAGAACGACAAGGAGGCTTCCTTCCAGCAAAGCACGGACAACAGTATGGATAGCCTTGATAATCAGCGGTGCTGCGGAGTAGTACGTATGGATACGGACATGGTCTGGAAGAAGGTGCCGATTGATCTCGTGGACCCTGTTTTGTAAACGGGAAAGCACATCCAGGGCATTCTCTCCACGGAGCATCACCACGGTTCCCTTGACCACCTCCCGGTCATCCAGGAGAGCATTTCCTCTCCGGACTTCCGGAAGAACCCTGACCGTCGCAATATCCCGGATCAGAACTGGAACTCCCTGTCTCGTGGCGACGACAATGGAATCAATGTCCTTCCTGGAACGGATCCTTCCAATTCCCCGGACAATATAGGACTCCCCCCCGACATCTATATACCCGCCACCGACATTTTCGTTGTTTTTCGACAAGGCCTTTGAAACTTGATCCAGTGAGAGATGAAATCCGAGGAGGCGGTAGGGATCGACATTGACATAATAGGCCTTGACGTACCCACCATACGATAAAACCGCCGCAACCCCGTGGGTAGCCAAGATCGCCCTTTTCACAATCCAGTCCTGATATGTCCGGAGCTTCATGAGGTCAACACCGGGCCCCTCAAGGGTGTACCGGAAAATATTTCCGGTCGGTGTCGAAACCGAGCTCAAAACGGGAGATGTTCCGGGAGGGAGAGAAGAACGGGATTCGGACAATCTTTCCATCACCAGCGTCCTGGCCCGATAAATATCGACGTTATTGCGAAAAACAACTGTTACGGAGGATAGGCCAAACAGGGTCTTTGAGCGCGTCAGCACCACCCCCGGCAATCCGTTCATCTCCATTTCAATCGTGTTGGTGATCTGTTTTTCGACTTCGGACGGCGCTATCCCGGGCGCCTCTGTCAGAATCGTTACCGATACGGGGGAAACATCGGGCAGGGCGTCAACCAAAAGCGATTGCAGCGCCATGACGCCCGCTCCGGACAGAAGAATCACAAATAGGATGACCAGCAACCGGTTGTCCAGAACCTTCTCAAAAAACCGGTTGTTCATGGATCGGAGGAGGGGTGGTTGATCATTTTCTCAAACTGGGCCTTCAGCCAAAAACCGTTCTGGTCCACAATCCGGACGGAAGGTGGCAAGTGGTCGTGGACAGGAACCAGCCCCGCTTCCGAGTGTCCTGCAGACACCCCCACCATCCGGTATGTTCCCTTGGATTGCTCCACAAACAGCACAGATCGACCTTTTTCCAGAAAGACGGCTTCCCTTGGCACCCAAAGGTGCCGTCCCCTGTAAGGGACGTGAAGATAGACGGATACAAACATCCCCGGTCGAAGCAGAAGATGCCGATTCTCAAAAATGCCCCGGACGAGTACCGTGCGGGTTTTCGGATCCGCTGTCGGACTGATGTAGGTGATGTGTCCCCACATCTTCCGATTCGATTCGGGAATGCGGATTTCCATCCGGTCTCCGACACGGACTCCAGACATGTCTTGCTGATAGATTTGCCCGTTGACCCGGACCCAATCCATATTGCCTATCGTAAAAAGGCGATCGCCAGAATAGACGGTCTGTCCTGCAATCGCTTTCTTGACCAGCACATACCCGTCAAGATCAGAACGAATCTTTAAATAACGGGAGAGGCGACCCGTTTTCTCCAGCCGGTCAATTTCTTCCTTCAAGACACCCAGATTTGAGAGCTTCATGACAGCCGCCTGGATAATCTTGCGTGAAAGCCTCTGGCTCGACGGATCCTTTCCGCTGATGGACACCAGTTTGACAGACTGGAGGTACTCCTGTTGGGCTTCGATATAATCGGGGGCGAAGACGGTCGCCAGAACCTGTCTTTTCAATACATGGTCGCCCGTGTCCGCATATACTTTCTGGACGCGGCCAAAGATCTGATTGCTGGTCCCCAAAGACCTGACGGTTACATAACTGACGCGATCATCGATCAGAGCTACTGTTCCGGAAATATGGACGAGATGACTTCCATGTTTTGGTCCGTAAACATGAGAAGTGATTCCCAAGGTTTTGACAACTTGGGGGGAAAGGGTGACAACTTGACCTGACAATACAGGTTCCGTGGCTCCCTGTCTGGACCAGGAGATGGTTGGAGCGAGAAGAAGGCAGGTTGCCAACCCTCCCAAGAATACAAAAAGTCTCCCGTATCGCCCGAAAAACATCAAAAGACCTTTCAAAATGGGGTGTCAACGTCCTGAAGCATTGGATGCAGGAACATACTATACCCCACTATATAAATGAAATAAAGCCTATTTTCGAAGTTTTCCGGGGTCGAATCTGAAGGCCCTCCTTATACCTCAGTCTCTCCTTGCAGAACCCGACAATAAAATCTTTTTCCGACCTTCAGAATATGGTTGTCCGGAAGAACCTGAAGAAAGGGATCCAGAATGGTTTCTCCATTCCAGTCAACGGCTCCCTGACGGATCAGCTGCTTGGCATGACTTTCACTCTTGGCGGCCCCGGCCTGAACCATCACTGAAGACAACTTGACAGTTCCCGTCCCCCCTATCCGGATCAAGGGAACATCTTCCGGTATTTCTTTACGTGAAAAAACCCGAATAAAAGACTCGGCCGACTGAGCGGCCTGCTCCATTCCGTGAAACTGGGTCACGACCGACTTTGCCATCTCGATTTTCGCATCCCTCGGATGCATCATTTTCAGAACCGACGGATCCAGATCCGTGAGTAATGTGCCATAAGATTCAATCAGCTGGTCCGGAACGGACATCAGTCGCCCGAACATTTCGTCAGGAGAATCTTCCATCGCCACCGCATTTCGAAGGCTCTTGCTCATCTTTTTTTCCCCGTCCAGACCCACCAGAAGCGGAAGGGTCATGACAACCTGTGGATCTTTCTGGTGCTGACGAAGCAGATCACGGCCAACCAGCAGGTTGAACAGTTGGTCAGACCCTCCAAGTTCGACATCACTGCCCAGAACCACAGAATCATACCCCTGCATCAAGGGATAGAGGAGTTCATGCAGATGAATGGGGAGTCGCTCGACCATCCTTTTCTGAAAATCGTCGCGTTCGAGAAATCTGGCCACTGTCTGGAGTCCGGCTATTCGAACGAGACCGTCCACTCCCAGGGTTTTCATCCACGAACTATTGAAAACCACATGTGTCTGTTCCGGAAGAAGAATGCGATATACCTGTTTCTCGTAAGTCTTTGCATTTTCTGCAATCTGCTCGGAGCTGATGGGTTTCCGGATTTCTGAGCGGCCGGTGGGATCCCCGATTAACGCCGTAAAATCGCCAATCACAAATTGAACGATATGTCCCATATCCTGAAATTGCCGAAGCTTCTTCAGGAGGACAAAATGTCCCAGATGCAGGTCGGGAGAGGTCGGGTCAAACCCGGCCTTGATCTTGAGAGGGGTACCGGTCTTGTAGGAATGTTCCAGCTTTCTCTCGAAATCCTCCAGAACGTGAAGATCCACGACACCTCTCTGCAGGACCGGTAAAGCCTTTTGGGGAGGCTGGACTAAACGGGTTTCCATTCAGCAGGATTCCTCTATGCTTAAGATGCGCTGCCATCAGGGTCCCTAGCTCCCGAAAGAGCAAGGGAACCCTATCTCTGCATCAGTGTATAAAAAAGTTGCCGCACCCAGTCATCCGTCAGAAAAGGCAACCGGGTAGGGTCCATCAACCTGTAACAGGGGCCGCGCGTGTGCAGGTAAGGGCTTCTTTTTCGCCACGTGTGCGATTTCAGTTCCTCCAGTTGCACCATGCTGTCCGGGGTTGAAACAGGTTCCGGCTGGCTGTATTCATTCCCGGAAGCACCAGAAATCAGCAGGCTATCGAGGGCTTGTCGCATCTTTTGGAGAGACGTCGCAGTCTCCTTTTTGCAAGAGGAAACCACAAAGCAAATCTTGTCGTCACGCAATCTCCCCTGCAAGAGCATTGCCGGTTGGTCCTTAAGGGAAGGAACAAGACATTGCAGCGGCCAAACATCCGGAACCAATGCTGATGGAACCGTCCAGATCCAACGCTCCGGATCCCGCTCCCCTCCCAGATCGTTTGTCAGATCCAGCATCCGGTCGAATGTTTCGCTCCCCTTTTCCGTCTCCAGAACAATTCCCCTGCGTTTCCTGTCCTGTGAAACGACCAGGGGCGTCCGGTTCCATGATCTGACCGAAAAGTGCAAACCTTTGTGGGCAGCCTTTGAGACTTCACGGGACAGGGAATCCATCTCCGGATAGAATGTCCAGGCATTCAGAAGACAGGCCAGGGCCCTGATCCTGTATACAGGATTGGCCTCTTCCGGAGAAAGTCCCAAAAACAAGCCCAGCGCATCCAGAAAATCCTTCCATTCCGACAACTCGGCAGGAAGGGAGGAGAGCACGTTCTGCAGAAGACGATCATTTCTTCTGAATAGGTAATTATTCCACCAGGTTTCAATGCGACCGCTAACCCCCTTGCGCCGGAAAAAACGGACCATTTCGTTTTTCATTCCACCAAATATTCTGGGGAACAGGGATTCCTGGATTTCCGAGAATCCATTCATCCAGCGGAACCGCTCCATCGGTGAAAAGCCCGAGCGCAATTCGGGCATCCCGGCCAACTGCCATTTTTTTCCCAAAAAGACAATGGCAGGGGACAGGGGGTGAAAAAAGCGGGGATCTTCCAGGGGAAATCCGGTAGCATCAAAAAATGAACTCAGTGGAAGACCGGGAAGCCCTCCGACGAGCGCCGCCGGAATCAAAGGCAAATCTTCGTAAACAACTACCGATTCATACCCTTGTTTTTCCGCCAGGATCGCCACCAGTAACGGAAGCACCCCGCGTCCGACAATCAGGACTTTTGGCATATCAATTCCCGGAGTTCAAAAAATTTCTACCGACGGAAAAAAGTACGCGATTTCAAAACGGGCTGTTTCCGGAGAGTCACTCCCATGAATGGCGTTCTCTTCAATCGATCCCCCATAAAGCTTCCTGAGCGTTCCTGATTCTGATTTCTGGGGGTCGGTCGCGCCCATGAGAGCCCGGTGGTCAGCGATCGCATTTTCTTTTTCCAGCACAAGTATCATAACGGGACCGGAAGCCATGAACCGGGTCAGGCTGGAAAAGAAAGGCCTTTCCCGATGAACATGGTAAAAACCTTCCGCTTCTCTTTGGGAAAGCCACTGAAGTTTCGCGGCGCATATCCGGAATCCTTCCTTTTCATAACGGGCCAGAATCGCTCCCAGAAAATTCTTGCGGTAGGCATCGGGTTTAACAATGGCCAGGGTCCGTTCAATCATTTTTTTATCGCTCCTCGTTGTTTTTCTGAGTTCATGACCGAATCCCTCCGGAGAACCTATGCCGGCCCGGCATCCAGATTCTTCCTGTCGAACAGGGACATATGCTGGCGATGGATGAAAGTCCATCCCAGAATAGTTGTAAAGACAAATGGTACCAGCTGATATATGACAGAAAGGGCAAGAGCCTCTTCGTCCCGGACCCCAAAAATCCTCATGGCATAGAGGGTGGCGAACTGGATCACCCCAATGCCTCCTGGAGAGGACGGGATCACGAGGGCGAGGTTTGTAAAGAGAAGAAGGGACAGGGACATCATGACCGGATGCATGTCCAGGTCAAAAATCCGAAGATAAAAATAACATCCCCCCAGACTCATTGCCCAGACAATAAAGGACATGGCGAATAGTATCAGCAAGTGGCGTGGGGATGCCAGGGCTGACAGGCCATGTAACAATTTCTCCATGGTTTGTGCCATCCGGGACCAGAATGTTTCAGGTCGCTGCCCCGTCATTCCCAGAAGGAATCGAATGAAATGAGACCGGAAACGGACAAGCAGCAACAGTGAGAAAAAAATGGTCGAGGTGGCCCCTCCCAGAATAAAAAGCTTTTCCCGGATATCGCTGGCCCCATGAAGAAGAAAAAACAGGAACAGAATCACTGTCAGAAGGACAACATCAAAGAAACGCTCGAGAAAGATGGTCGAAAAAAGGATAGCCGAACTGATTTTTTCGATGCGTCGGGTATAAAGAAGACGAACCATCTCTCCTCCGCGGAACGGAAGGATATTGTTCGCCATGTAACCGACAATAATGGAACTATAGAGATGGAAGGGAGAAACGCGCTTGACCACTGAAAGCGTTGTCTTCCAGAAAAGGGCCCGAAAAAAAAAGGAGACGTTCATCAGGAGCAGAATGGGGACAAGCCAGCCATAATGGCCTTTCCATAGCAGATGGAACAAAAGGGTAAAATTGACGTGACGGAAAGAAATCCAGAGCGCCAGGAAGCTGACCAGCAATCCGGCCAGGAGATGCAAGTGCTTCCTTTCAATCGCCATGACACTCCATTCGCTCGCGAAACTCCTCGATCGTCTTGCTGATCCCTTCTTCGACAGGAATGCGGGGCTCCCATCCGAGAATCCTGCGGGCCTTCGAGATATCCGGCTTTCGGCGGTAGGGATCGTCCGGCGGAAGGGGCTTATATTCTATGGACGATCTTCCCCCCGAAAGCTTGAGGACCATTTGCGCCAGTTCGATGACCCGATACTCAAGGGGGTTTCCCAGATTGACGGGACCGTCAAAGTCTTTGGCGTTCATCGCACAAACCAGGCCTTCCACCATATCTGACACGAAACAGAAAGAGCGGGTCTGGGAACCGTCCCCGTAAACCGTCAGGGGCTCTCCCAGCAGGGCCTGATGACAAAAGTTGCTGACGACGCGGCCATCATCGAACAACATCCGGGGGCCATATGTGTTGAAAATCCGAACGATCCTGGCATCGACTCCGTAAACCCGGCGAAAATCCATGGCGATTGTTTCCCCACCCCTCTTGCCTTCGTCATAGCAAGAGCGGATTCCTACAGGGTTCACGTTGCCGAAATAGGATTCTCGTTGCGGATGTTCAAGCGGATTACCGTACACCTCGGAGGTGGATGCGATGACGACCCGGGTATGATTGGTCCGGCAATTTTCAAGCACCTGCCAGGTACCCCAGACGGCGGTGCGAAAGGTATCCAGAGGGTTTGCCTGATAATGGACCGGAGACGCCGGGCAGGCCAGATGAAAGATTCCGTCATACTTGCCAACAACGGGATCGGCGACATCCTGCTCCAATAGACGGCTGACTTTTCCGGAGGAGAAAGTAAGATAACGTCGGGTCCCTGTATAAAAATTGTCCAGGACATCGACCGTATGGCCTTCCGACAACAGTTTCTCTACCAGGTGGGAACCGATGAAGCCAGCCCCTCCCGTCACGAGGTAATGTTTGATTGATCGACCCTCAGGAATCGGAATACCTCACTTCCAGTGGAATATCGGGGTAAATTCCCGAAGATTCGGGAGTAACGCGCATGGCCAGACCCATAACGCCCGCTTTCATCGCCTGCCGGAACGCCCTTCCGTATGCCGGATCGATCTGGTCTGCCGGAAGAACATGATTCACATCGGAGCGCTGGACGATAAAAAGGATGCCGGCAAGATCACCTTCAAGCAACCGTTTTTCGAGTTCCTTCAGATGCTTGCAAGCCCGATCTGAAACGGCATCCGGAAAAAATCCTGCATCCCCCTCCCGGTAAGTCACGCTTTTGACTTCGAGGTACATCCGTCTCCCGTCAACTTCCAGAAGGAAGTCAACCCGGCTGTTTTCGCCATAAGGCACCTCCCGACCCAGGATCCGCGCATTCAGAAGGTCGGGGTGCAATCCCCCGGCAATCACTTGTTCGGCCAAATGGTTGGCCAGAATGGGATTGATACCGACCCTGATCCCAGGCGAGGGTTCACTCTGTTCGACCCGGAAACGATACTTCGTCGGGTTCTTGCTTCGCTCGGGAACCCGGGAGAGATAAATGGGAATTCCCGGTGAATCGAGACAGGACAAAAGCCTACCGGGATTGGGGGAATGCGCCCAGACCTCATTCCCGTCCTTCATGCGGGCGAGAACGGAGTACCGTTTTTCTCTCCTTAAATAAACCGCCTCGCTCAAGGGTTCTGTGTAGCGCAACCTCTCCCCACCCCATGCCAGACGAATCCGTGCCGTAACAACTCCGAAGGCTCATACTGGTTGCGTCCGTCCAGAACCAGATTCCCTGACATCAACGTTTTGACCTTGGGCCAGTCGGGATTCCTGAACACCCTCCATTCTGTCAGAAGAAGGAGAATCTCCGCCCCCTCGAGAACAGAATACGGGCTCTCCCCGAACCGGACATTGTCCCCGTAGATTTCCCGCAGCGCAGGCATGGCCGCCGGATCATACAGGGAGATTCTTGCCCCTTCTTTCAGCAATCCGTCCAGGACAGTCAGGGAGGTCGCTTCCCGGATATCATCCGTCTCCGGCTTGAACGCCCCTCCCCATATGGCAACAGACTTTCCGGCGGGGGTTCCCGTTAACTCCCTGATTCTTCTCAGGGCCCAGCCTTTCTGGAATTCATTGATGCTCTCGACCTCCCTCAAGATTCCCATCTCCACACCCAGACGGGCACCCGTATGGATCAGCGCCTTGACGTCCTTCGGAAAACAGGATCCTCCGTAACCGACCCCCGCATAAAGGAAAGGCATACCGATCCTTCGGTCTGCGCCCACACCGGAGCGGACATTCATGACATCCGCGCCGACCTTGTCGCAAATTTGGGCAATCATGTTCATGAAAGAGATTTTGGTCGCCAGAAGAGCGTTGGAAGCATACTTGGTCAATTCGGAAGAACGCACATCCATGAAATAAACCGGATGGCCATTCCGGACAAAGGGTGCGTAAAGTTCTCTCATCAGTTCCCGGACACGAGGGTTGGAAACACCAACGATCACCCTGTCGGGGCGCAGGAAATCTTCTACCGCCGCCCCTTCTTTCAAAAATTCGGGATTGGACACCACGTCGAATTCCGTCGTCCCGGCAACCCCGCGACGGGACAGCTCTTCCGAAACCTCTTTTTCAACAAGGTCACAGGTTCCTACGGGAACCGTCGACTTGATCACTAGCACCCGATATCCGTCCATCAAACCCGCTATGGAACGGGAGACCGACAAAACGGCGTTCAGGTCGGCCGAACCATCGTCCCCTTTCGGCGTTCCGACCGCGATAAAACAGAAAAGGGAATTGGCAACGGCCTTGGACAAGTCCGTCGTAAAGGACAAGCGCCCGCCGGAGAGATTGCTCTCCAGCAAAGAATCGAGTCCGGGCTCGAACAGGGGAGACTCCCCCCGTGAGAGCATTTCGACCTTCGCCGGGTCAATGTCGACGCCGGTTACATCATGCCCCATTTCGGCAAAACATGTGGCGGTCACCAGACCCACATAGCCCGTCCCAATGACAGCAATCTTCAAGCAGAATCCCCCCGAAGGACTTCTGGAGCAAAATGATGTGCGGCTTGAATTCAAGAAAGTCCTGTGGGATATTAGCAGGGATGGATTTTTGACTCAAGTTGTTCCCGCAGGGCTTGCACCCGCAGGCCCTATCCTCATTCTGTTTCCCGTGTATTGGAGATATGGGGTCTTATCCCCGGCCCACGAACCACATCGATTGAAACCGATCGGAAAAAATGGAATCAAAATCAACAGACTGGGATATTCTCATCGTTGGCGCCGGAATCATTGGATGCTCTATCGCCTGGCACCTCCGATCCTCTTCGCTGAAAATCCTCCTGCTCGAACGCTCGGAGCCGGGGGGGCTTGCGACAAACGCGGCCGCCGGCATTCTCGGACCTCTGAATGAGACCTCCGGACCCGGTCCCCTGCTCGAATTGATGCAGGAGAGCCTGACCATGTACCCCTCTTTTGTCAGGGACGTGCAGGAAGCCTCAGGGTTATCCGCCGACCTGGTCCCCAGCGGGATCCTTTCCGTTGCCACATCGCCGGACGAGGACTCAAAGCTTCAGGAAAAATGGAAGTGGCAATCATCCTCCGGAAGGGGCTTGTCATTGATGGGGGCAGAAGAAATCCGGAAACTCTATCCTGACCTTTCCGTGGATGTGACTTCCGCCATTCATTATCCCCACGAATCCCATGTTTTTGCTCCACGCCTCCTCAAAGGCCTTCTGGGGGGACTTGGCCACTTTCCCGTCACTTTCCGCGGTGGCACCTCCGTACGGAGAATCTCCCCGGAACCTGGAGGAGCCCTGATAGCCGAAACCGCCGGAAGGGAGAGGATCAGAAGCAGGAAGATCGTCCTGACTCCGGGAGCCTACCTGAATGAAATGGACATCCCCGGACCGGTTCCGCCGGTTATTCCCGCCAACGGACAAATCCTGTCCGTCAGAATACCGGATTTTTCTCTCCGGAAAGTCGTGTTTTACCCTCCGAAAGGTTACTTTGTCCCCAAACTTGACGGGACTGTCGTCATCGGGGCCACGGAGGAAACGGTCGGGTTCCAGACCCGGGTCACACCGAAAGGGATCATGGAATTCCTCTCACCGCTGGAAAAGGTATGCCCCCGACTTCTGGAAGCTCCCCTTCAATCGACATGGTCCGGCCTGCGCCCCAAAACGCCCGATGGCCTCCCGATTCTGGGTCCGCACGCGGAACTTCCGAATCTGATCTTCGCGACCGGACATTACAGGAACGGTATTCTGCTGGCTCCCGTCACCGGAAAGAAGATCGCGGAATTGTTACTCGGAAACCTTTCCCCCAGCCTTCTTCAGCCATTTTCCTCAGCCCGTTTTTTCTGACAAACGCTTTAAAGTCGAAAGACAACAATCAGAATCATCCCGGCCAGAGACAGTCCCCCCAGTGAAATAAGGGCGGGCAGCCCGGATTTCCTCCCCCAGAAAACCAATAGGTAAATTCCCTTCACAATATTGTTCGAGGAAGCCGCCACCATCGTACTGACCAGGATGACATGTACAGGCAAGGTGCTCCCATGGTGGGCGACGCTGAGGATAAACGGGATGATATCCGTCACACCGACAAGCCCTGCCAGGACATAAACGCCGGAATGACCAAAAGCACCGTGCACCCAATGTGTCAGAAAAGAAATGACAACATACGAGAAAGCAAAAAGAAAGGCGGAATTCAGTTCCAGCGGGTTACCGGTCGATGGCTGGATTTTTTCGGCCGGAACGTCGATTCCTTTTCCGGGAGGGGTTCTCGGATAGACCATTGCAGCGACAGACAGACCTGCCAGAAAGAGAATGAGCAAAGGCCAGACCAACTTGTCCGCGATTGACGGCGTCAGAAGGAAGAGGACCAGGATCATCCGCAGATACATCAGGGAATTGGTCAGGATGATCGCGGAATTGATTTCTTTTTCACCCCCTGTCTGTACGCGGCCTTTTTTCGACAAAAGGATTGTCGCGACCGTGGATGAGTAAAATCCCCCCAGGACAGCTTCCAGAAAAAAGCTTCCCCGAGGGGACAAAAAACGTTGGGCCAGGTAGCTTCCGTAAGACAGGGAGGAAACCACCACAACGGCTTTCCAGACCTGATAGGGCGAGACGGGAACATACGGGATCATCGCTTCTTTGGGAAGAAGCGGCAGGATAATTCCTGTCAGGATCAGGAATTTCCCGGCCGTCAACAACTCGTTGATCGGAACGGTTTCCGCGAGATGGTGGAGCCGTGCCCTGGCGCCCAGGAAGAATACCGCGGCAACAACCAGCGCAATGGACATCCAGAAAGGTTCCCTGATCACCATCGGCCCCAGCATATAGGCAATAAGACTGCTGACAGATCCGACCATTGTCGGGGGATCCCGGTTGACGGGTTGCTCCATTGCAGAACGGAAATAGGCATAAAGCCATAGGCCGAGAACAAGAAGCCCCACACTGAACGCACTCACATAGGCCGGGTCCAGAAGGTATAGCCCCAATCCGGCCAAGGACAGTACCGGAAATGTCCTGACACCCCCCGGTCCCCGGTACTTTTCCTCTGTGGCCACCTCTTCTACAGCCAGTCCCAGAAAAAAGGAGAGCCCCAGCAAAAGAATCAGATGAACCAGATCCACAGAGTGTTCGGGATGGGAGAAAAGACCTGTCACATTTTTCCCCTGATAGAGGACAATTGCGCCACCTTATTCCGGGCCAAAGGCCAATCAGGCACCCGGATCATGACAATACCCGGTGGATGTTAAAGGTTTCAGGAAAAAACAAAAAGGCCCCCGGTTCCTCCGTTTCCGGAACCGGGGGCCTTCTGATCGCCCGTGTTGCTATAACGCTGGCTCAGGACAAAAAGTTACTTGAGACTGGCCATATAATCTGCCAGGGCATCCAGGTCTTTCTTCCGCAAGTAGTTGAACGCGGGCATCATGGACTTTGGCTGGACCGCCCGCGGATTCGCATGG
>DAHWKF010000116.1 GCA_027343785.1 Leptospirillum sp. | reverse complement strand
GATTTCTTTTTTGAAAGTGCGACTCCCTGGGAGTGGAAAGACGTCGAAACGTTGGCCAGGTCCTCGGGACTAACAGCCAAAGAGGTGGCAGACATCATCAAGGGAATCAAGCCCCGGAAAACCCGGTAATACCGATCACTTTTCCTTATTTCCGTCATCTTGTCCGGCGGATGACAGAACATCCAGAACCAGATCGTCCTGATATTTGTCCTTACTCACAGGAACGGACGACGGGTGTTGGTGAACGTGCAATGAACTCTCTCTGGGCCTCTCCGTTGGGCAGGAAGGACTGGAAGCAGGCCTTTCTCCGGAAGCCACAGGTACGGATACCTTTTCTGGTATGGGCCTATCCGGGGGGACTTCCCGGAATTCTTCCTGAGATCCGACCTCCCGGACCTGTTCGATCGGAACTTCCGGTTCGGCAGATTTATTCCGCGTTTCCGTCTCTTCCGTTTCTTTTCCCGAAGAACCGATCAGAATGAGGAATGCACGGATACTCCTGAGTTGAAGAGGCTCGCTTTCGTCCTTGAGAATCCTGTCCGCAGAGGCGAAGCGCCGGTCGGCGACATACTGGGTAAGCGCCGGAGGAACAGGATCCCTTCCCTTGAGATACCGTTCGAATGGAGATTCCGGGGGAACCGGCATGGCATCCTCGGGATCCATCATCCCGGGGGGAAAGACGGGAAGGAAACGGTTCAGGCTGAGGCGTTCGACGGACAGACCGCCCGGAGGGACGAATGGCAGGGACACCCGGATTGTCCGGTCATTGATGAGAGCGATCGCCTCTCCCTCGATTTGTTCCCGGGCATCCTGGATGGCGAGTTTATCCCTCAGTTCGACCGTGACATTTGAATCCGAAAACCGTGATGTGTTGTTCTTGACTGGAGGATCGATCGAGGACACGCGCGTCACAACTTCCTGTCCGGCGGCGACCCGAAAGATGTCCCAGGTGCTTTTCTCGTCCTGAACATTCATCAGGAGTTTTAGGTAGGTATTGCCCTTGATCTGTTCCGCTTCCGTCTCCGACCCACGCGTGAAACCGGCCCAATCCTGCCCGGCGAACGTAATCGAAAAACCAAGACTTCTGGCCTGGGCAGCGGCCACGGCAAAACCCTCGGTCGCGATGTAGCCGTATTCATCGAGAATGACGAAAGTCGGGGCCTTCGACACAGACGGCTTCGAGTCGAGAACCTGGGAACGTTCTCCTTCCACCCCGGACCCGAGACTCACGCTCATGGCGTTTCTTATTCCGGAAAGGATGACTCTGCCAAGGGACTGGAGTTCGGCGGGAGGTTTTTCCATTGACGGCATGTTCACGAAACAGATCCGGCGGTTCGCCACAACGTCCTGCCAGTCGATCTCCCCTAGTCCCCCTCCGAAAATATGTCCGTAGGTGAAGGAGAGATCGGAGAGGACTTTTGTCCAGTAGGCTTGCGCAAATCCGTGCTGTTTCAAGACGGATTCGCTCTGCTGGTTGGCTGGCTTCTTGGGATCGGCTCCCCCAAGGGCGTTTAGATAGGTCGTCATGGCCGCCTTCGAATTCGAGGAATACTCGAATGGTTGCCCGGCAAAACGACCCCTCATGACATCGAGGAGGTATTCCATGTTCGAAATCCAGTCCGAGAGGATCCGGATCGAAAGGGGAAGTTTGCCGGCATCCCGGAGATCGACCAGGCATCGCATGACGGCTCCCATGAGAGCGATAGCCCGGTCCCGGAAAATGGCGTTCTCGCCTTCGTCCGATCCGGAAAGCAGCCCGACGATGATCTGCTGCAAGGCTTCGGCCGACCCTGTCGCAAAGATGTTGTTGGTGTTCGAAACTTTTTCCACGGGATTGTCCTGACGCCGATTTCCCGTGATGAAATTCAGGAGAAGAACATCGTCTTCACGCCCGAACCTTTTTGCGAGTCCGTAGATTCTCCAGAAAACATCGGTCGCGCCCTTTGCATCCACATAGATGAGGCCCGCACCCATAGCCATGGCATTGGCGGCAATCGCTAAAAGAAACTCGGTCTTCCCGGACCCGGTCGTCCCCAGAACGAGAAGGTGCCGGGTGATATCCGACTTGGTGAGCCAGCATTCTTTGAGCGTTTTTCGTTCCCGACCGAGGTAGAAAATCCCGCGGGCCTGCGAAAAGGCCGTCCGGTTCCCCGGAAGGGGATCGTTGGGGTCGATACGCTTGGCCGAAACAGGGAGACGGATGGGAAGATAATCCGATTTGAATGCATAGAAGGGAAAGACTGCCAGACCGAAAACGAAGGCAACATCCGAGAAGGACGGGGCCAGGAGTGAGACTCCGGCCGATCCGGCGAGGAGTCCCACCCCAGTGCTTCGTTTTGCCAGAAAGTCACCCGTCCTGGCCCAAAAGCTTCTGGAGTCCCGTTCATAACGGGCCAGACTTTCCCGAAAACCAGGCTCCACCATTACCCTCCCATGCTTTTAACGGCCGACTTTACAGGTCAATCCACCCATTCCCGGAAAGGTGTCGGAGGGAGAATTGACTCCTTCGAGTCCATTAAGGGAGGACTGTGACAGTGAGTCCAGATGCCGGAGACCCGGTCCGATAGAGGTGGCAAACAGAAGGAGAATCCCGACGAAACTCACAACCACGCCCGTACCGAGAACGAAGAAACTTCTTTTTTTTCGGAGAGTTTCTTCAATTTCCGCCCCGAGGAGGAGATTTTCTTTCTCCTTGCCCGCAAAGCCGAAAACATGTTCGCCTGTTCCGGAACGATGATGGAATCCGTCTTCTTCCAGAGAAAAGGAATCCCCGGGATGTATCGTGAGAACTCCGAAGGTTCGGCCATCCCCCATTCCCCAGGAGAGAAAGGTCTGGCCGTTTTGTTTCTGAATCCTGGCCCAGGGGTGGTTTTTCCGTTTCTCTGGTGACGAATGCCGCTTGAACAGGACTCCCAGTTTTTGAAGAAGTTTTGGTGATGTCATGGAGCCTCCTATCAGTCCTATGTCCTTGCCATCGATCCCATAGTGTTATTATTTAATATATATGTTATCTAATAATACCATAAAAAATAGAAGCCAGTCTCAACTTTAAGTCCGGAGCGATACCTGGCCGGTTTGGTGGCTCTTAATATCCCCGACCCGGAATAAACGGGGGGGACTGGCATTTTTGTGGAGGGCGGCGGCCGTTCCTCCGACCAGGACCATCTCGGGAAGAATCCTTTGAAGTCGCGCAGCAGAAGACAGAACACGTTCCCAATCAGGCAACGGTTCGATGGGCTTCGACATAGTGGCTCCAGAAGTGGTAGCGTTGGGCGTAAGGATCTCCTAGATACGGTTGGCAGACTTGATCGATCTTGTCCAGAATGGATCGGTCATCCAGGGCCGCCCGGCGAAGATTGGCCCAATCCTCCCACCGTCCGCGAGAGATCACGTCGTCGATTGCGGCAAGGGTGAGATCTTGATGCGTCAAATGACGATGTTCCAACTTTTCTCCCGATCTGTCGTATCGTTTTTCTTCTTATAAGCATAGCATGGATCACCCCAATTCGAGTCCGATTCCGGACGAGGATGTGAGAGAGGGGAGGTCGATCTCTTCCTCTCGCCCGGCCCGGGGCTCCTCGAGCTCGGCGGCTCGACCTGGAGAACACAATAGGAGGGGAGATTCAGAATATCGGGACTCATATTCTCACATTCTTGGATGAATCCTGTTTTCATCAAAAAACCTCGTCCGCCAGTTTCTGCTGGGCATCAGTCCTTTTCGGTTCGACCGTCGGGTAAGGAAGGTTCCTTTGGCCAAGACCCTCCAGAATGTCTCCCCACCACCATTCTTTCCCCGTCAGATCCTCGAACTCCCGGCGGCTGATCTCTCCGGCGGAGAGCTGGCGAAAGTAACCGTCAAGCAACTTCTCGTCGTTAGCGGAAGGAGAATGGGGCAGTTGTAATCGAGTCATCGATGAACTCCTAATTCGCTTCAGCATGAAATTCAGATACCCCTTCCGGGCTTACTTTTCCTGTAAGATATCATGCCACCCTCCCTCCATCAGCTCTAATGGTGATACTCGCGGCCGGACAGGACATTTCCTTGACCGCAAAGTGTTTTTCAGAACCTGATTGAAAAGGCGACCAGAAAAAATTGTCACCATCCTGTCACCATTCTGTGGTTGTTAGGAGTTATTATGCGTTGATATAAAGGCAGGATATAAAAGGATTTTCAAATGATTCCGACCCCCTTGAACGGGTTCGAAACCCCTCACTCACCCCAATGTTCAAGACCTGAAATTCCACCCATTCCTGCTCTATCGATTGTTTGTTTCCTGTCTTTCCCTGACAAATTCCTGCAGCAAAAAAGACGGAGTCCGATCCGGAGACGGCGTACG
>DAHWKF010000054.1 GCA_027343785.1 Leptospirillum sp. | reverse complement strand
TCCCCCTTATTCTTGAAACCGATACCAAAGGGATGAAAAACATGAGACGAAAGGAAGAAAACATTGAAAAAAATCATTCTGGAATGCGATCTTTGTGATCGCGGGATCGAAATGGAAACCAAAGAAGAAACCGGATTCTATATCTGTCCGGAGTGTTGCGAAGACCTCGAGAAAGTGCTCCAGCAACCATTCGAGACCGGGGAAAACGACAAGGCTGTCTAACCCCCCCCGGTCACCCCAGGTTTTTCCGTGTCCTGAACCCCAGCAGCTTGGGACGGGACATCTCCTCCATCGCATAAGATACCCCCTCCGACCCGAACCCCGAATCCTTGATTCCCCCATACGGCCAGTGATCGAGGCGGAAGGTCGGAATTTCATTGACAAAAACTCCTCCGCAATCGATTGCCCCAGCCAGTTCTAAGCCCCTTTCCAGATGATCGGTGAAGATCCCCGACTGCAGTCCATACCTTGACCGGTTGATGCGGGCGACCGCCTCCCCCACTTCGTCGAATGGGGCGATCGTCACTACAGGCCCGAAAATTTCTTCCTTTTCCACTTCATCCTCTTCCTTCGTATTGACCAGGATCACCGGATGAATCAGATCCCCTTCCCGACGCAAGGGGGTGACCGATTCGGCCCCGCCCCGGAGAGCCTGACCGACCCTGTCCCAAACCTTGTCCGCCTGTTTTCCATGAATGAGAGGCCCCATGAGCGCATTTTCATTCCCCGGGTCGCCAATGGCACACTCCTTTTCCAGCTGCTGGACCCGACGGACCATTCCGTCCAGAAGCTGCTCAAAACGGGTGCGGTGAACCAGGATGCGCTGGACGGAGATACACACCTGGCCTGCATAGGCGAAAGAACCCGTCACAAGCTTTTCCGGAAGTCCATCCATCCGGGCGTCATCACAAACCAGCACCCCCGCATTTCCTCCCAGTTCCAGAAGAACGGTTTTGCGGGGCGCCCGTTCCCGGATGGACCACCCGACAGCATCGCTTCCGGTAAACGAGACGACATCCACCTCGGCATGATCCACCATATGTAGCGTTCCCGGAACATCGGCCGGTAGAACGGAAATCGCTTCCGGAGGAAGACCCGCTTCCAGCAGGATGGATCCCAGGGCCAAAGCGGTCAGACTTCCGAACGGAGCCGGCTTGACGATGACAGGGCATCCCGCGGCAATGGCCGGAGCTACCTTGTGCGCCAGAAGGTTCAACGGAAAATTGTAGGGGGTGATCGCCAGGACGACGCCCCTGGGAACCCGGTCGACCAGCCCTGTCATCCCCGTTCCCTGGGGCACGCTGTCACCGGGCATCCAGCGGGTTCCGAAATCTGCCGCAAGATGCGCCGCCGTCCGGAATGTCGTCATGGCCCGATCGACTTCAAAGCGGGCGGCGGACAGAGGCTTTCCCACCTCCTGGACCATCATGATGGTCAACGGGTCACGAAATTCCTCCAGCAGACGGGCCACATTCTCCAGGACCCTCGAACGACGCGCACGGGTGAGGGATCTCATGATTTTGCGGGATTCGCCGGAACCTTGCAAAACTTCTTCCAGCTCGGGGATCCCGGCTTCAAAAACCCGCCACCGGTCCTTCCCTCCCGGAACGGGGAGCCGGCTGGAAAAAGGGGCGTATTCCCGCGAGACCTGCCCGGATTTCCAGACACCCCTGGAAAGAAAGGGGAACGGGGAGGTCCCGGGGAAACCCGGCAAATATAATTTTTTTTCCAACTCCATCCTCCATGGACCCCACGGTCCGGTTACAAACAAAAAAAGGAAATACGGGAATCACCGACAACGGTCGTGAGGCCGGGCGGATTGCCCTTCCCCGGAAATATTGTCATACTCCCCAAAATTGTCCCATATGATCAATACCCCCACACCGAAAAAAGGAGTGGCCAGTGTTCAAGGCGGTCCTGAAGCCGATTCGCCAGTGTATCCGGTGGATCTTGCCCGTCGCGGGGATTTGTTTCCTGTGCGGGTTCATGGTCAAGACCTCTCCCGGCGAAAAGTCCCTCCAGATCCTGCAGCTTCCACCGGAATACTCCCCATCGGAAGGGGATCTTTTCGCATGGAACGGCGTCCGGTCATTTTATTTCTTCAACCCCGAAAACTCTTCCGATCTCTGGGAACTTTCACTTTTCCGGCCGATGGAATCCCCTTACTTCCTGGGAGAATCCTGGCAACGGATTCCTCTGCCGGATCTGCGGTCGATCCATCATGTCCGGGACATGGCCTTCGCCCGCAACATGCTCTTTATCGCCGGTCTGGACGAAAATCAGACACCCATTGTCCGGTCTTACCTCCTCTCAGCCGGTTCCGAAGAACATCGGAGCGTGAAAGTTCTCGCTCACACGGACTATTATCCCCCCTCCGGGGGTTCGCCCGTTCGAAAACTCTATTACGACCATCTGACCCGCGTCCTGTGGCTATTATACGACAACGGCCAGGTTCAGGTCGGTCCCCATATGCTCGCACTTCCGGGCATGCTCCTGACAGACGCCCCAGCCGGTTACCTGATGCTTCCGGGCAAGGGGAAACCGGTACAGGGACCCCGACTGCTTCCTCACACAAAAAGGGCGAAAGAGATCGGGGAATGCCTGTCCTGCCCTCTTTCTGTCCTTTCCCGCACGGACACGGGGGAAGACATTGTCACGGATCATCCGGTCCACCTCCCCTCTTCCGTCCGGACACACCTGGGAATCTGGCCCATGGGACAACAATCGGTCCTTTTCCGGGACAAGGATTCCTATGCCTGCCGGATCCCCGAAAGAAACCTGCCGAAAACACTGCACCCGTGTCTCAGGGTCCCGGCCGGAGATCTTCCTCTCGCAAGCCTCCTGACGGGGAACTGGCTGGTGATTCTGACCAATCCGGATGACCGCTCCCGCCAGCATATTCTGCTCATCAACGCCGCATACATCGATGCCCGGATCCGTCAGGGCGCCCCTCTCGGCAAAGGTTTTCTTGGAACGCTGGTGCGAAAGGAGGGGACCGATTATGTCCTTCCTGCCGGATCCCGTCTTGGCGGGGGATTCGCTGTCCCAGGCCCCCGACAGGCCATTTTTATAGGGCATCGACACCTCTACCGGATCCCGCTGTACCGGAAGAACGGGTCACAAAAACCCCGGATCCTCCGGGAACAACGCTTCTTGCCATAATCACATGATGCGGCTCAGACCGCCGGATCATCAGCGCCCCCATCCGGAACATCCGGAATCCCGTCGCGTGTTCCGGTTTGCGGGTCTCGCCACCGCGGAATATAATGATTTTCGACCCGGATTTTCTTCCTAATCCGAATATTTGTCACACATGATTCCAACGGACAGGAGAAACATGCTCGAAGCCAATGAAGGGACCAGGGAAATCATGGAGGAAATCCAGACACGGATGGCCCGGAACCCCGATCGGGCCAGAAGAATCGGAACGTTCGGATTTATCGAACTTGAGGATACCTGGGGAGACGAGACCACCATCCTGAATACGGCCAGGGTTTCGACATCCAACAGGCGCCTGTCCGATCCCTCCACCTTGTCCGACAAGGACCGGTCCCTTCTCGAACACCTCCTGTCCGAAGAGCACGGCACCCCTTTTGAAACGGTCTGGTTTCGTTACCGTTTCATCGCACCCATATTTGTCCTCAGGCAATGGGTCAAACACAGGGTATCGACCTGGAACGAATTCTCCATGCGCTACCGGAAGCCGATTTCCGCCTTCTATGTTCCGGACACAAAAGCCCGGACCATTGAAGGCTTCGAGGTCATGACCCAGGAACAGACCGACCGGTATGTTTCCCTGATGGAAACCGTCAACCGCTTCTATGAAGAAGAGTATGAGACCATTTGTCAGAAAATTGACGGCCTGCGGCTTCAGGGAAGTCTCCCCCCCAAGACCGGCGGAAGGGATCCCTACCGGGCAAGGGCCCGGGAACTCCTGCGATGCGCCATGCCTGTTTCCAACTACAGCGACGTCTACTGGACGGTCAACTTCCGTTCCCTGATGAACTTTTTCAATCTGAGAACCAAGGAAACGGCCCAATACGAAATCAGGGAATACGCCCTGGCCGCATACGACGTTTTCGGCCATGCCTTCCCCCTCCTCCGATCCATCATGGAAAAAATCGGGAAAGCGCCAATAACCCCGGCCTCTTCCTGACAGAGCGACAGCTCTCCGCCGGGATTCCGGCACATGCCCGGAAGGAACTTGAAGATGAAGGGATGCTCCAGATCTGCCCGGAACGCGTTCACAAATCGCAGGGGTCGGCATGGTTGGAGCGGGAAGAGACCCACCGTTTTTCAGAGAGAGGTCCGGCGGACAATTGCCGGAAGGGGAAGAGCTATCGGTTTCTTAAGACAACAACCCGGCTGTCAGGGGCCGGAGCCGGATTGCAGTCATGCCGGATTTCCTGGAGAAAGCCTTTCGGATCCGACGAAGTCTTCCTCATAACCATGCGGCGTGTCTTGTCAGACGATATGCCGGATCACCTTTCCTTCCACCAGGTAAACGATGATTTCCGCCACATTCGTCGCGTGGTCGGCAAAACGCTCCAGCGAACGCCCGACAAAAAGAAGCCGGATGACCGGACTTGTCTTGCCCGGATCCCGGGAGACCTCCTGCACCATCGATCGGACAAGATCCCGATAAATGACATTGACCCGTTCGTCCTCCCGGCAAACCGCCAGAGCCTCTGAGGTATTTTTGGTCACAAAGGCGTCAAGGGCGTTACGGAGCATATCCCTCCCGATTTCCGCCATGGTGTATATGGGGGGAGGGATCGTGACCGGGAGCTCGTCCTTCAGTTCCACCACCCTTTCGCACACATTGGCTGCGAGATCGCTCATCCGCTCCAGATCGGTAATGATTTTCATGGCCGTGATGATAAAGCGGAGATCCCGGGCCTCCGGCTGATGCAGGGCGATCATGCGGATACAGTCCTCGTCGATTCCGACCTCCAGGGCGTTGACCTGATGATCCCTGCCAATGATGTCCCGGGCTTTTTCAACATCTTTATCCTCCAGGGCTTTCATGGCGCCATCGAGTTGTTCTTCCACCATATGCCCCATGGCGGTCACCCGTTCCTTGAGACCCTGGAGCTCGATATCAAAATGTCTGTTCACTGAAAAAGCCTTTCCCTGGCGGAACTCAACCGAATCTCCCGGTGATGTAGTCTTCAGTCCTCTCATCGGACGGGTTGGTAAAAATCCGCGAGGTTTCCCCCATCTCCACCAGCTCCCCCGAGAGGAAAAATGCCGTCTTGTCCGACACGCGCGCAGCCTGTTGCATATTATGCGTTACGATCACAATAGCATACTGCGTTTTCAAATCCTGTATCAGTTCCTCGATCCGGGCGGTCGAAATCGGATCCAGCGCCGAAGCGGGTTCGTCAAGCAGCAATACTTCCGGTTCGACTGCCAGAGCCCTCGCGATACAGAGCCTTTGCTGCTGCCCGCCGGACAGGGAGAATGCCGAGCTGTTCAGCCGGTCCTTGACCTCCTCCCATAAGGCGGCCGACCGGAGGGACTGTTCCACCCGGTCACTCAGGATGGAACGCGAACGCACTCCCTGGATCCGCAGGCCATAGGCAACGTTTTCAAAAATGGATTTGTGGAAGGGGTTGGGTTTCTGAAAAACCATTCCGACGCGGCGGCGGAGCACAACCGGGTGCATGCCGGAAGAATAGATATCCACATCGTCCAGCGTGACCTGACCTTTGACCTTAAAGCCTTTCACAAAATCGTTCATCCGGTTCAGCGAACGGAGAAAGGTCGTTTTCCCGCAACCCGACGGACCGATCAAAGCCAAAACCTGGCGGTCCGGAATTTCGAGACCGATATTTTGAAGGGCCGCATTTTCGCCATAGTAGGCGCAAAATCCGGTTACGCTCATACGGGCCATAGAACTGGACTGTCTCCCTGTTTACAACGTGATATTAAAGGGTCCGGCCCGCAATTTTTCGGGATCCCCATGTCATCAGACGGATTCCCAGATCCAGCGCCAGGACAATTCCCAGAAGCACAAGGGAAGCTGCCATCGCCTTGACGTGCAGGAGCTGGGATGGTTCATGGACATAAATGAAAATTTGCATCGCGAGGTCGCCCACCGCACCCTGGCTCCCCACGAGGGAAGACGGTATACCGGTATTGTAGTAATTGGTAAAGACCAGAGGGGCCGTTTGTCCGAGAACATTCAGGATTCCCAGCAAAATACCCGTTCCTATCCCCGCCGTGGCCCCCGGGAGAGCCACGCTGCGCATCGTCTGCCACCGGGTGGCACCCAGGGCGTAGGAGCCTTCGATAAACGACATGGGAACGTCCCGGAGCGCCTGCTCTG
>DAHWKF010000070.1 GCA_027343785.1 Leptospirillum sp. | reverse complement strand
CACTTTAGCTGAACTCAAGGAACGGATCCTCAAAGGCGTCCAGGAAATCAACGAGAACCCCGTGATTCATCGCTGGAGGAATTTTGACGCTCTCGAATCTGAAGCTAAAGTGTAAATATTTTATTGGGTCTCTATACTAGGGAGTCCCCTTGCCGCACAGATCGACAACCATCTCCGCCGTCATCCTGACAATCGCCCTGATGGCCGGTTTTCCCGCCGACGCGCCGGCCGACGGAAACGGAAGCTGCGATTCCCTTTACAGCCTTGAAGCGGGAGGGCATACCATCTGGGACTTCTTTTCCCACCCTTGCCCTCAGGAGGCGGAACAGGAAACGTTTGTCCCTCCGGGTGTGGGGGTGACCGTTCTCGGCATATGGCCCGTCCCCGCCCTTTGGAACCCTCTGGGGTTTCCATCCGCTCCGGACCGTCCGCTGGTCAATAGCCTGGTGTCCAACGGGTATGGGGGCGGACTCGAAATCAACGGTTGGCTGACTTCCAACTTCGGCCTGCGTCTGGAGGTGGGGGTTCTCGACTTTCCCGGACAACCGGGCAACGCCGCTTTCCAGGTTCTCCCCGTCACCCTGGGCGTCGAAGTGCGCTTGCTGGGCGACAGCCAGGTTTTCCTTTACCTGGCCGCCGACGGCGGGATCGCCGTCAACGGCCAGAATACATCCAACGTGTTCGTGGGCACCAGCGGCTCACCCTATCTCCAGGGGGGGTTCGGCCTGAACGTTTTCATGTTCCAGCTGGAAGCGGACTATGCCACGATCGTCCAGCCTCTCGGCGCGTCAAAAAATGCCAATCCTTTTTTCTTCGTACCGGTTTCACTGGGACTGCACCTCTGAGCAGCCTCCGGAGAATCTCCCTTCGCTTCCCCAACAGGCCCTGACCCGCTAGAATACGGGAAGCCAACTGCGTCCCGAACCTTTCCCGAGGAGACTTGTAATGATCGTCCCACCACCGCCGGCCGAACGCCGGGTCCGCTACCTCCCTGTCTGGGAGATACGTCTTCGGCTCTGGCACTGGTCGAACCTTGTCGTCGTACTCCTTCTCTTCGAAAGCTACCTCCTGTTCGACTGGCACAAGGAGCTGGGGCTCTCGCGGTCGACGACGGCCCTGTTCCAGAAAGCCCACATCTACCTGGGATACGCCTTCATCCTTCTGTTTCTGTGGCGCTTTTACCTCCTGCTGAAAGGGTCTCCCACCAGCCGTCTCAGGGAAATCACCCCCGAACTGAAAGGGAGGCGTCTCTTCGAAACGATCCGGGAGGAAATCCGCCATCACCTTTCCCCCCCGCGAAGGCCGGACGGGACACTGCTTCCACCGGCCGATCCCGGGCATAACCAACTGGCGCGATTCATGTACCTTCCCCTGCTCTTGTTCGTCTTTCCGGTCCAGATCGTTTCGGGTGTCCTCTGGTCATCGGTCAAGTGGGGGTTCTGGCCATTGCCGTCTCTCAAGACGCTTCATGACCCCCTCCACCACACGCTCAAGGAAACCCTATCCAATATCCACGCCTTCGGCATGTACGTCATTCTCGGATTTATCGCCGGACATCTGGCCGGAATCGTCCTGCACGAAGTGACCTTCCGTTCGGATATCCTCTCGTCCATGATCCATGGGGACAAGCCCCTGACGGATGAAGAAATCCCCGAGTACGCCCGGATCACGGGACAACAGGAAAAACCCGCGACAAAGGACAATTGAAGGGGGAAAGACGCCCTCCGACGGAGCGTCTCAAAAACCGGATTCCCGCATGTCCAGATCCATGCAGATCACCCGGCATCGTCCCGGGGGTCCGGCACAAATCGCCAGAGTCCGGCATAGATGGGCCCCTGTTGTAGAAAGGTAGGGGGTAGAGACGACCACCTCCCCCGGACGACGCATGGCTTCCCGGAAGCAGAACCGGCGGGACCCGTCGGAGCCCTGGCATCAGACCACCTCCGGAAGGCCGGAAATGGCGTCACCCATTTCCGTTTCATGTTCCGGAAAACCCCTTCCCTGATTGACGAGGGCCACAGGATTGCCAAAACCGAAGAGAATTATTTTTAGTAAACATTCTTAATGATAGTTTTTAGTAAAAATATACTTTGACTATTTTCATTTTTTAATTAGAATATTGCCCATGAAGATTTCAAAAGATGATCTCGGCAAAATCCTTGTCCGATTCAACCCTTGGTGGCGCCAGGAGGAAATCTCCGATCTACCTTCATGGCACAGAGCCTCTTTCCGGGAATTCTTTTCCTGGGTTTACGATCCCCCCGCCCAACGAGCCGTTCTCTTGACCGGTGCCCGTCAGATCGGAAAAACGACCCTCATGCTGCAGGCGGTGAAGGCTCTTCTCAAGAAGGGGATCCCTCCCTCCAATATTCTTTATGCCACCTTCGACCACCCGCTCCTTAAACTGGCGGGGATCGATGATGTCCTCGAGGTTTGGCGTGAAAGGGAGGTGACATCCCGGGGTCCGGAGTTCCTGTTCCTGGATGAAGCCCAATTTATCCGGAACTGGGGCACATGGGTCAAGCACCAGGTCGATTTTCAAAAAAACCGGCATATCGCATTTACGGGTTCCGCCATGCCACTGGCTGAGGCTGACCAAGAATCGGGCGTGGGTCGATGGCGAACCATCCGTCTCGGGACCCTGTCTTTTTATGAGTATGTGCAACTGCGAAAACTCCGGCTTCCTTCCCTTCCCAAAGTTCGTTCCTTGCGGGAAATCGCTGAATGGCCAGCAGTGAAACTCCATCAGGTTTCGGAAACGGGCATCGCATATGTGCCTCATTTCCATGAATATCTTGTGAGAGGGGGGTTTCCCCAGACGGCGCAGATCGACAGCATCGAACAGGCCCAGCGCATCCTCAGGGAAGATATTATCGACAAAGTCCTGAAGCGGGACATGACGGCTTTGTTCGGCGTGAGGCGCATTCTCGATCTTGAGCAGACTTTCCTCTATCTTTGCATGCATGATGGCGGACTCCTTGACATGGTCAGCCTTTGCAACAATCTGCAGGTGAAAAGGCCCACCGCCCAACATTTTATCGAGATTCTCGAAGCGACCCACCTGATTTACCGGTTGCCTCCACTGGGATACGGAAAGGAAATCCTTCGGGGCCGCTTCAAAATCTACCTGACGGATCCGGCCATCGGCTCTGCCGTTCTGCTGAAAGGGAAAAGCGTCATTGACGATCCAACCTCCTTGGGTATTGCGATTGAGACCGCCGTTTTCAAACACATCTTCGCAAGAATCTACGAGCAAAATGTCCGTTTTTCATATTGGCGGGGGAAAAAAGAGCAGGAGGTCGATCTCATTGCCGAAACCGGAAATCATCGGATCCCCTTTGAGGTGAAACATCGGACAAATCACACCGGAGAAAGAGAATTGAGGGGATTGTATGAGTTTCTCGAAAAAAAAGGGAGCACGCGCGGTTATGTGATCACAAAATCACCCGGTGACTTGGGACCGGTCCAGAATACAAAGGGTAGCGGAAAGCTGGTGACCAGGATTCCCGCAGCATTGTTATGTTATTGGCTCGGAGAATCCGAAGTCGATGACGATGAGGAAGTGACGATGGCTATCTGAGATATCTGTGGCACCTTTAACAGGCTTCTTCCAGACAGGAGAGATCCTGAGGGCAGTTTCGGACAACCTCCAGTAGCCCCTTCTGGATTTTTTCCAGATCGGATTCCGCTTTTATACCCAGAAGATGTCTCCGGTGCCACCCCCTCTGGAGATCGAGTTTCGAAGAGGATAACCGTATACCTCTCCACTTGGAATAAAACCCTTCTTCGTCTTCCCGAATCTCTTGCAGGATATCCGAGAAACCGATGTCCATCCGGATCTTTCCTCCTATTGCCAAACCCCGGTTGCCCGAAACCGGACCTCGTTTCATAATAAAGGGAGACAGGCAAGTCCAACACGCTCCCGGCCGTTTGTCACCCAAAAGGAAGGTGAACCATGTCCGTGTCCCATCGCTACCGCATATCCGGCATGACGTGTCAAAACTGCGTCCGACACGTCACAAAAGCCCTTTCCTCCCTTCCGGGAGTGACCCGGGTGTCCGTCTCCCTGGAACACAACGACGCCACCGTCGAATCCGGAAAACCCATTCCGTTCGACCAGATCCGGGAGGCGGTGAATGAAGCCGGATACGAGGCTTCAGACGGCTCCGACCCCGCGACTCTTTTGCCGGCCGGCCCCGCCGAGCCGGCTCTAACGGACGCAACACCCCTCCCCCCCTCTCCACCGCCCCCCGACCCGTCGGGTCTCAGCCGTACCTCCTTCCGGGTCGAGGGGATGCATTGCGCCACCTGCGTCTTTACGATCGAAAAAGTTCTCCGGCGACAAGACGGAGTCGGCAGGGTCCACGTCAATCTCGCCACGGAAAGCTGTGATCTCACCTTTGATCCCCGTCGCACGTCCATCGATCGCCTTTTTTCTGCCATCCGGGACGCGGGTTACAACCCCAGCCTCCCGGACGCGGAAGCGGTGAAGCGGGAATACAACAAGGAGCTGACCGGTCTTTTCGCGACCACCCTTCTGGGCGTGATTCTCCTCATCCTGCGCGGAAGGGCGGGGGAGGGCTGGGTTCTGGCCTTTTCCGTCCTCCTGCAGGCGGCCGGCGGATGGATCTTTTACCGGGGGGCTTGGTCCGCCCTCCGTAACGGTACGGCCAACATGGATACCCTGGTGGCTCTGGGAACGACGTCGGCACTGGGTTATACCGCCATGCATGTCGCGGGATTCGTTCCGGACGACATGGTGATGACCCAGGTTCTTCTCCTGATTTTCATCCGGGCGGGCAAAGTCCTGGAAGCGTGGGTCAAGGCGCGCGCCCGCTCTCTGTTGATGGACACCGCATCCCTCCTGCCGGAATCCGCGTCGGTCGTTCTGCCGGACGGATCCCTCCGGACAACACCCCTCGCGGAACTCACCGCGGGGGTGAACGTTTTGGTCGCGCACGGTGAAAGACTGCCGGCAGACGGCGTCCTGACAGACCGGGAGGCCTGGATTGACCTGTCTCTCGTGACCGGGGAGTCCCTGCCTGTCCGGAAATCCGTTGGCGAGGAGCTGATCGGCGGAGCCACCAACGCCGGCTCCCCCTTTCGCATGAACGTCACGGGGCTGGGGAAGGAGACCGTATTGTTCCGGATCCTGTCAATGGTCCAGGAGGCGCAGGGAGACCGCCCCCCCATCCAGCGACTGGCCGACCGCATCTCCGCCATTTTCGTCCCCGCGGTCATCGGCATAGCCATTTTCGCATCAGGCATCTTCGAACTGTCCACCGGCGACCATCGTCTGGCGTTCATGGCGTTGATCGGCATACTGGTCGTGGCATGTCCCTGCGCCCTGGGGCTCGCCACACCGACAGCGATCCTCGTCGGATCTTCCCGGGCTCTCAGGATGGGGATTCTTTTCCGGAGAGGACAGGCCATCGAGGAATTGTCTCGCATCGATGTCCTCGCGATGGACAAGACCGGAACGTTGACCCGTGGAACACTGACCGACGTCATCTGGATCCCGTCCACCGGCGAGTCCTCGCTGGAACGCCTGGGAGGACGGATACTGGAAGCCGTCCGTCAGTCGGGACATCCCGTCAGCCGGGCATTGTCGGACTACCTCGGACAGAACGGAATTTTTCCCCTGGATGGCAGTCGGGTTGAAGAGATACCCGGAAAGGGACTGTCAGCCCGATGGGACGACGGGAGCCCACACCGTCTTCTGGTCGGCAATCTCGCTTTTCTTCGGGAGGAGGGGGTGCCGCTTCCTCCCCTGGGCGCCGGCGAATCTTCGGGGGTGCTGGTGGGTGTCGCGGAAAACGGACGACTGGCCGGAACATTTCGGTTGGCGGACGAACTTCGCCCCGAAGCGGAAGAGGTCATCCGCCGTTTCCAAAGCCGCGGGGTGGACGTCCGTCTCCTGACGGGAGACCGGAAGGAAGAGGCGGCGCGGGTCGCCCAGATGGCCCATATCCCCGAAGACCATGTCCATGCCGAGCTCTCCCCCGGGGACAAACGAGAGCTGATTCGCACGTGGCAACAGCAGGGAAAAACCGTCGCCATGGTGGGGGACGGCATCAACGACGCCGGCTCCCTTGCCCAGGCGTCTGTCGGCGTCGCCATGTCCCGAGCGATGGCCCTCACCCGGGAAAAAGGGGATGTCCTGCTGCTGGGCGACGACCTGCTCCGCCTCGACTGGGCCCACCGTGCGGCGATCCTGACAATGCAAAAAATCCGCCAGAACCTGGGATGGGCCTTCTTCTACAACATTCTGGGGATCCCGCTCGCCGGAGGCATCCTCTACCCTTTTTTTCACCTTTTTGTTCCCCCCTACTACAGCGGACTGGCCATGGCCCTGTCTTCGGTCACGGTCGTGGCCAACGCCCTGTCGCTCTCGCATTCGATCCGGGGCGGACCACCGGAAGGCGCGCTGCCATCCGGTTCACCGGAGCAGGGTCTTCACCCTTCCGGACAAATTTCCCCGACTCAGCTATAAGAAAAGGGGGCCAGGTCGGCCCCCTTTTTCCGCGTCAAAAACAAACAACCCCGTTCCTCGGGGGAAGTCAGTCTCCCAGCACGGGTTTCCGGTCGCCTTCGCCATAGAAGGCGTAAGCCTCCTCCCCGTGAACGGCGTCGTCCCCGATTTCAAGGACTTTTTCGTCCATCCGGAGCGGAGTGACAAAGGAGATCAGTTTCAGGATCACGTAGGTGACAACCACGTTCAGCGCGATGATAAAACCGGCGCCGATCAGCTGGAGGACCACCTGGTGGAAGTTGCCATAGAGCCATCCCCCCGGGTTGGAGAGACCAAACGCCTGGCACAGGGCGGGGGTCGCCAGAATACCGGTCATGACACCTCCCAGAAGGCCGGCGACGCCATGGGTATGGAACACCCCCAGCGTATCGTCCACTTTCTTGAAGAGAACGAACTTTTTTCCGACGATATTCATCGAAATCCAGGGAACGATGCCGGAGGCGATCCCGATGACGATCGCTCCCATTCCGTTGACCACGCCCGCCGCCGGTGTAATGGCCACGAGTCCCGTGATCATCCCCTGGATGGCGCCGATCACGGAAGGCTTTCCGAAGTAGAATACGTCCAGCAGTGTCCACACAATCAGGCTGACCGCCGTAGCGATGTTGGTATTCAGTACCGCGACGCCCGCGTCCGCGTTGGCGGCGTAAGGGTCACCGCCATTGAAACCGTCCCAACCCAGCCATAAAAGGCCGGCTCCGACCAGGGTGAGAAGGATGTTGTTCGGGAGAAAACTCGCCCGGTCCCGCGCCAGCCGCGGTCCCACGACCCAGGCCGCCACGAGACCCGCAAAGCCGGCGGACAGATGGATGACATACCCGCCGGAATAATCGATGACGCCCATCTGGGACAGCCATCCTCCACCCCAGAGGCTGAAGGCACCGACAACGTAGGATCCCGTCAGCCAGAGCGGGACAAACAGCATCCAGGCCTTGAAGCTCATCCGGCCCAGCACCGATCCGGCCAGGATGATCAGGGTGATGGCCGCGAAGACAAACTGGAAAAACACCATCGTGGCCATCGGAAAGTTGGCCGTGGCCTTGGCGGCGGGAATAGCCGCCTGTGACAGCTCGAACACGTCCGACAGTGCCGGTTTCGGCGTGCCAAGAAAAGGAAACCATTGGGGGCCGAACCCCATGTTGTATCCCCAGAGGACCCATGCCACCAGAACCGCGGCAAAAGCGTACAGGGCCATGAACGCCGAATTCACGGCCCATTTTTTCTTGACGATCCCTCCATAGAGGACAACCAGTCCCGGGACGCTCTGGATGCCGACGATCGTCGCCGCCGTCAGCTGCCAGGCGTTGTCGCCCGAATTGAGCCAATTTCCAGCCATCTGCTTCTCCCTGAATAATGAGGTTTGGGGGGGGAGGGGGTTTGGCCCCCCTTCCCCCGGAAAGATCGTTTCTATATCGCCTCTTCCCCGGTTTCGCCCGTGCGAATCCGGATCGCGCCTTCGATATTCTGGATAAAGATTTTCCCGTCCCCGATGGCGCCGGTGACAGCCGCCCGGCGGATGGCGTCCGTGACGCCCGGAACCCGGGCGTCAGGCACGACGATCTCGATCTTCATCTTGGGCAGAAACTCGACGATAATTTCCGCTCCCCGATATTGCTCTGTGTGTCCTTTCTGTCTCCCGTACCCTTTGACTTCGGTCACTGTCATGCCGAAGACCCCCAGGGCCGTGACCGCCTCCTTGACGGCCTCCAGCTTGTGGGGTTTGACGATCGCCTCTATTTTTTTCATAAAAGTCTCCCTGCGTTGACATGATCCCGGCCGAACCTCTCCGGGCCTGGTTCACCCTTTCTTCTC
>DAHWKF010000066.1 GCA_027343785.1 Leptospirillum sp. | reverse complement strand
TGTGCTTAGAAAAGACCAAAAAATTGTCTTGACTAACCCATCCACCTTAGAGAATCCATGGCGACTCAGGCGGAGAGACAGAAGGCGTATCGGGAGAGGAAGAGGGCAAAGGGACAGAAGGACCGGCTATACTTCGCGACGGACGAGCAGGACCGGACCATCCGGGAATATCTCGAGACGGGGATCCTGCCGACCGGGATCCCTCCGGAGACGGTGGCGGCCCAGGACAGGATGGCGGCGATCCGGGAACGACTTGGGCGGGCCGAGAAACGTTACCGGGACAAGGAGGGGAACCCGCTCCGTTTCTGGGCTCTCCTGGCCCGGCTCGACGGGAGAATGCAGAAGGTTCAGAAGGAAAACGACAAGGAGGTCCAGGATCTGGTCATGCTCCTGGTTCGACGGGCGGGAATTCTGTAACTAGTGACGATTCGGAAAGGGACAAATTGTCCCTCGTCACCATATCTTTAAATTCATACTTCTTCAATCTTGGCAAACTCAATTACTACTTCTTCATCTGTGAATCGATACAAAAGAGTGAGTCTAAATGGGATAGATTGCCAATTAATGGACTTTACAAGATATTTTGGGGGATCCCAGTCAGGTATTTGTTCTCCCATTTCAGGATTTCGAGCAAGGAGCCATTCCAATGCTCTATAGACATCATCAAGCCTGTCTAACCGATCAGCTTCATCTTGTAAATATTTTTCCGTCTCGGATTCAACGATAACCGTTCGAACTGCCATGATCTATCTGCTTGTCGATTCAGAGAGTTTCTTCCTTGCCCAAGCCATATCTTCCGATGTAATTTCTCCCAATTCAGAAGCTAAAAAAGCATAAATTGGAATCTCTTCTCCCAATTCCGCCGATTTCCAAATCTCATCGTGGGAAAGATTGCTTATCGAAGAAGCTGTATGTCGATCGAATATATAGTTGGCAACTTCGTTGACAATGCTTATTTCCTCTGGATCGAAGGCTGACAATTCAGGTTTCGAAAGAGCAAAAAATTCTTTTTTCGGATAACCCCAAGCACCTACCTCTCGCACGGCCAATTTTTTTTCATCCTGCAATTTCTGTATAACCGAATCAATATGTTTTGGAACAGGCCCATAAAAATGCTTGATGTAGGTCTCTCCAGTAAGGCTTTTCCCTCGATCTCTATAGGTGATGACATCGCTGTACCAAAGAATTTTATTGAGTTTTGTAGCCCCCAGGACGGCCGGATCTTTCGCAAGAAAACAAACATAGAGCACAAGTGTTTTTAATCGATCTGTATTTATTCGATCTTTTATTACAGCTTTTCCTTTGATCGGAGACATCTTTAACCTCCTTTTTTCCCTTTCAGACTCGTTGTAAATTGTATCATATACTTTTGAACTTCCACATTTGCTCGACCTCACATATCCGTCCTCTCCGCTAGGTTTTCCGCTTTTTGCTTCTCAAGTTGGTCCATCTCGATCGCGATGTCTTCCGCCTTCAGGTGCGTATACCGGTCGAGCATCTGATACGTTTTGTGGCCAGTGATTTCTTTGACTTTTTCAGCTCTGAGACCAAGTTCGAAGAACCGGCTGGTGGCTTCGTGACGGAGATCGTGAAAGGTGAGATCGACCAGAAAAGACGAATCCGGCTTCTCCTTCTTTTCCTCGCATTCCTTCTCATAGGCGGATCTGGCTCGAGTAACGGATCGAATGAAAGCTGTCGTGATCGAATGGGAATCGATAAATCCGAAAACCTTTCCATCCAGGCTACGAGGAATGTCCTTTAGAATCTGGACGGCTTCGGAGGAAAGAGGGACGCTCCGCTTTTCTCCGATTTTCGTTTCGGGAAGCGTGGCGGTACGTTTTTTTAAATCGATATTATCCCAAGTCAGAGACGCCAGTTCTCCCCGTCTCATTCCCGTGGCCAAGGCCAACCGAACCACGTAGGGAAGATCCCCCCCATATTCATCACACGCAGCAAGAAGCTTTTCTTTTTCCCCAAGTGAAAGACGCCGGTCTCGGCTGATAGCCTTTTTGGGGAGCCGGATTTGGGTAACAGGATTTAGAATCCCGTTCATTCCCCATTCCCGGATTGCCGTATTGAACAGGTGGGAGAGAAGGGCCAGTTCAAGCCGGACGGAGGCTTGGGAAACACTCTTCAGACGTTCGTCCCGATATTCGGCCATATCTTTTCCCTGGATCGAAGCAATATACCGTTTGGCCAACTTGTGTCTTTTAAGATTCTCGATTCGTCGGGATTCCTGGTAGGCTCCCTTTTTTTTCGAGGACACTTCCTGGGCGTATCGGTCGAGGGCTTCAGAAAGAGTCGTGCTCTCGGCTTCTTTCCGGGAGACGAAGACACCCCGGACCATTTCCGATTCCGTCACTTGGGCCCAGGCTTCGGCTTCGGCCTTCGTGTTAAAAACCTTGGCCTGTGTATCGAAACCTTTCCGCCGGATCAGGGCTTGCCAGTGATAGGGACCGCGCTTGTAAATCGATGCCAATTTTTTCTCCTGAAAGTTGAATCACAATTTCACGTTCTTTCAGGAGTTCATTGCAACAGATTTGCAACAAAAAATCAATTTGCGGGGGAGGGGATTTTACTGAATGGCTTAAAATATGGCGCGCCTGGAGAGATTTGAACTCCCGACACTCGGAACCGGAATCCGATGCTCTATCCGGACTGAGCTACAGGCGCGAAGGGTTGGACGACTCAGGAAGCTTAGCGAAAATCCCCCGCCTATTCAAGAGGGCCTTACGCGGCGATCCCTGACCACTCTCCCTGAAAAATCAGCGTGCGCGTCACCCCTCCGACCAGTTCTTTAGGGTTTTTCTCCGAGACGACCGGCAGAAAGTCCAGATCATACTTGTTCATCTTCTGTATCGCATCCTGGATGGTCTCATCCCGTGTGACAACAATGACCGGCTTGACCATGACGTCGGACACCTTCAGCTTTTTCCACTCCTCTTCCGGAACGCGGTCGATGTCGTAGACCGAAATGATGCCGACCAGGGCTTTCTTTTCGTCCAGAACCGGATAGGTCCGGTAAAAATACTTGAGCAGGTAGAACTGGCGGAAGTCTTCTACCGTGATGTTGGACGGGATGAAAATAATCTGCTGGAGCATCGCGTTGGTGATTTTCAGGTGAAACCGGCGGGAGAGGTGGATATCTTCCCGTTCCCGTTGCTGGGAGGAGATGGATGAAGCCCCGGAAGCGATATAGCTGAAGGCCGTGCAGATCAGACCCGGAATCAGGTATCCCGAACTGTGGGTCGATTCCGCGACGAACACCACCGCAGCGAGGGGGGTTTTGTAACCGGCGGCCAGAAAGCCGGCCATCCCCATGACAACGCCGAAGTCGAACGGCTGGATGTGGGCAATGTTCGAGATGAGACCGCCGGTCGCCGCTCCCAGACATAAAAGGGGAAAGAAGGATCCCCCCATGCCGCCGGCCGAAAAGGTGAAGATGACGGCCGCCATCTTGAGGAGGAGAAGCATCAGGAGATTGATGAATGTGTCGGGAACGGAGAGGAGGTACTGGATGAAGATGTATCCGGGACCCAGCGGGAGAGCTTCGCCGAAACGGAGGGTGGCGAAGTATCCCGTCCCTCCTAGGATCAGGGCGGCCAGGACGTTCCGGGAGGTCAGCCGGGCCGGACCCTTCAGAAACCAGGTTTTCGTGGTTCGGTAGATTCTCAGAAAATACTTGCTCAAAAATCCGCACACCAGACCGATGACCATCACCACCAGCATGTCGTTCATGTGTAATTCCGTTTTGTTCGCCATGCTGAAGAGGGGGTGGGTCCCCTTCAGGGTGACCATGACGATATAGCTCGACACCGAGGCGACAAGGGTCGGGATCAGCGCGTTGGGAGCCAGGTCGCTCTTGTAGGGGACCTGCAGGATGAATATCGTTCCGGTCAGGGGCGCCTTGAACATGGCGGAAAGGCCGGCTCCCGCCCCCGCCAGCAACAGCGTGCGCTGTTCTTCAAAAGGAATGTTCAGTTTTTCCATGATCTTATCGACGATGGAGCTGACCATTCCCCCGAGGTAGGTGGAGGCTCCCTCGAGACCCGCGCTGCCCCCGAATCCGAGCGTTGTGATGTAGCCGGGGATTTTGTAGGGAGTTTTGGACAGGGGAAGCCGTCCGCGGAACTCATGGTAGCTTTTGACAACCTCTTCCGTCCCCCCCATGCCGTCCGTCTTGCCCCAGACGAGGATCAGACGGGTCAACAACACCCCGATCATGGGGATGATGATGACGACGACGCCGTTTTTGAAGTAGGTGTTGTAGAGAGTCAGGAAGAGAAGTTCGTAGACCACCGATTCCAGGAGATAGACGAGAAGTCCCGTGACGATTCCGATGATCATGGCCAGGATCAGGACGCGCCAGAACCGGTTGATTCGGCGGGTTTCGTCAAGAAAGCGGATCCAGAGATATCGGAGACCGTAGCGACGCTTTTTCACGACGGACTTTTATACCGGAGAATGACGAACACCCCGGCGCAGACCAGGGCGATTCCCGCCCAACGTTGGGGAGGGATCGTCTCGTGGAGAAGAATGAGGGCCGTCAGCGGCGTCAGGACATACCCCACAGAGGTGAGGGGGATGATAAAGGAGACGTCCCCGAACGACAGGAGCTCCATCAGGATGCCGAAATGCAAGGCCTCGAGCGCCGTGCCCAGAAGGACCAGGGGGGTGGTGACAATATGCATGAACACATCCAGAAGGTGGTGCCCGCTCAAAAAATGTCCCCCCGCGGCGTGTTCGAGGAGACCCTTCTTGATCAGGACGAATCCCCAGGCTTCCGAACCCAGCCCGATGGCCATAAGCAGCAAGACATACCACAGGGGTTTCGAGATCGGGACGGCCCGTTCCTTTATGTTGTCCAAGGGAGGTTCCTAAGGTTGTCGATGTTTCCGGGACATCCCGTCTTGCCAGAAATCGGCAGTAAGCGGCCCGGACGCTGTCAGGATCATATCGGTCAGACTGAGTATAAAAAGATTCTCGAGCAAAAGGAACCGTCCGGACGCAAAATATTGATCCGATTTCCCCTTGCGGCCCCTCCCGTTGCCAGCCCCATGCAGGTACCGCGTTTTTTACGCTTACTCAGAGATTTGGAAAATGATGGGGGAGGAATCGGGAAGAGACAGGAGGATTCCCTTGCAGGCCGTCCGGAATATGGGGGATCGTGAAATAGTAGTCCGGAAGCCGGAAGGTCAGGTCCGGCCATTGCTGTGTCAGCTCGAATCCGGTGGTGTAGAGCAAAAATCCCAGGGAAAGGAGGATCATCACACCCCTGAAGGTTTTTCCCAGGGCGGTGCGGCTGTTTTGATGTGTCAGGGCCAGTCCGGCCCACAGGAAAAACGACAGAAGGGCCAATGCCAGCAACACGCGTTCCATAACCGGTCGTCCTGTTCTCGTTCGGGCCCTCTCCGGATGATCGCCGGATCGGACTCCCAAAAATCATATGATCGATGAAAAATGATAATGGATTGCCAAAGACACGCATATGCCTTCATTATAGGCGAAACGCTCGGTAAGAGGGCAAATCACCATCGGTCCGGACAGGCCGATGGTGTGAATGCCGGAAGTGCAGACCAACAAACCGGGAGGCAAAGTGGCAGGATTTGATTGCGATACCCTGGTGGTGGGAGGGGGGATATCGGGGCTGGCGGCGGCCCTGACGCTCAAGCGGAAAGGGGTGGACGTCCGCCTTCTGGAATCCCGGGGATACCTCGGGGGGGCTGTCCGTACGGTCCGGGATCAGGGGTATCTGCTGGAGTTTGGCCCCAACAGCCTGATGGTGAGACCGGAAGACGAACTCCGGGAAGCGCTCGTGGAGCTGGGGCTTTCCGACCGGATACTGCCCGCGTCCCCCCTTTCCCGGAACCGGTATGTGGTCAAGGGAGGGAGCCTCTTCCCCGTTCCGATGTCGCTTCCCTCCTTTTTCAGGACGCCGCTTCTGAGCTGGCAGGGGCGGATGTCCATCCTGCGGGAATGGCGGGTTCCGCCAAAAAACGATGGCCAGGAGGAGACCCTCTCCCATTTTGTCCGGCGAAGGCTCGGGGAAGAACCTCTCCAGTATTTCATCGATCCGTTCGTCAAGGGCGTCTACGCCTCCCATCCCGACCTTCTTTCCGTCGAAGCGGCCTTTCCGCTCCTTGCCCGACTCGAACAGGAACACGGCGGGCTTATCAGGGGCGGCATACGGACATACCTGAAGAGGAGAAAAACGGAAAGCGCGGTTTTCCGGGGGATGTTTTCTTTTGAAGGGGGGATGTCGGTGCTCGCTGAGGCGATCGGAGCCAAGCTGGGTCAGGACGTGGGAACGAGCGTCGACGTTATCAAATACACCCGCCTCGAGGACGGGTTCCGGGTGGCCCTGATGTATGACGAAACGGAATACTACATGACCTCCCGAAATCTGATTCTGGCGACCTCTGCCGGTCAGGCGGCCGATCTTCTGGGTGGAGACGCCGACGGCCCGTCGGCCGAACTCAACGCCATCCCGTACGCCCCCGTTACCATCGCCTACGCCGGATTTTCCAAAGAACAGGTGACCCACCCGCTGGACGGGTTCGGCCTGCTCTGTCCCTCCGTGGAAAACCGCAAGATTCTGGGGGTCGTCTTTTCTTCCTCCCTCTTTCCCGGTCGCGCCCCCGACGGGAAGGTTCTTCTGACGGTGTTCGTCGGCGGCATGACCGGCCAGAAGATCGCCAACGCCTTCGACGAGGACCTGGAGCGCATCGTTCTCAAGGAACTTGCGGAGCTTCTGGGAACAGGTGGAAAACCCGAATTTTTCCGGATTCACCGGTGGGAAAAAGCCATCCCCCAATATGTGCTGGGTCACAATGAAGCCGTACGGACCATCCGGAAGAAGCTGCCTCCCGGACTGTCCCTGGCCGGAAACTACCTGGACGGCATCTCCCTGGCCCGGGCTTACGCCTCCGGCGTCCGCGCCGCGGAGGAAATCGTCGCTTCGGGACGGAGGTTGCCGGCATAGGGTGTCCACACCGGTCTCCCGACCTCCCCCCCGATTTCCCTTCGCAAGAACGTTCCCTCGTGCTTCCGGCATCGGGCGGCCAGATCGCCCGGGGCCGCTCAGCTTTCGACGCGGGGTTTCCCCTTGACCTGGTGAAACGACCGGTCATCCAGTCGGAGCATGGTCAGAATACCGCTCCGGTAGGCTCCGGTATCGATCATGATCAGGCCATCCCTGACTGTTCCCGGGCGGGAAACAATATTGTGCCCTGAAACCACCTCGCGCTGGTCGAAGGAGGGGTACAATTCCGGAGGACGGGCCCAGAGACAGCTGTGAAAACCGGTCTCGGGATCCCGCCTCAATGCGCACAGGTCGATATCGCCGAATGCGCTTCCCCGGATCCGGGGAAGCGATCCGTGCACGAGGATGAAATCTCCCGATTCAAGAAACAGCGGCCAGGTTTCGATCCATGCCAGCATGTCTTTTCCCCGTTTCGACCGCTCGAGAGCGGACAGCGTCGGTCGTCCCCCGAATCCCGGATCGAGATAGTTGTTCCCGAACAGTTCCGGGCGACGGTGGTAGGCCAGGAGAAGCTCTTCGTGATTTCCCTTGACGGCCGAAAACCATCCGGATTCGGCGCCATCGAAAAGGGTATCGAGGAGAGCGCCTGTGTCCGCGCCCCGGTCGATGACGTCCCCCACGCTGATCAACCGGTCGTTTTTGGGATCGAAACGGATCCGTTCCATCAGTTCTTTCAGAAGATGAAGCTGACCGTGGAGATCCCCCACGACGTAAGTGGCCATGGATGTCTGGGTCCTTCCGGGTAGTTTAGGGAATCGTCAGGACAATCTTGCCCGAGGTGTGCCCCGTCTCGATCAGGTCGTGGGCTTCCCGGACCCTGCCCAGGGGAAGGGAGCGGGAAATGCGGACCGTGATCGCGCCGGACGCCAGCATTCGGGCCCCCGATTCGAGGATACGGGTCTGACGGGCAACTTCGCCGGCAAGGTTCAGGAGGGAGGGGGAGAGGACCAGGACAAAGTGAAGGGAGAGGTTCCGTCTTTTGGCCCGGACGACTGTCGCCTCATCACAGGCTTTTTCGAGAAGCGTCGAGACGTGGCCATACAGGGCTGTGGCATCGAACGACCGGCAAAAAGTCTCGCCACCGACCGTGTCCACGACCAGCTGTACCCCTTTCCCTCCGGTGAAGTCCAGGGTCGCCTGAACAAAATCCGTCTTTCCGGGGTCGATGGTGTGGATGGCTCCGTTGGTTCTTGCTTCGCGGGCTTTTTCTTCTCCCCGGACCGTGGTCAGGGGGAGAAGGCCGCGGTTTCTGGCGAGCTGGAGGGCGAGGTGACCCACGCCACCTGCGCCGGCGTGAATCAGGACGGGCGCGCCGGCTTCGAGCTGTCCCGCGCGGGACAGGGCTTCCCAGGCCGTGATGAAGGGGATGGGGAGGGCGGACGCTTCTTCGAAGGAGACGCCATCGGGCAAAGCCGCAGCGGCATATTCCGGAACCGTCGTCCACTGGGCGTAGGTTCCGGGAGCGTCCCCGTAACCGCCATGCATGAAGAACACCCGGTCGCCCGGACGAAACCGGCGCGCATCCTTGCCGCATTCCTCCACGATGCCCGCTCCGTCGCACCCAAGGATGGCGGGAAGCCGGTCGGGAAAAAACGTGCCGCTTTTCCTGAGCTTGTAATCGACGGGGTTCACGCCGGCAGCCCGCAGACGGACAAGAATGTGGGAGGGGGAGGGAAGTCGGGGCTTCGGGATATCCGACAGCTGGAGTTCTTCCGGGCCGCCGGCCTGACGGAGAATGACCGCCTTCAAGAAGGCCTCCGCATTCCGGCAGTCATTGAGCCCTGAACGGCCGGGCATGTTCCGGAAAGTGAAAGAAAAGGAGGTGTCACCATCTCCTGCCTCCTAACCTGCAGGAAGGAGGCTCTGGACGGACCGGATGGTGTTTTTTATACTGGATGTGGCGTCCTGTACGGCTGTCGGTTCGAACCCGCAGTGGACCATGCAATCCTGGCACCGCGGATTGCCGCTCTTGTGTCCGTACTGATCCCAGTCGGTCGTATTCATCAGCTCCGCGAAGGATTGGGCATAACCATCATTCAGTAAATAACAGGGCTTTTGCCAGCCCAGAACGGAATAATTGGGGTTGCCCCACGGGGTGCAGTCGTAATCCCTGGCGCCTTCGAGGAATTCCAGGTAGAACGGGCTATGGTTGAAATTCCACCGTTTGGGGTTGAGCTTGTCCTTCATGGGGGCAAACAGTTTCCGGAAAAGGTCGCGCGTGCGTTCCTTCCGGAGAAAATGCTCCTGATCCGGGGCCCACGCATAGGAATACCCGGGAGAGATCATCATCCCGTCGACGCCCAGTCCGGTCACGAAATCAAAGAAGCTGTGAAGTCGTGCCGGGTCTTCTCCCTCGAACACGGTGGTGTTCGTCGTCACCCGGAACCCTTTTTTCTTTGCCGTCTGGATCGCCCGGACGGCAACATCAAAGATGCCGTTGCGGCAGACCAGATGGTCGTGTTCCTCCTTGAGCCCGTCGAGATGGATGGAGAGGGTCAGGTAGGAGGAGGGCTTGATCCGGTCGAGATACTTTTCGAGGAGGATGGCGTTCGTGCAGAGATAGACGAAACGTTTCCGGTCGATGAGTCCCTGGACGATCTCGCCGATCTCGTTGTGGATAAGCGGTTCACCTCCGGCGATCGTCACGATGGGGGCTTCGCACTCCTCCGCCGCCTGGAAGCATTGCTCAGGCGTCAGCCGACGGTTCAGGATCTCTTCGGGATACTGGATTTTTCCGCAACCGGCACATTCCAGGTTGCAGCGGAAGAGGGGCTCCAGCATGAGGACCAGGGGAAAACGCTTGTTGCCCTTCAGTTTCTGGCGAAAGATATAAGAACCGACCTTGACGGCCTGATGCAGAGAAATCGACATGAGGTCAACCTCGAATAATGGGAGCCGGTCAATCCGTTTCCGGACCGCCAGGCGCCCCGAACCCGGGAGCCCCCGGATTCCGGTATAATGGAAAACATCGGAACATTTGAATTTAATATTAGGGGTGCCGCCTGACACTGTCAAGGAACCTGACGGAACCGGATGTTCCGTTTTCCCGGGATTTTCGGTCATGGGAACCCTTGCCGGACCAGCCGGAAACGAAGATATTCGGGATCTCCCCCGAGCGGTCTTTTCTGCTTTTCCCGTGAATTCCTGAAGGTTCGAATGCCGTTTTCGCCGAAAGGGCGTGTTTTTGATCGGGGAATCGGGATTGGGTAAACCGTCCTGCGAACAAAATGAAAATTTTAAAAAATGACGGCACTCGGGCGGAGTGATTGTTTTTTTCGAGGGAGTCCTCGTGTCGTGCAGGTTTTTTGAGGGGAAGGGGCTGTCGGAAGAGCCGGTTGTTGATCCGGCCGGGATCGGGGGGTGATAATGAGCCTTGGAGGGAACAACAAAGGTCTTACGTGACCGGAATAAGCGGAAAGTAGTTGCCTGATTCCGTTTTTCGGTCGGCAGGCCTTTGCGTCCGTCTAATCCTAAAGGGTGGAGGGGGAGATCGTGAGGCTGGTGACGGTGAATCTGGAGAGGTTGGGGCCTGGAGTGGAAATCGTCTCCGATGTCCATGACGCGCTCGGGAGGCTTCTGCTGAAAGCGCCCCGCGTTCTGGACGAAAACATGAAGAAAACCCTTCTGTCCCGCGGCGTTCGTGAGGTCATTATCCAGGATCGCCGAAAAACCCCGCGCGTGGAGGATGCCCGGGCGATCGAGAACGAACTCTCAGCGCTCGACAAACGGATGAGCCTTCTGGAGAATTTCCCTTCCGGCAAAGAATTCCGGGATCTTGTCCGGAAAACGGTGGAGCAGTATTACGCACAAAAGTAATGAAAGGTCGATGAGACAAGGTTGCACCAGGGCCTGTCGATCCGTTTCCTATTCCGGCATCGGCCCGAGTCTTTAATCGTTCGCCTGGGGGTATCGGGCCTTTCTGGTTGTTACCCGGCTAAAGGAGGCCTCTTGTGGATCTCGACGCCCTTTCGAAAAAACTGGAAAACCGGGAATCCTTTCCTGCGCTGCCGTCTATCCTGTCCGACGTTATCCACGAAATCGACGCCGAAAATATCTCGATGGAAGACCTTTCCCGGCTGATCCAGAAAGACCTCTCTTTTTCGGCCCAACTTGTCCGCCAGGCCAATTCCGGACTCTATGCGGAGGCCGGTCGTGTTTCCACCGTCCTCCAGGCCGTTCGCCTGCTGGGATTCAGGATGCTCAAGGGTCTTTGCCTGACGCTTCCGATTTTCAGCCGATACAGGAATGTGCAGGGGATTCCCGAACTCTGGTACCACAGCCGGGCGGCTTCCGTCTGCGCCGGCATCGTGGCGGGACGGGTCCATAATGTGGAAAAGGACGAGGCGGAAACAGTGGCCCTGCTCCACGATCTCGGAAAGGTCTTCCTGATCCTCGAGATGCGATCCTTCATGAACGATCAGATCCAGATGGCCGATGAGCCGGACAGGGATTCCGACTGGAAGTGCGAGACCGGGACACTGGGGATCAACCACTGTTTCATCGGGGCCCGATATGGAAGGATGTTCAATTTTCCGGGGAGCATCATCGATCCGATCTTGTGGCATCACGAGCCCAACAAGGCCACCCATAACAAGGAGATGACCCATGTATGCTGTCTGGGAGACCAGATTGCCACGATCGTGGGGGCTTCCCATCCGGACTTCCCATTCGTGGAGCCGTCCATCCTCACTTCGCTTGATTACCTGGGAATCCGGCAGGACCGCTTCCTGCTGATTCTGACGGATTGTCTGGAGAGTGTTTCCCGAATATCCCCCCTGGACTGGCCCGAATAGGAATAATACGCTGTTTTTCCCCTATCTCCCCCCACGCCGATGCTGGGGGGCTGAGGGACGACAGGACGCCCCTGCGCGACCGGAAATCCTTTTTCTGTTTTCCTTTCTACATTTTTTGGCTCTTTGGAGTCTTTTGTGGTTAGTCGGGTAAGGACAGACCATCACTGGTCCGCCCTCCCCCAAGAACCGTACGTGCAAGTCGTCCCTGCATACGGCTCGTGCCAATTGAAGACCCGGTTCGTCACCGGATCCGGTACATTCGGTCAGAGTAAGAGGACCT
>DAHWKF010000006.1 GCA_027343785.1 Leptospirillum sp. | reverse complement strand
TGGAAAAAGCATGCCTGCCTCCTGCCCCATGAAGGGGAACCTTCCCTGCTGTAAAGGCAAAGTCCGGATCACACTCTGCCAGGCTTCGCCGTGCGTCCTCTCAAAACCCTCCCAGGGGACACCTGTCTTCGGTACAGCGCGTATCTATCCGCCGAGTCTCCGGGTCATTCCGGGCTCCAGCCTGGATCCACCAAAACCGATGGTGGACGCACAGTCGCTTCACGCCCCTTTTCCGTCCAGATTTTCCTTTTCTTCGCCCGTCAATCGACCTCTTTTGATTTGAGACCCGTCAGGTTCGTCAAAAATCGGATCGTCACGCCGTTTTTGAATTTTCTTGAACCTTCCGGGAGGACTCATGTCACGTCTCCATGTATGGCCTTTTTCCCTGTTTTTGGGGGAAAAGCCCTCAAGAGGATTTTCCCCATCCGGTAGTCTCCGTTTTCCGGGAGCCGCGGGTTCCGCTCGATTTTTGCTTCTGTGGCTGTTTCTATCGTCAGCCATACAGGGAGCGATCCCGTTCTGGCAGGACGCGATCGCTCCGGCATGGGCGGCCGGTCACGCCACCGTTCTTCCGACAGATCCCGTTGTCTCCTCGAACCTCCCTGTGTTCACACTGGATCAGACCGTTCGCCTGGCCCTCCGGAGAAACCCCGACATTGCCAAGGAACGCGCGCTTGTAGCCCAGAAAACGGCCCGTTCCATCGAAGCGGGAGAGTTGCCGGATCCCAGGCTGGTTGTGGGAGAACAGTATTTCCCGATCGGTTTCAACATGGGGCAAAGCCTCCTGACCATGACAACGGTGGGCCTTCGACAGAGTTTCTTTCCCTGGGGAAAGAGAGGGCTCCTGCGGCAGCGTGCTGTCCAGGAGCGGAAAACCTCCGGATGGAACCTGAAGGACAGCGAGATCCGGCTTGTCCGGGATGTCCGTCTGGCCTGGATCGACCTCTACGGGGAGACCCGGAAGGAAGGCATGCTCTCCTCCCTCTCTTCCCTCTGGCAGAAAGCCTTCCAGGCGGCGCTGACGCGCTACGGACAGGGAACGGCATCCGAATCCGATCTCCTTCTGGCCCAGTTCCAGAAAGACAATCTCTCCGACAGGCAGGAAGCCCTTCGGGCTCGGGAAAAAAAGAGCCTGCACCGTCTGATGCGTCTCGCGCGCATTGCTCGACCCTTCCGGATCGCGGATGAAGAACCCCGGATTCCTCCTCCCCTTTCCGAGTCCGCCCTGTTGGACCGGATCGACAAACACCCGGCACTCGAGTCCCGCGCGGCCGAGGACGCCGCCCAGGCCATCGGCGTCCAGGCGGCGAAAAAAGACAGGATCCCCGCCCTTTCCGTCGAAGGGGACTACAGCTATTTCATGGCCCCAAGCCTGATCACGAGCACGCCGAACCTGTTTTCCGTCGTCCTGACCATGAACCTTCCGGTCCGTCCCGGAGAGCGGCAAGATCAGAAAATCCGGGAAGAAGAACGCGCCCTCGAGTCCGTCGAAGCCCGGCACGAGGCGCTCCGCCAGAAACTTGTCGAGGAGATCCAAAACGCTGAGGGGGACTACAGAACGCTGACCCGGCGGACGCTTTTTCTCGATCGCGTCCTTCTTCCGGAGGCCACCCGGAACGTGGATGCCGCATTGGCGGGGTATGCGACAGGATCCGTCCGTATGGACCGCGTTCTGGGGGCCATCAGAAAAGTCGAGGAAATCGAAATCCGGTCGCTCGCCCTTCGGGCGGACCGGATGAAAGCGATGACCGAGCTCTCCTATCTGGAGGGCACGCTTCAGGGAGGTTCCCATGAACAGTAGAACATTTGTCGCGATCTCTTTAGCCCTTGTCCTGGGGATGGGAATCGGCGCCGGAGCGATCCGCTGGATGGGCCCATCGACCGGATCCGTCCCGAAGGGAGACGGGAATAGGGGAAAAAATCCGGAACGGAAGATCCTGTACTGGAGAAACCCCATGAACGCGTCCATCCATGCGGATCACCCGATGAAGGACAACATGGGGATGGACTACATTCCCGTCTATGCGGAAACATCCGGTGCTTCCGGAAAATCCGTTTCGGTGAACTCCGGCATCCGGCAGACGCTCGGGATCCGGACCGCCCCGGTTGAGCGGAAAAACTTCTCCCGGACCCTTCGGACAGCGGCGACCGTCGTCTTCGACGAACACCGGACGCGGGCGATCAGCACACGGTTTTCGGGATGGATCCGGGATCTGGCCGTCCGCTCGGCCGGCGATCCGGTCCGCAAGGGAGACATCATCGCATGGATCTATTCTCCCGAACTTGCCAGCTCCGAAACGGAAGCCCGGCTCGCCTTTCAAGCCTTTAAATCCAATCCGTCCTGGCCGGACAATCGGAAAATCTGGGATGCGGCACAGAAACGCCTTCGCCTTTTCGGTGTGCCGGAGACGGAAATCGAACGACTGAAACAGACGGGAACGGCCCGATCGGTCATTCCGGTCCGCTCTCCCTACTCGGGGATCGTGACGTCGATTTCCGCGCGCATCGGAGGAGCCGTCTCTCCGGAGAAACCCCTGATGACGCTCGCGGACCCCACAAGAGTGTGGGTCGAAGTCTCCCTTTATTCTCCCGATCTCGCCTGGGTCAGGGCGGGCGACCCGGTCACCTTCCATCTCCCCTCCCTGCCTTCCCGGAGGTACAGGGGAACGCTCCGGTTCGTCAATCCTGAAGTCGACAAGACGAGTCGAACCCTTCTCGCCCGGGCGGTCGTCCGGAACCCCGACGGCTTCCTGAAGCCCGGAATGTACCTCGAGGCCGTTCTCCGGCCGGCTCCGCACCCCCATGTCCTGGTGATTCCGCGGGAGGCTCTGATCCGGACCGGAAAGAAAACGGTCGTCATCACCGAAGTGGGGAAGGGACGGTTCCGGCCGGCCAGGGTGACCGTCGGTGCGCGCTCGTCGCACCGGGTCGAAGTGCTCTCGGGTCTTCGGGAAGGAGAGCGGGTGGTCGTCAGCGGACAGTTCCTGCTGGACGCGGAGTCCCGGTTCGAAAACGTTTCGAACCGCATGGACGAAGGGGGGCGCCCGTGATCGCCCGAATCATTGCCTGGTCGATTCACCGGAGATACGGGGTACTGGCGATCTCCCTGGCCATCCTGGTATGGGGAGGAATCTCGCTCTATCGAAGCCCCCTGGACGCCATCCCGGATCTCTCCGACACACAGGTGATCGTCAAGGCCCCTTTCCTGGGCCAGCCTCCGTCCGTTGTCGAAAACCAGGTGACCTATCCGCTGACGACCGCGTTTCTCACCATTCCGGGGGTCCGGCATGTGCGGGGATACTCCGACTTCGGAAACTCCCTCATCTATATCCTGTTCAAGGAAGGAACCGACCCGTACTGGGCCCGATCCCGGGTTCTGGAGTATCTCAACCAGGTGGAGGGACGGCTTCCGGCCGGGGTCGTGGCAACGCTGGGCCCGGACGCCACCGGACTGGGATGGATCTACGAATACGCGCTGGTCGACAAAACGCACCGGTATGACCTGTCGAGCCTCCGGGCGCTCCAGGACTGGTTTCTGAAATTTGAACTCCAGAGCGTACATGGCGTGGCCCAGGTGGCCTCCGTCGGTGGAATGGTGAAAGAGTTCCAGGTCGAGGCGGACCCCCGGAAACTGCTGGCCTACCATATCCCCCTGTCCCGGGTGGAGGCGGCTATCCGGGACGCGAACGGAGACGTCGGCGGTTCGGTCGTGGATATGGGCGAAGCCCAATACATGGTCCGGACCCGGGGGTATATCCGGTCCCTTTCGGATATCCGGAAGATCCCCCTGAAAATGGGCGCCGGCGGAATCCCGGTCCGGATTTCGGACGTGGCGTCCGTCCATCTCGGTCCGGAACTGCGACAGGGCATTGCCGAACTCGACGGAAAGGGCGAGGTCGCAGGCGGAATCGTGATCGCCAGGGAAGGCACAAACTCCCTCAAGATCATCGAGGCGGTCAAGAAAAAGCTCAAGGAACTCGCGCCCATGCTGCCGCCCGGCGTAGAGGTTGTGACGACCTACGACCGCTCCGGCCTGATCCTGAAAAGCATCAGAACCCTCCTGGAAAAGCTGCTGGAGGAATCGGTCGCGGTGTCCCTGGTCTGTCTTCTCTTCCTCTCCCGCATCCGGTCGTCTCTGGTTGCGATCCTGAGCCTTCCGGTCGGGATCTTCGCGGCGTTCGTCCTGATGGCGTGGCAGGGGCTCACCGCCAATATCATGTCGCTCGGGGGAATCGCGGTATCGGTCGGCGTCATGGTCGACGCGGCGATCGTGATGATCGAGAACATGCACAAGCACCGGGAGCGCTCCGACGAGGCGGAAACCTCCTGGGAGACCGCCCTTCGGGCAGCGCAGGAGGTCGGCCCCTCCCTTTTCTTCTCTCTTCTGGTGATCACCGTCTCGTTCCTGCCGATTTTCGCGCTTCAGGAACAGGAAGGCCGTCTCTTCAAGCCGCTGGCGTTCACCAAGACCTATTCGATCGCGATCTCCGCCGGTCTGTCGATCACGCTCGTGCCGGTGCTGATGGGATTTCTTATCCGGGGAAAGATGAAGCCGGAGGAAGACAACGTCATCAACCGGATGCTGGTCTTTCTCTACCGACCCGTGATCGGGTGGGTTCTCCGCCACCGAAAGCTGACCATCGCCTTCGCGGGCGCGTGCCTTGTCACCGCCGCGATCCCCATGACGCACCTGGGAACGGAGTTCATGCCCCCCCTCTACGAGGGGGATCTCCTGTACATGCCGACACTGACCCCCGGCGTTTCCGTGGGAGAGTCCTCCCATCTTCTCCAGATCACCGACCGGCTCATCAAGACCGTCCCGGAAGTGGCGCAGGTCTTTGGCCAGTCGGGACGGGCGGAAACGGCGACCGATTCGGCCCATCTCACGATGTTCGATACGGTCGTGACGCTCAAGCCCCGTTCCCAGTGGCCTCCCGGAACGACCCTGTCGCAGGTCAGGAAACGGCTGAACCGGGTCGCCACTCTCCCGGGCGTCTCGAACATCTGGACCATGCCGATCATCAACCGGGTCAACATGCTGACCACCGGCATCAAGTCCCCGCTCGGTCTCAAGATCACGGCCCCGTCCCTGGACGCGATCAACCGGATCGACCGGGAGATCCAGACCGTTCTGAAGAAACTTCCGGACACCTCTTCCGTTTATGCCGACCGGCTCACGGGCGGCAGGTATATCGTCGTGGACATCAATCGATCAAGAGCGGCCAGATACGGGATCAACGTCGGGGATGTCAACCGTCTCGTCCTGACTGCGATCGGCGGAGAGCGACTGACGACCGTCATTCAGGGAAGAGAAAGATTCCCGGTCAATCTCCGTTACCCTCGCGACGATCGGGGATCGATGGAGGCCATCGGCGCCTCGCTGGTTTCGGCTCCGGACGGAAGTCAGGTGCCTCTTTCCCGTCTGGCTTCGCTCACGATCGAAGACGGTCCGACCATGATCAAGACGGAAAATGCCCGACTGACGGGTTGGATCTATATCGAACCCAAGGGAGGGGACCTGGGGGGCTATGTCGACCAGGCCCGCAAGGCCATCGCCCGTTCCATCACCCTTCCGCCGGGGACCACCCTGTCGTGGTCGGGACAGTACGCCTCCATCGAACGGGCCCGGAAACGGCTGGCCCTGGTCTTGCCGCTCGCCATCGGCCTCATTGTCGCCCTTCTGTTTGTCCATTTCCGTAGCGCCGCCAAGACGGGAATGGTGCTCCTCTCCCTTCCCTTTGCGGTGCTCGGAAGCCTGTGGTTTCTCTACGGACTTCATTACAGGCTGTCCGTGGCGGTCGTCACGGGAATGATCGCCCTTGCCGGGGTGGCCGCCGAGTTCGGGATCGTGATGATTCTGTATCTCGACCGATCGGTCGAACGGCGGATGTCGGAAGGCAGGCTGTCGACGGCGGAAGACCTCGACGGAGCGATCGTCGAAGGAACGCTTTATCGCCTGCGGCCCATCGCCATGACGGGAACCGTCATTCTGGCGGGTCTGCTCCCGATCATGTGGAGTCACAAGACCGGGTCGGATGTCATGAAACGGATTGCCGCGCCGATGGTAGGCGGCATGGTGACTGCCATGATCCTGAGCCTTCTGGTGATCCCCGTTCTGTTCCGGCTGTGGAAAGAGGCCGATCTCCGCCGAAGAACCTCGAACGGAGACTCTGGCCCATTTCCGCCACAACCGAAGGAGACGTCTCCTTCGGCCACATTCCAACACAAATGAAAAGGGAGAAAACGATGAAACCTCTGAAGATGAAGAACCGGGTGGGCGTCATGACGGGAATACTGGCAGGATTGACGGGAATGGCCCTTGCGGGGACGCTCGCGATGGCGGACGATATGGGAGGGATGGGGGACATGAACGGGATGTCCGGCATGTCCTCCGGGACGGGAGGGTCTTCCGCCGCCTCATCCGTCGGGCATGGAAAAGGCGTCGTGAAGGCGGTGGATCCCAAGGCCGGGACGGTTACGATCGCCCATGGCCCCATCAAGGAATTCGGATGGAGCGGAATGACCATGACATTCCCGCTGCGGCATCGCTCTTCCCTGAAATCCCTCAAAAAAGGGGAGCATGTCGTCTTCGAAGTCACTCAGCAGGGGCAGGGCCAGTATACGATCACCCAAATCCACCCGGTACATTGAAGGCCGGAACAAGGAGAAAAAAATGGTGAACCGGAGAGAGGCCATGAAAAAAATGTTGGCGATGATTTCGGCAGGCCTTTTGTACCCCCTGTTGACAAGGACAGGAGAGACCCTGGCCGATCCACCGGCCCACAAGGTCGACAAAAAGACGGCTCTTTACCAGACTCACCCAGAAGAAGGGAAGATGTGCATGAACTGTCAGCATTTTCTTCCACCCAAGGGAATGTCGTCGCACATGATGGGCGACGGAATGAATATGGAGGGCATGAACGGGTCCATGGGGATGGGAGGCATGATGTCGGGGGCCTGTACGATCGTGGCCGGTTCCATCAGTCCTATGGGGTATTGCCGGTTTTATCAGAAAAGGAGCTGAGCGGATCCCGGACGAAGGACATCTTGACGTTTTGGTCTGGCGGGGGGTGGGAATGCCCCCCTTCTCAACCCGCGGAGAATGGTGTCCGGCCCATGGTCGAGCTTTCAACCAGAGGGATCTTCCATGAACCCAACATGATCCCCAAGATCCAAAAAAGTCGGGAGAATTTTTTCAGAAAGTCACAAATGGACGTCCCAGGCGCCTGTGCAGATACCCAATACTTGAATTCGACCCAAAAATGGTATATTTTCTATACCATGTTCATGTTTGAATTTGATGATAGAAAGAGTCGAGCCAATCTTTCCAAGCACGGCATCAACTTTATTGATGCCCAGCTGTTATGGAATGACCCAAATTTGCTGGAAATACCTGCAAAAACGGAAGACGAGGCACGTTATCTGGTGATCGGCAAGATCGACGGTAAACTTTGGTCGGCCGTCATCACTTACAGGGGAACAAACATTCGACTGATTTCTGTTCGTCGATCGCGCAATGAGGAGGCCATACTGTATGAAGGCTAAGGTATTCGAGAAACAGTTTGATGAGGGTGACGACATGACAGCTTCTCTGGAATTATCCAGGGCAAGGCGCGTGTTACAGGATCAAAAGCGCGTTAATGTCGATTTTCCTTTGTGGATGATTGAATCATTGGATAGGGAAGCGGGAAAGATCGGAATTACCCGGCAATCCATCATCAAGGTTTGGCTCGCTGAACGTCTCGAACAACTGTCAATGGGTTCCCGTTCATAGCCCACTGGGGAAGAGGAGATCGGGCGGAGCGTTTGGGAGGAGCAGGGAAAGCCCAGGTATTGCCTGGAAGACCTCCCCGGGGTTTTTGGCGAGAGAAAAAGCGCGGGCTTCCCCAAAAAGCCAGGTGTTCGTGCCGGAATGCGGGTCGTTGTGGGGATGACGGAGGTCTAAAAAGAACGACTTTTTTCCCGGCGTTGGCCGAGCTTTCCGGTGTGCTTGAACATCTGTCCGCTCATCCCCTCTTAGCCAAAGTTCAATTTGGTTATGGGCCGGTGAGGTGCGGCCCGGAAAAATGACCTCCGTCTTTGCGTCCGGGGAAGGATGCTCAAGGAGGAGAGGCGAAAAAGGGTTACCCGTCCGGAGTCCTTGTACTTCCTTCCAGTTCCAATAACGCCTTCTTCCGGTCCAGCCCTCCCGCGTATCCGGTCAGGGAGCCGTCGGCTCCGATGATCCGGTGGCAGGGGATGAGGATCATGACGGGGTTTCGCGCGATCGCCGAAGCGACCGCCCGGGCGTAGTTCTTGCCTTCTCCGGCGAGAAACGCAATTTCCTGGTACGACCGTGTTTTCCCGTAAGGAACCGTCTTCAGGATATCCCATACGCGCCGCTGAAAATCCGTTCCCTTCGGATCGGTCGGAAGGCTGAAGGCTTGTCTTTTTTTCCGGAAGTACTCGCTGATTTGCCGTTTCGCTTCTTCCAGAACCGGAGAGTGGGGGGCGTCGCGACGACCGGTTCCGGGTCCGAAGGGGGGCCGTTGTCCGGCAAAATAAAAGGCCACCACACGATCCGCGTCCACAACGAGTATCGCCTGGCCCAGAGGGGTGTCGATGGATTGAGAGATCACGGTCATCTCCTGTCTTTTCTCAGAGTGATTGCCACAGGGCCATGGCGGCGTAGGCCCTCCATGGACGCCACGATTCGGCGATTCCCAGTACGCGCGCGGGAGACCGTTCGTTCAGCGCTTTCATGATGCCGAGATCGGTAAGGGGGAATGCGTCCGGCCACGCCATTACGCGCATCGCGATATATTGGGCTGTCCATTCCCCGATGCCGGGCAGGGCCCGGAGATGGGCGATCTCCTTTTGAACGTCCGGAACGGGTGAGAGCGAGAGCGCGCCCGATGCACAGGCGTTGGCGAGGGCCAGGATCGTCCGGACCCGGTTTCGGGTGATTCCCAGGCCGGCCAGGTCACCCGGAGTCAGTTGTGCGATTTCTCTGGGCAGGGGAAATGTCCGGGTGATCTCGGGGTGTGGCGTGCCGACAGGGGGACCGAACGCGCTGCTGAACCGTCCGGCGAGGGTTCTCGCCGCCTTTACGGTGATCTGTTGCCCGAGGACGGAACGGACCGCCATCTCGAAGCCGTCGAACGCGCCCGGTACGCGAAGACCGGGAACCCGCGCGATCAGGGGCCCGAGCGATTTCCCGATTTCCCCGGGGGAGGCGGAGAGGTCGAAGAGATGCCGGACGCGTCCCAGCACCTGGGGGATGACAGGGGACAGGGAGGAGGAAACGGTAACCCGGAGGGTGTTCCGGGAAAAATCCGGTTCGACGGCGATCCACCCCGCATACCCTTCTGGTCCGAACGGCACGCGAACGGATCTCCGGTAGATCCCCCGGGAGACGGACTCGACATTGGGGATGGCGCGCCCTTCCAGAAAACGGAGGATCTCCTGCCAGGCGTAGGGCGGCCGAAAACCCAGTTCGAAGACGGGTTCGTCCGGAACGCCACCGGTGTCCAAGTGCCTGAGAGAGGCCGGATTCGTCCGGTAGCGATCCCGGAAAAGTTCGTTCATGCGGCGGAGGCTTTTGAATCCGGATGCCTCTGCCACGTCGAGGATGGAAAGGGAGGTGTCCCTCAGCAGCTGTCTGGCGAGAAGAAGCCGTTGCGTCTGGGCGTACCGGACGGGGGAGACGCCGAATGTTTCGGAGAAGGCCCGGCGCAGGTGTCGGTCGGAGACGTCCAGCTTGCTTGCCAGCCGTCTGAGCGAGGCCTCTTTGAGGAAACCTTTTTCGATCAGATGGGCCGCCGCGAGAGAGAGACGGGAGATCCGGTCGACCGGGGCCAGTCCGGGGGATTGCTCCGGCCGGCAACGCATGCAGGGGCGAAAACCAGCCTGTTCTGCCGCGGCGGGGCTCGGGAAAAATCGGCAGCTTGGCTTTTTCGGCTGTTTAGCGGGACAGATGGGGCGGCAGTAAATCCCGGTCGTCGAGACGCCGACGAAAAAGCGTCCGTCGAAGCGGGAGTCGCGGGTGATCAGCGCCGCATAGCAGGTATCGTCGTCCATCAGCATATCGGAATCATACCGTTGTTTCCGGGAGGGGTCGCGCGGTTTTCGGACATGGAATTCCCCGGTCTGGCGAAACCTTCCGATCCGTTCTCCCCGTCAGATGAGCGGCCAGTCAATGGAGACGGCGGGCGGTGTTTCCGACGAGAGAACCGGACGCGACCGTCGGGAACGTTTTATGGAAGGGGAACTAATGTTTTGGAGAGTCCTTTTTCGACATCGTGTCGATCTTGCTTCCGACCCAATTGCCGGCGTTTTTGATCGCCTCAGCCGCCCCGTCGACGATCTGCTTCACCTTCCGGTGGAACGAATCGCTCTTCAGATACGTTCCCGTCTGACGGGCCGCCCGGTCCACGGATTTTTCGACGGATTTTCCGGCGTCCGCCACCTTCGATGACAGGTCTTCCGCACCGGAAGCTGGTCTGGGCATTCCCGGAGCGAGCATGCACGCCAGAAGGAGCGCGACAAGGACGATGGCCCCTGTCGTTTTTCTGTGAGATGTTTGTCCCGTACGCATAGGCTGGAAAACTCCCTCATGACGATATATGTCTCGTGTCACTGTTGGAGAAAGGGCCTGGGCCGCCTCCGTCCGCCCCCGGCTTCCAAGGAGGGGAAGAAGGGTGCCGGAGGCGGCGTTGTCTCCCGGCCGTTCTTTTATTATAGCAGGCTCTTCCGGAGATTCTGAAGACGATGGGTCTCATTTTCCCCATTCGAGAGGTTGACATGATCGTCCGACGGGCTTCCCTCGCCTGATTCCGGCGAACCTCAATAGCCTCCCCCCTGATCCTTGAGCGTCTTCAGTGTTCTGGCCACGCCGATGATCAGGAGGGCAAGGGTGCACGCGATGACGAGAGCATATCGACCCCAAAGGAAGCGGCCGGGAATCTTCCGCACAAGACGGGCGCTGACGGCTCCCAGAAACAGCGACCCCGCGAGGCTTCCGACAACGATCCCGGCGATGTCGACATACTGCCACCCGACCAGGAGCAGGGCGCCCAGGACCCATCCGGCCTCGATGGCGGTGAACGGGACCGTTCCGGTCAATGCGGCCAAAACCATGGCTCCCGTCACGGCGGCCATACCGCCTGCGAGCTGTCCCAAAAGAAGGCTTCCCGACAGGGGAGAGATGAGGGAGAGGGCGCCGGTGGCGAGAAGCAGGGGGATCAGAAACATCCGGTCGTCGCCGGAAATGTTGCCAACCGGGTACAGGAGGCGGATCGCCATCCACGCCGCATAGATCAGTGCCACCTCCCGGGCGCCTCCCGGAAGTTCTCCCTGACGCAAAAGCGGCATCAGGAGAATGAGAAGGCCGGTGAGGGTCATCACCGCTTCGATAACGGGCGAAGGAAGACGGGAGAAAAGATTCCGGACGGAAAACGTGGCCGACGCCAGGAGGGGAATCCAGTCCAAGGGCTGTTCGGGGTGGAGAAAATGCCGAAGGGAGGGGCTGTCAAACACCCCGAACACCAGAAGGATCCCGGAAAGGACGGACAGGTCCGCAAGGAAAACCCTTCGATCCGGCCGGACGGAGGGAAACCGTCCGACCAGAAAAAGGGCAACCAGTACAAGAAAAAACGGGCCGGCGGCCGGGAGCATGAGAGCGGCGGCCGGTGCGATCGAAAACGATGACATGGAGGAATCCGTCCCGCGGGAAGGTCAACAATAGGGGAAAGAAGGGGGAAGGGCCTTCCCCCTTCAGGTCTTCTATGTGTGCGTCCGGATGCCTTCGACGCTGAGGTACAGATGGATCGTGTCTCCGATCATGGCCGGATAGGTGGTGATGCCGAAATCGCTTCTCCGGATGACCCCTTCGATGTCGTAGCCCGTCAGGTAGCCGCCCCAGGGTTTCGGAAGGGAGGAGACGTCGGCGGCCCCCACTTCGTGGACCTTGAGGGAAACGGTCCGGGTCTTTCCGCGGATCGTGAGTTTCCCGGTCAGAAGGCCGGACATCTTTCCGGTTTTCTTGTACTGGGTGGACACGAACCGGATGACGGGAAAGGCTTTCGCATCCAGAAAATCCGGACCTCGCAGATCCTTGTCCCGCATGGGCTGATTGGTATCGATGCTTTTGGCGGCGATGTCGACACGGACATCGGTCTTGCCCGGATCGAGGCGGTAGTGTCCCCGGACGGTGTCGAAGCGTCCGACCACCGTGGCTACGCCGGCGTGACCGATGGCAAAGATGATGGCGGTGTGATCGGGATCGATCTTGTACATTCCGGCGGGATTTCCGTGGCCTGTCTTGTAGTCGGAGGCCGATGCGGAGGATATGCCCGTGACGGAAAGTGCGGCGATTGCCAGGGCAGCGGTGAATGACGCAAAAGCTTTTTGGGGGTGCAGGGAGGGTGGTTTCTTCATCAACGGTGGCTCCTTTCAAAAGGTTTTGATTGGTGTTTCGGGGGACACGATAGCGGAAGGGGGAAGCCCATTCTCTGGGCATCCGGTCCTGTATGACCCGACTTCCCCTGAGCCCTCCCGCACGATCGCCGGTCCATAACCGTCAGCGGTGATCAAGACCGTCGCGATCCGGGCGGCGGGTCGACCGCTTCTCCCGGACGGTCTCCGGATGTTCGGGCTTCCGATTCTGATTCGATCCGGGTGGAATGGTCTTCGCCCGGAACATTTCCGTCCCGGTTGCCATTCCCGTTGTCTCTCCCGCCGGCCAGGGGATGTCGGGAAAGGTTGCGGAAAGACGGCCTGTGGCTTAGGTAAAGGGTAGCACATCTGTCGACCCTTGTTCCGGACGACCGGTGATTCCGTGGACAATCCTGTCCTGAGACCCCGGAAGAAGCCAGAATGAGGATGGAATGACCGTGACCCCGGGCCAGAAGGGCTTCGGTCTTCAGCATTCCGTTTTTCCGAACACCCAAAGACGATGCCGCTTTTGGGAAGGGTGGGGTTTTCAGGCGAGGTCACAAACAAGCGGGAACGGGTTGGATCAGGACCGGATGAAACCCAGGTTGTGCAGGATCCGGGTAATGGTCAGGGCTTCCAGCGGGTCCACGGGGCGACGTTTGCTGAGGAAGATGATTCCGCGAACGATGCGGTAGAGGGTGTAGGCATCCGCGGCGAAAAACTCGGGAGCGATGACGATGGAGAGGTATCCGGCGGACAGGTCGATTGCCAGGAGACTGGATATGGTGGCGATCAGGATCACGGTTCCCGTCACGAAGAGCCATCGTCTGTGGGATGCGATCACCGGTTCGTCGATTTTCAGGTTGCGCCCGGTGAGGAGAAGAAGAAAACCGGCAAGAGTGCTTACAGGAAAGAGCAGCCCGATGGCGTAGAGGAGGTAGACGAGCTTCAGCTTTTTTTCGGCGGCCCGGAAGGTTTCGTTCGGGATGAAATGTGCCATGGGCCCATTATCCTCCCGGAGAAAGGAAAGATCAATCTTTCCTTTCTCCGGAGGCCAGGGACACGGGGACTCTCCGGCTCGTCCGGGTTTGCCTTCGACCGTCTCTTTTGGAAAATCTTTTCGACCACCGCTGTCCGAAGAGAGCGGGTTTTTCGGAATGGGGCGGAGGGATTTGTTGTCTTAAGGCGTTTAACCGTAAAGCGGAGCCCACGTCCGATCGAGGAAAGCATGGATGACTGTCTATGGGGCCGATTGTTTGTTCAGCTACCATTTTATGGTAGCGTTAACACAGGATCGTTTTCCACATAGTCACCTGGAGGTCAGATATGGACACAAAAGAAGCTTACAGAAAAAAACTCCATGCCCAGATCGAGGAATGGAACGCCCAGATCAACCTTCTGTCTGCCAAGATCAAGAACAAAGGAGCGGACGTGAATCTTTCCGCCGCGACGCAGCTTGAAAAACTGAAGAAAAAGAAAGACGAGGTTACGCAAAAGCTGAAGGAGCTCGACTCCTCGACCGGAGAAGCCTGGAAAGAAATCCAGAAGACGGCAGACAAAGTTCTCGAAGAGCTCAAGAGTGGTGTCACCGCGGCCCTCTCAAAGTTCAAATAGAACGGCCCGGTGCGCGACAAATCCTGCGGTTCGAGACGGGGAGGTATTCGACCATATGGTGGAGCGGGCCGGGACAGGATGGCGGAGATCCGGGAGCGAATGGAACGGGCCGAAAGACGATACTGGGACAAGGCGGGGAACCCGCTCCGCTTCTGGGCTCTCCTGTCCAAGCTCGACGGGAGAATGCAGAAGGTTCAGAAAGAAAACGACAAGGAGGTCCAAAACCTGATCATGCTTCTGGTCTGACAGGCGGGCGTCTTGTAACTAGTTATGATGAAGACCAGGAAAAATTCGTCCGGGACGGTTTTTCAGCGAGGGTGTTTCTTGTGGTCGTGTCTGATGACATCATAACCCATCAATCCCAAGGTCAGACCAACCACGGCCAGTGCAACGAGCATCCATTCATAGTTCGACATATCAATCTTCCTCCGTCACAAAATAACCGACAACCCAAAGTATAATAGCGATTCCGACCAACGTCAAAGCCATCCGTTTGTGGACGGGATTGAACTCGAACTTGACCAGGCCGGCCACAAAGGAACCGATTCCGACCCCTTTCAGGAGGTCGATAAAATATCTTCTTCGATTGCTCACTTCAACAACTCCGTCAAGTCCTTAGCCTTTTTAAAAACTGAATTTGGTGCACTCTTGATGTAATGAATCTCAAAAACCTGTGAGGGGATCCTCCGTATGGCAACCTTCCAGAAACGTTCCGGAGCCTGGCGCGCGATCGTGACCAGGAAAGGATTTGATCGCCTGTCTCGTACTTTTGATACAAAGAATGGGACAAAACGAATTGTCCCGCTCTTTCAGGAGGCTCTCCGGATCCTGTCCTCCCTTCCCCGAAGGATCGACGGGAAGGTCTGGGGGATAACTCGTCACGCCATTTCGGTCGCCTGGCGACGCGCCGTGCCCCGGGCCCGGGCTGTCTACGAAAAAGAATGCGAAGAGAAGGTGCAGAAGCCGGACCCGCCTTTCTGGAGGATCTCACCTTCCACGACCTCCGGCACGAGGCCACCAGCCGGTTCTTTGAAAAGGGCCTGAATCCCATGCTGGTGGCCACCATCACGGGCCACAAGACTTTAGAGATGTTGAAAAGATATACTCACCTGAATGCGGAGGATCTTGTGGAGTTGCTGAAGTAATGGGAAAATTGGACAAAATTCTAGAGAAGCTTCTCCGAGGAGGTTCGGATTCAAATATTCCTTTCCGTGAAATGTGCTCATTGCTCACCTCGTTGGGATTCCATGAAACAATCAGAGGCAGTCATCATATTTTCCGAAAGGAAGGAATTGCCGAAAAGATCAATCTCCAAAGGGACGGGAATGAGTCAAAAGGCTATCAGGTCCGACAAGTCAGAGAGATCTTGATCAAATACAGGATCGATACCATCAAAAAGGAGTCGTGATGTTCAAGTACGAGATCATCCTTTATTGGGATCAGAACGATCAAATTTATGTTGCTGAAATTCCTGAACTGCCCGGTTGCATGGCCCACGGATCAACTCAGGAATTGGCATTGAAAAATGCCCAGGAGGCCATCTCCTTATGGCTGGACGTGGCAAAAGAGAATGGGGATGACATTCCCCAACCCAAGGGAAGAAAGCTCATGTATGCTTGAAATTGCAAAGGTGGCAAAGAGAGGTTCGTCAACTACCCCTCCCTGAAGGGAGGAGCTTGCGATTCAAGCGTTAAATTCAGACCGCAACAGGCGTATTGACTGACGCCCTTGAAGCAATGTTGATGGCCGCGTTCCAGTCGGCATTCAGGGAGAAAGAACATTGGA
>DAHWKF010000003.1 GCA_027343785.1 Leptospirillum sp. | reverse complement strand
GATGAATTCAAGTCTGCCCATCAGAATGTCGAGCTTGTTTTTCTGGATGCGGATGATAACGAGCTTGTGAGGCGTTTTTCTGAAACCCGCCGCCCTCATCCTCTCCTGCGCGGGGAAGGGACGCCCGTTATCGAAGCGATCCGGGAGGAGAGGGAAAAAATGGCCCAGCTCCGCCAAAGGGCGGACAGAATTGTGGCGACCACCGACCTGCGCGTGTCGGAACTCAAGTCGATCCTCAAGAAGTATTATGGAAAAGGGGAGAAGGAAGAACAGTTCAAGCTGTTTTTGATGTCGTTCGGCTTCAAGTACGGGATCCCGATTGATTGCGATCTCGTCCTGGATGTCCGGTTTCTTCCGAACCCGAATTATGTTCCCGGACTGAAGCCCTTGACCGGGCTGGAACCTTCCGTCCGGCAAATGGTCTTTTCCCAGGGCGGGGAAGCCTTCGTCCGGAATACGGAGGGGTATCTTTCGTACCTTCTCCCCCAATATGTTGAAGAAGGCAGGAGTTTCCTGACTGTGGGAATTGGTTGCACCGGAGGAAGACATCGTTCGGTGGCGATCGCCGAAACCCTGAAAGACCTTTTCCAGAGCCGGGGTTATGAGATACGGGTCATTCACAGGGATATAGAGAAATAAAGGTTCATGGCGAGGGCGCGGCATGCGGCATGTTCTTGACAGTGAAAACTTCAGGAAGTTTATTTTCGCGGGGTGGATTTTTCTTCTCCTGACAGCTATCCCGGGCTGTGCCTCGGCTCCCAAGAAAAAGCCGATCTATTCTTATGAATTGCCCTGGTCTGGAACAGTCATTCACGCGGATTCGCTCATGAAGATTCCGGGGGATCCGTACGACGGGAACAAGAGGCTGGATGCCTATTTCCAGGCCAGGAAGCAGGCCGAGCAGCTTCTCCTGCAACAAATCAGGCAACTGCATCTGACCGACCAGGAAACGGTGGGCGAGGCCATTGATCAAAAGCCGGTGGTGATGAAACGGGTCCGGCGGTTTCTGGATCACGCAAAAATAGAAGATGTGGCCTATGTGCCCAACGCCGGAATCCGCGTGAAGGAGTCGGCTTACCTGGGAGCCGATTTTCAGTCGCTCCTGGGAGTCACCCTGCATCTGATGCCACGGAAGAAAAAGAAAACCCGGGGAGCGTCGACGGCGGCCCATGAAGGCGCGGGCGGAACAGGCGCCGGCGGAATGCCGATGATGCCGATGATGCCCTGAGTCGAATGAAGGCATCAGGGAAGGGACAGACAACTATATGATGCGTTTCATGACTGCCGGAGAATCCCATGGTCCGGCACTGGTAGGGATCATTGAAGGGTTGCCCGCGGGAATGGACCTGACGGTCGACATGCTCTCCCTGGACATGGCCCGGAGAAAAATGGGTTACGGTCGGGGGGGGCGCATGAAAATCGAGTCGGACGAGGTCCGCTTCCTGACAGGGGTCCGAAGAGGGAAGACCTTGGGCTCTCCTGTCACGATCCTGATAGAAAATCGGGATTTCAAAAACTGGCTGGAGGATATGGATCCCGGGCCCCGTGAAGGCCCTCCCGGACGCGGGGTCTTCACCCCCCGACCGGGTCATGCCGACTACGCCGGGGCGGTCAAGTATTTTCAACGGGACCTGAGAAATGTCCTGGAAAGGGCCAGTGCGCGGGAAACGGCAACCCGGGTTGCCTTGGGTGCGATCGCCCGGCAGTACTTGAGAATTTTTGGAATCGAGGTGGCTTCGTTTGTTGTCCGGATCGGCCCGGTCGAGATCGGGGAGGGATCGATTCCCCCGTCCTCCTGGTCAATGGACGAATTGCGGGAAAAGGTTCTGGCATCCGAAGTGTTCTGCCCGGTTCCTGACCAGGAAAAAGAGATGATTGAAGCTATACGGTCGGCCAAAAAATCCGGAGACACGCTGGGCGGTGTCTTTGAAGTCCGGACGACTCCTCTTCCGGTGGGGCTCGGAAGTTACGTCCAGTGGGACAGACGTCTTGACGCGGAGTTGGCCAGATCCCTGATGAGCATTCAGGCCATCAAGGGGGTCGAGGTCGGTCTTGGTTTTGAAGCCTCCCGACGGCCGGGTTCGGCTGTCCATGATCCCTTTGTTCCCGGCAATCCACGGGGGGTTCTTGAACGAACAAGGAATCATGCCGGTGGCCTCGAAGGTGGTGTGACAAACGGTCAGCCACTCCAGATCCGCGCAGCGATGAAGCCGATATCAACCCTTTACTCCCCTTTGCCATCTGTCGACATCCGCACAGGGGAACCATCACCGGCCACAGTGGAACGCTCGGACATCTGCGCGGTTCCGGCCGCTTCCGTGGTCGGGGAAGCGATGGTCTGTCTGGTTCTGGCCCAGGCCGCCTGCGAGAAGTATGGAGGAGACTCTGTGGACGAAGTCCTCGGGCATTTCAGGGAGACGTCGGAACAGAAAATCCGTTGGGAAAGAACTCTCGAAGGTGATGGAAAACAGCACTAAGACCGGACCGGACCGTTCCATCCTGCTGGTGGGGGTCCGGGGCGCCGGAAAGACCACAATCGGGCACGCACTGGCCAGAACCCTTGACCTCCCGTTTTATGACACCGACCGGTTGGTTGAGGAACGGCTGGGGGAGTCCATCCCTGTATTCTGGGCGAGGGAAGGGGAGCCGGCTTTCAGGGAAGTGGAGTCCGAGATTGTCAAAACGCTTTCCGGATTGCCGAAAGGCGTGATTTCAACAGGAGGCGGAATCGTCCTTCGGAAGGAGAACCGTTCTCTCCTTTCATCTGCCGGAACGGTTTTCTACATCCGGCTCAAGCCGGAAACCCTGATTCCGAGACTTCAGAACTCATGGGGATCTCGTCCCCGGTTGATCAAGGAGGTCCCCCTGGAAGAGGAAGTGAAGGAAGTTTTTATTCAACGGGATCCCTTTTATCAAGAGGTCGCCCATCATGTTATTGAAGCGGACGGACATGGAATTATTCAGGTCGTTCAGATTATCCAGCGTTATCTGGTCGAGAAATAATGAAGGGCCTGAAGATATGAAAGGTCGTTTCGGTGAATTTTCGTGAAATAATGGTTTCATCCTCTTCTGGGCCTTATGCGATTCGGCTGGGGAACGGAATCCGGGAACAAATTCCTGACCTGCTCCAGACTCTCGGATTTCCCAAAAATGAAAAGGTTGGACTGATTTCCAATGAAACGGTCCGTGTCCTTCACGCCAACGCTCTTTCGTCTCGACTGGAAAAAAAAGGCTATCCCGTCGTCAACTTCGATTTTCATGACGGAGAGTCCTACAAGACCATGGACTCTGTCATGTCTTGTCTGGATAAATTGCTGTCAGTCAAATGGGAAAGGAAAAACCCTCTCATCGTTCTGGGAGGAGGGGTAACGGGGGACATGGGGGGATTTGTCGGGTCCGTTTTGCTTCGAGGCGTTCCTGTCATCCATGTACCTACGACTGTCGTAGGTCAGGTAGACTCATCCATTGGAGGAAAAACAGGCGTCGATCATTCCGAGGGAAAGAATCTGATCGGTTCTTTTTACCCTCCCAAAGCGGTATGGATCGATCCGTCCTATCTGGAAACCCTGTCACTGAGGGAAAGGCGTTCCGGTCTGGGGGAGGTCATCAAGTACGCGATGATCGGAGACAAAAAACTTCTGGAGTTTCTCGATTCCGCCCTGGAGACACTGGCATCCAAAAACTTTGACCGGGAGGTCTGGGAAAAAGCCATTTTTTCTTGTGCTTCAGACAAGGCGCGAATCGTTTCGGAGGATGAAAAAGAGTCCGGGATCAGGATGAATTTGAATTTTGGCCATACTTTCGGGCACGCCCTGGAACGGGTGACGGGGTATCAGGGTCTCCTGCACGGAGAGGCTGTAGGTTTGGGGATGATTGTGGCAGCCCGTATAGGTACACTTCTGGGTATCACGGAAAAAGGGACGGAGGAGATCATCGTTGATTTTCTTCAGCAAGCACATCTTCCATACGAGTGGCCGAAAGAAATCGCTTACAGGGATCTGGAGCGTTATCTGAGGAACGACAAAAAATCTTCTTCCGGGATGGTGACTCTTGTTCTCCCTGTCCGTCCGGGAGAGGTGGTTCGCACGAATCAGTATGAGCTGTCCGTACTGGGTTCCGCTATCCCCTGAGGCCAAGATTGAGGGCGAGAATGCATGAAAAAAGATCATGACAAGGATGGGCTCCGGAAAATGGAAAATAATCCGTCATTGATGGAAAAGGATCCCCTGTTCAAAGAACTGGATCTGCTCCGGGGTCTTCTCAGGATGATGCACAGCAACGGTTCCCTGGAAGAAACTCTCGGACAGGCCCTCAGGATTTCGCGGGACATCCTTCCCTTTGACTGCGCATTCATTTATTTCCTGGACGGGGAGGGACACGACCTTGTTCTGAGGGCGACCTCCAACATCTATCCCCAGGCGGTTGGACAGGTCGTATTGCGGATGGGAGAAGGGGTGACGGGCTGGGTTGCCAGGGAAATGTCCCCGGTCATCATTTCGGAAAAGGCTTGGGTGGACCCTCGTTTCAAGATGTTCCAGGTGTTCGAGGAGGAACAATATGAGGCCTTTCTCTCGCTTCCTCTTGTCGTCAAGGATATCCTCCTGGGTGTTGTCAATTTCCAGTTCAGGAAGCCATTCATCCCGTCGGACGATGACCTTGAACTCCTGACCCTGCTGACGCAGGAATTGTCTCTGGTCATCCACCACCTTTTGCTGTTCGAGGATGCAAGGAAAAAAGCCAGGCAAATCGAGGCTCTCTCCCAGGTCAGTCAGTCCATCGCTTCCAACCGTTATCTGGAAGAAATCCTGCATCTGATCGTGACCGTCACCGCTGAAATGACAAACTCCAACCTCTGTTCCATCATGATCCATGATCCCGAAGAGGGGCTTGTGATCCGGGCGACCCAGACATTATCCCAGGAATATCGGAGCAAGCCGCCGATCAAGATTGGGGAAAGCATATCAGGGATAGTTTTTCGCGACGCAACGCCGATACAGGTGGAGGATGTCCAGAAGGATCCCCGCTATTCGTTCAAGGATTTGGCCCGCAAGGAAAACCTGGTATCCCTGCTATCGGTTCCGATGATGATCAAGAACAGGGCGATCGGGGTTATCAACGTCTACACGAGCCAACCCCATCATTTCTCCAACGACGAGATCAAGGTTCTTCAGAGCGTGGCGAATCAGGCTGCCATCGCCTGGGAAAACACGGGCCTGCTCCAGCGAAACCTAGAGATGGAAGAGGCGCTCGAAAGTCGGAAAAAAATCGACCGGGCCAAGGCGCTGTTGATGAAATCGAACGGGATCACCGAGGACGAAGCTTACCGCCTTCTTCAGAAGAAAAGCATGAATATCCGGAAATCCATGAAGGAAATCGCGGAAGCCATCCTGCTGGCCCATGATATGAAAATTGAGACTTAGAAAAAAAACGATTCGTCTGCACAACGGGAAACAGATGGGGGTAAGATGGACAGGGGCCTTTTGACTGTAGGATCCATTTTTCTGATTTGTGCAGCGATCCTGGGGGTGGCCCTTCTGGGAACGGAACTATCCCGGAAACAGTTTCCGAAAGCGCTGGGATTTTTGCATCCGACTCTTGGATTGACCGGTATCCTGATGCTGGTTGCACGGCATTTTATTCTGGGCCCGCTCAAATATATGGACGAAGGTCTTCTATCCTTGCTCCTGGCAGTTTTTTTCGGCTTGCTTCTCCTCCTGAAAGGATTTGGAGGACAACGGATGGTCAGGGTTCTGACATTTGCCCATGGTTTTTTCGGTCTTCTGGGTCTAGTGCTGATTCTATGGCAGCTTGCGCTGAATAAAAACCTGATAGGGTAGAAATGCCTGCGAGATCCCGAATTCGGAGTCTTGTCCTGATAGGACTGCTGATCCGGGCGGGGTTGGCTGTCCTGTTTCTGGCGAAGTCATGGCCAGCATGGGCCTTGACGGGAGATAACATCCTCTTTCCCATCCCGGCATTCTCCATCAATTCTTCCTCCCGCACCTATAGTTTCTTGGAGGCTCAAAGCATCCTCCATGATTTTTCTGAAAAAATCCGCTCTCTACATTCCTACCAGTGTGTGATGAAAAATTTTTACAGGAAAGACAATCGGAAACCGGATGAATGGCTTGAAGTTTCCGTCCGGTATCCGGAAAAAACGGTCCGGATCAGTTTGAGATACCCGAGAAAAGGCGCCAAACTGGTTTACCGGGACATTGCTCGCAGGGTCCGGGTCAAACCGTTCGTTTTTTTGGGCCTGGCACTGACATTGTCGCCGCATAACAGTCTTCTGGTCTCAAGGTTCGGTCACACGATTGACCATGCGGATTTCAAGAGTTTCCTGGAACGCATACTGGTCCCCGCCTGTCTTTCAAAATCTTGTGTTTATCTGGGAACGGGTAGCTGGAAAGGGACTCCGGTGAACATATTGAATGTGGCTCCCGATGTCGTGGAAGCCCGTCGGACATTCGGGCGAATGCTTCTTGTATTTGATCAGAAAAAAGGGTGGCTCCGGATGGTGGAGACGATTTCACCGCAAGGGAGGTTTATGGAAAGGGTCGAATATGAAAATTGTGAGGAGAATCCTGTTTTTCCTCCCGGATTTTTTAAGCTGTAACTTCGCGGGTCTTCACCCCGTGTGTCATCCTGCCATCGGAGAAAAAAGTCCGGGTGGTGTGCCCTGGATCAATGCGTCTTGTCCTTTTCCGGTGTTTCCCCCATTTCCGAATGGAGAGTGATGACCGTCTTGACGTTCCCGCGGACGTTGAAGTCGGCAACGACCTCCAGAAAATGCGGTTTCAGAAGACGCATCAGATCCCTGTATATGATAGAAGCGGATTCTTCATGGGAAATATGACGGGTCCTGAAAGAGTTCAGGTAAAGCTTCAGGGATTTGAGTTCCACAATGAGTTCAGAAGGCCGGTAACGCAAATGGATTGTGGCAAAATCCGGATAGCCCGAACGGGGACACAGACAGGTAAATTCTGGGAAGGAAATCCGGATTTCCATTGGAGTTCCATAAGAAGGTGCGGGCCATTTTTCCAGATGGTTTTCCTGAATGGCGAGATCTCCGTATCGAAACTTTTCGGTCTCCGGTGCGGGCGGTTTTTTCTTTTTGTTTTTTAACGGGGACATTCGGCATGGACTCCAGAACTGGCTCGGGGGCAGCGATCACTGTGGGTGGTGGGCGGAACAGGGCTCGAACCTGCGACATCAGCTGTGTAAGAGCTGCGCTCTACCGACTGAGCTATCCGCCCGGAATGGATGCGTGAAGTTTACCTCCGCCTGGGGTGGCGCAGGATAATAACCGTTCTCGAATTTCTGCCGGAAGCGAGGCCGGCTGTCCCTGACGATCAATACAGACAAGAACCGTTTTTCCTTCCCCGGCGGTGATGCCACTCCGGCTCATGTTGAATACGTTATATTCGAAGGTCATGAGTTTTCGGGACAATGAGACAAGACGGGTCTGGATCTGGACCAGGTCATCATATTCCAGGGGAGACCTGTACTGACATTCCAGCCTTGCAACGACCAGAAAAAATCCCGTGTCTTCAAGATTTTTATAATCAAAACCGGCTGTCCTGCAAAAATCCGCCCTCCCCATTTCGAACCAGATGGGGTAGTGCGAATGATGCGCCCGCCGCTGTCCGTCAGTTTCGGAATAACGGACCCTGAAATCCGTCTTTGTCACCATGGGCTGATTATGTCATCCAAAACAGGGAGAATCAACCCGCCAAAACGCCTGCTCCCTGGCAAAGGTCCTTCAGGACAGTGTTCTGGATCACAATCGGATTGTTCATACTTGATTGCTGCCCAAAAGTCCACTATGATTGTCCAAGTTTCTGAAGGCAGACATCCGGGGCCGTAGTTCAGCTGGTTAGAACGCTGGCCTGTCACGCCAGAGGTCGCGGGTTCGAGCCCCGTCGGCCCCGCCATTGTTTGATTCGGATATCGGGACATTGTACTCCTTTCCTCACATGTACTCTTCATTTTCAAGAATGTGAAGGGTTTGATCCCAAAGGCACCATCCATGCCGGACTGCGCATGAACATATTGGCAGTGTGCCGAATACGGAAGACTTCATCCTGCAGATACCACAACGATTGGTCTGTCCCTTATGGCTTCGTTTTGTGATGGTCTTTTTCCTCCGGAACCCCTTTTCTGTGCAAACATCCGATCCTGTTTTTATGATTCCGGGCATGCTGACGACCTCAGAGAGGTTTTTTTCAAAGAAAGAGCCCCATGACACTTTTTAATTTCTTGTCCCAGGTCAGTCCGATGGCGGAAGCTGTGCTGGGGACGCTTCTTTTTATGTCTGCCCTGAGTTGGGGAATCGTTTTTTATAAGCTTTACATCGTTTCCCGGTCTGTCCGCGAAAACCGCCAGTTTGTCAAGGCGTTCAAAAGAACGGACCGATTTTCAAGACTTTACCAGGAAGCGGGCGAATACAAGAAGTCCACCTTGGCTTTTGTTTTCCGGGCGGGCTATGAGAAAGTGCAGTCGCTGAAAGACAAGTGGATGGTCTCCGGAGGGCGGAGTTCCGAAATGGACCTCGATGTCATCCACCGGACCCTGACCCAGGCGACCCAGGAGGAGCAGGCCAGACTGGAATCCTATTTGCCCGTGCTTGCGACTACGGCCAATATATCGCCTTTCGTCGGATTGCTGGGAACCGTCTGGGGGATCATTCATGCGTTCAGGGATATCAGCCAGCAGGCTTCTGCCAGCATCGCTTCGGTGGCGCCCGGAATCGCAGACGCCCTCGTTACCACGGCGGCGGGCCTCTTTACCGCCATCCCGGCTGTGATTTTCTATAACTACTTTTTACAGAAAATACGGCAGATTCATGGTGTTGCCGATACGTTTATCCTTGAAATCCTCAATGTCGTTTCGGAAGAGCGGTGGAAGGACTGATGAAGATCAATCCGAGAGGCACGCGCAACGATATGCTCTCCGAAATCAATATGGTTCCTTTTATCGATGTGGTCCTTGTCCTGTTGATCATCTTTATGCTGGCGACTCCGCTCCTTTACAGGGGACTCAAGATCAACCTTCCCAAAACCGCTACAAACAGTATCAAGAAGCCGATCCCCAAGGTCGTCGTCTCGATCACCCACCAGGGGACGGTCTTTGTGGGGGGACACAAGGTCGAATGGCAGGATTTGCGGCCGATGCTATCAGCCTATTACCAGAAAGACAAAAGGGTTGTGGTTTATCTGAAGGCAGACCGGAAAGTCAATTATGGCGTTGTCGTCCACCTGATGGATATTGTCAAGCAGGCCGGTATTGACAGGCTTGGAATGATTACCATGCCGACACCCCAAAATACGGAATAGACATCTGTGATCCATGCCGAATCCCGCCGGGTAGGGGGTGTATCGCCCGGTTGGTTTTTTTTTATCTCCTTGTCGTTTCATATGGCTGTCGCCTTGCTCCTGATTTTCTATCACACGACCAAATCCAAAGGTTTTCCGGAGGCCACGACCGTTGAGCTGGTTTCTGAGGTTCCTCCGCAAAAACAGGCTCCGGTTACCCTGCCGCCCCGGCATGTTGTGAAAAAGGTGGTCCGGGAACCCCTTCCTGTACATCCATCCTCTCCGGTCCGGCATGTGCGAGTTGTCAAAAAAGCGCGGATTCCTCTCCTGAAGAAAAAGAAGCAGGTGAAACCGGCGCACCTGAAAAAAACAGCTCATCGCTCCCGCGTCAAAACTGTTCAGAAAAAAAAGGCTTTGCACCCCCCACCTCCTTTGGCTCATCATGTGGTGTCCAAGATGGAGAAAAACTCCCATCCCCTGGCGAAACCTGTACTGAATCCCTCAAAGGTTCCCAATCCGCATCCGGCTCCTGTCAAAATGGACATTTCCGGACAGTCGTTTCCGACCTTTCTGGAACATTTGCTGATTTCCCGGATCAAGTCGAACTGGTTCCCTCCGCCGGGAACGAAAGGGTTGAAAGCCACTGTTCAGTTTGTCCTGCTGAAGAACGGTCATATCAGTGACCAACCGGTGGTTGTCGGTGCGTCCGGAAACAGCATGTTCGACGATGCGGCAAGGATGGCCATTCTGAGATCCGTTCCCTTCCCGCCCTTCCCGCCGGGATTTTCGAAAGACAAGGAGGTAGTGACTGTGACACTTGAAGCTATTCATCATGGAGGCGTTCTTGATGAGAGGTAGCGGGGGAAACATGCCGTTTTCAAGAACTGTCTGGCTGTTGATAGGGGGACTGTTTTTATGGTTTTGCTGGAACGTTCCGGAACGGGCTGATGCCGTCAACCTTAACGTTATTACAAACCAGACGGCCCTTTTCTTCAAGGTGTCATATGTTCCCCTCGGAGCCCGCAATCTTTTGCCGTCCGATGTCCGGTATGTCAATCACCTGATCGCCAAAGACCTGGAAGAGTCTGGGTATTTTGAAATGGTGCCACTGGACCAGAAAGTGGAGGCATCACTCGCGAACATGCTTTTGACAGGAGAATCAGCCAGACAGCTGGGAGGGGTCGGAATCGAAGGAGTGATCGGGGCCCAGCTGATCAAGGATGAACTGGGGACCCACCTGGTTGGCATTGTCCGTGATCCGCTGAACGGTTCGGTCCTGCTGTCCAGAAAATATACGACCACCGGAAATGTCCGTGTCGTTGTCCACCGATTTGTGGACGACATTGTTTTCCAGTTTACCGGATTCAAGGGCGTCGCCGATGGCCGGATCGCATTTGTGGGTAAAAACCGGCGTCGCGGTTATGATCTTTATGTCATGGATTTTGACGGAGAAGGGATTCACAGGCTGACCTGGGACAGGGTCCTGGCTTATACACCCGCATGGTCGCTACACAAACATCTGATCGTCTACACATCCTACCTTCACGGCGTTCCCCAGATCCTGGCCTATGATCTTTCAACCGGACACAGAAAACCTTTGGCTCGGTTCCCGGGCCTCAACATAACACCCGGATTTTCACGTGACGGGGAGAAGCTCGCAATGGCCCTTTCGAAAAGCCAGGTTTCCCAGAATACGGAGATCTATGCCTATGGGGAACGGGACAAGCGGTTTTACCGTCTGACGTTCTCCCATAGCAACAATCTGTCGCCTTCCTGGTCCCCGGATGGGTCGCAGATCGCTTTCGTTTCGGATCGCGACGGCCACCCCCAGATATTCGTGATGGACTCGGACGGATCCAATGAGCACCGGATTTCATTTTCGGGATTCTACAATGTTTCCCCTTCCTGGTCTCCGAGGGGAGATGTGGTCGCATATGTTTGCATGAACGAGAACCATCGTCCTAAGATATGCCTCACAACTCCGACAGGTGACCGATATGTACAGATTACGCACGGCCCGGGACAGGACGATAGTCCCGACTGGTCACCTGACGGGAGAACCATTATCTTTACACATCAGGTCAAGGGGCACAGTTTTATTGAAAAAATGTTTCTGGACGGAACGCATCTTCATCGGCTCGGGGTATTTCCCCATTCCGTGATCACCCCGGTCTGGGCTGTCCATTGATATGTTGTCGAGCGGGATTGCTTTCTAGAAAGGATGTCTCGATGTTCCTCGGAAAGACCTCTTTAGGCATTTTGGCTGGTATGTTCTCCCTCTCCATGCTGGGATGCGCTTCGTCGATGGATATGGCGGATCTTCAGGCCAGGGTTGATGCCAACACGGCCGCAATCAACAAGATGAAACAACAATCAGGCACAGGGTCTGTCTCAAAGGACAGTGTCAGACTTGCGGATATTGAAAACAGGCTGGATCAGCAGAAAGCCCGGCTCTCAACTCTCCGGGGGCGTCTTGATGTCATCGATCACAGGCTGGATCAGATGATGGAAAAAATCGACGAGCAGAACGCACGGATCAAGTCCCTGGGAACCAGCGCTCCTCCGTTGGCATCAACCTCTCCGGGATCCCAAAACCAGGTATCCATCGCCCCTCCTGTTGTTGCCACGCCAGTCGCACCGGTTCCGGCTGCCCCATCCGTGTCTCCGGCTTCGTCAGCGCCTCCGGTGGACGTGCTGTACCGGCAAGCCATGAATGATTACCAGACGGGGCACTATCAACTGTCAAGAAAAGAGTTTGCCCAGGTCGTCAGCATTTATCCCCATTCCCATCTGGCTTCATCGGCCGAATTCTGGGTCGGGCAGTCGGATTTCAATATGAAACATTATGATGGTGCAGTTTCATCCTATATGCGTGTCATCAAGGATTATCCGGACAGTCCGAAAAGGGCGGTGGCCTATTTCAAGCTCGGGCGGGCATATGAAAGCCTGGGAAAGAAAAAAGAGGCCATTCACAGTTATCGGCGCGTCCTGGAGCTCTTTCCGCTGGAAAGGCAACTGGATGAACTGGCCAAAAGACGGCTGTCCATGCTGGAATGAGCCCGGGTTGCCAGGAAGGGCAATGGCGTCGCCCTTTTCTGACTGTTCTTGTGCGTGGTGTCCTTGTCTCGCTGATCTTTACCCCTCAACGAAAGCCGATCAATCCTGAAGCAAAAAACCGGATGGTTCAGGATTCCCTTCCCCTGAACCATCCTCATGTTCCCCATGGGGTTTTCAGGGTAGCTCCGTCATCTAAACGGGTTGCGGCAAAAAAAAGATCATCCGTCTGGACGGCAAGCGGTATAGGGTAGGTCTTTACGAATGTCCTGATCAAAAGGTACCCGGAGGTTTCGGATGGACAGGATTCGGGAACTGGAGCAGCTGGTTGTAGACCAGATCGCGGCTGGAGAGGTGATCGAACGTCCGGCCTCTGTCGTCAAGGAACTGGTTGAAAACAGTATTGATGCCCAGGCCAGCAAGATTTCCGTCTATCTCGAAGAGGGGGGACGGAAATCGATTGTCGTTTCGGATAATGGATCGGGTATTCATCCGGACGATATCGCGCTTGCATTTAAGCGTCATGCGACAAGCAAGATCCGTTTGGTTGAAGATCTCCTTTCAACCCGGACAATGGGGTTTCGTGGAGAAGCTCTGTCTTCGATCGCCTCTGTTTCCCATGTAAACATGAAGAGCCGGATGTCCGGGCAGGAGAAAGGTCGGGAGATCCGGATTTCCCCTGGACAAAAAGAGAGGATATCCGACTGGGACGGACCTTCCGGAACAACCGTCGAGGCCAAGGATCTTTTCCACAACCTGCCCGTCCGCCTGAAATTCATGAAATCCGTCCAGACAGAACAGTCTCAGGTGATCGAAACGCTTTCATGCATTGCGCTGGGACATCCTTCGGTCCAAATCCACCTCTTTCTCAACGGGAGGCCTGCCTTGTCCCTTCCCGCCCGGCGGGACCGACGACTGAGACTGTTGGATCTCTATCCGGCCCTTTCAGAAAACGATCTTTCCAACATTATTCTGGACGGGGAGGGCATCCGGATTGAAGCGGAAATATTGTCCCCCGGAAAAAACAGAAAAGACCGGAAATTCCAGAACATTTTTCTGAACAGTCGGTGGATTCGGCATCCGGCGCTTCTTCAGGCTATATCCCAGGGGGCATCCGGGTATGTGCACAAGGACGTACAACCCGGCGCCTGGATCTGGATCGAGATCCTCCCTGACAAGGTGGATGTCAATGTTCATCCGACAAAACGGGAGGTCCGCTTCCTGGAGTCCGACAGAATATTTTCTCTCGTGCGGAGAGCCGTTCAGGATGGTTTGAAAACATTCCTTGGGGATGCTGCCCCCTCTCCAGAAATGTCCGGCGCCAAACCTGAAAGCGGTGAACCTGTAAGGCATCAGACGCAGAATTCCCCGTCCTCAGCTTCGGGAAATTTTTTTGCACGGGAAAAAGAAAAAATGGAGAACGTCCCTCCGGATGTCCGCCGTATGGAGACCTCAGGGCAAAATACCCGGAACCTTTTTTCTGGCCGGCAGGGGGAGGCCTCCGGGATGCGTGAACCCGATTCCCTGAGCCGCAAAATCCAATCATCCCGCACGGGGCATGGAACCTTTGATAAAAGTTTTCGGGATCTTCCCGAGGTTCTGAAGTCTCTTCCCCCTGCGTCATTTTCATGGCGATCTTCTTCTTTGCCGGATATGCCCGTGCAGGTCCTGACACAGGTGTACGGAACCTTTATACTGGCCATCATGGGAAAGGATCTTGTTGTTCTCGACCAGCACACCGCCCATGAAAGGATCCGGTATGACGCCTTCAGGAAGGGGCTATCCGACGGGAACATATCCACCTTGCCTTATATTTTTCCCCAAACAGTCCGCCTATCCCCACTGGAAGTGCAAAATATCGAACAACGGATAGAGGAGCTGTCCCATCTCGGTTTTGATGTGGACATCCAGGGACCTGAATCGATCAAGGTCTCCGGCATTCCCTCCCTCCTGGAGGGGGAGGATCCGTCAGACCTCCTGCAGGAACTGTCCGAGTCCAGCCACCAGTTCGAGTGGCCTCTCGTCCGTTCGGACAGGATGGATGAAACCTTGATGACCCTGTCTTGCCATACCAGTGTCCGGGCCAACCATATGTTGGGAAAGGAAGACCTGATCCGGATCATCCGTTCTCTCCTGGATACCGAATTTCCCTTCAGTTGTCCGCATGGCCGCCCTACCATTCTTTCCCTTCCGCAAGATCTCCTCGAGAAATGGTTCCAGCGGACCTGATGCATATCGACATGGTGGTCGTCGGCCCAACGGCGTCCGGAAAAACATTGTGGGCATTCGATTGGGCCGTCCGTCACGGTGCTGAGATCATCTCTGCCGACTCCCGCCAGATCTATAGGGAAATGGATATCGGTACGGCGAAACCTTCCGCTGACCTCCGGAAAGAAGTAACGCACCATCTTCTGGATATTCTCCATCCGGGAGAACCATATAGTGCCGGGCAGTTTGTCCGGGATGCCCGTTTGGCGATTCGGGACATTCGAAGTCGCGGTAGAAAAGTGGTGCTGGTGGGGGGGACGGGGCTCTATATCAAGGCCCTTCTTTTTGGGTTGCTGGATTTGGGGCCGGAAGACGCGCGTGCCAGGGAGGCGTTCGTACGGGAAATGGATTGTATGGCGACGGAGGCACTCTACGAAGACCTTGTCCGAAAAGACCCTGACCGGGCCGACAAGGTGTCGTCCCGGGACCGTTACCGGATCCTCCGGGCGTTATGGCTGATTCATTCGAGCGGCATGCCTGCCTCGCGGTTGTATGCTGCCCAGGCGCAAGGGAAGGCCGGCATGTCCCATGGAGATATTGTGGGGCTTTCTCCTGTCAGGGAAATATTATATGAGAGAATTAATGACCGGGTGGACGAGATGTTCGCAAACGGATGGGTCGAAGAGGTCAGGGATTTGCAAAAAAAGGGCTATGGCAGGAACGCTCCCGGATTCAGGAGCCTGGGGTATAAGGAGATTCTCGACTATCTTTCCGGCATGCGCGATTTTCCTGAAACCGTTGTCCTTATCAAGCAAAAAACCCGTCAATTTGCCAAACGACAAATGACATGGTTTCGGAATATGGCTCCATTAAACTGGATGGACGGAACGGGAGAAACGCTTTAAGGGGATCCGGTCGGCCTTCCTCTTTTTTTTTCTGGCCGGATCGGCAAGAATGTAGCATTTGGTATGTTGGATCGTTCAGAAAGAATCATTTTTTCCAATAGAGGGGATCCGAGTGGACACGAGAGGAGCCAAACAGTCCGACCGGAGGACCGATGTTTCTCCGGTCGGAATTATCGGGGGATCCGGTCTCTACCGGATGGACGGGCTGACCATACACGAAGAGCGGGTTCTCGAAACTCCATGGGGGATTTCTTCCGATCCTTATCTGATCGGCTCTGTCGGAAAAAGACCGGTCGTATTTCTTTCTAGACATGGCAAAGGCCACCGCTATCTTCCTTCAGAGATCAACTACAGGGCCAATCTTGCCGGATTCAAGGCGCTCGGGGTGCAACGGGTGTTGTCGGTTTCAGCAGTCGGTTCGCTCAGGGAAGAAATTGTTCCCGGTGATATGGTTCTCGTTGACGATTTTATCGACCTGACGAAACAGAGGCCCATGTCGTTTTACGGAAATGGAGCGGTTGGCCATACCCCTTTTGGCAGACCGGTCTGTTCGGATCTGTTCGAATCTTTCAAAATGAGCTGTGAATCACTGAAGTTCCCCCATCATGCGGGGGGGACGTATATCTGCATGGAAGGACCCGCATTTTCCACCCGGGCGGAATCCAATCTTTACCGTCAGTGGGGTGCCCACGTGATCGGTATGACCAACGGGACAGAAGCCCGGCTGGCTCGGGAGATCGGATTGTGTTACTCGACACTGGCCCTGGCGACGGATTATGACTGCTGGCATCCTGACCACGATATGGTCACAGTGCAGGATGTCATTCGCATCATGAACCAGAACGTTCAACGGGCGAACGAGATCCTGCTCGATGCCATCATGCGGATATCGGACATCAGGAAGTGCAGTTGCCACGAGGCGTCCCTGAATGCTCTGATTACCGATCCGTCGCGGATTCCACCGGAAACGCGAAAAAAGCTTGAGTTTCTGGGACTGTTGCCGGAAAAAATCTGAGAGACCTTTCATCGGGGGGATTTCCATTGCCGAGTTTGATTATTGTAGGAACCGTCGCCCTGGACAATATCAGGACACCGTTTGGTGAAGTCAGGATGGCTTTGGGGGGATCAGCTTTTTATGCGGGTCTTTCCGCTTCCTACTGGACGGATGTGGGTATTATGGGTGTCGTTGGAACGGATTACCCGGAAGAAGGATTCCGTTTGCTCGGAGCGCATGGGGTTGATTACAGGGGAATCGAACGGTCAACGGAAAAGACCTTTTCATGGACCGGTGAGTATACTTTTGACCTGAATACGGCTCATACCCTGAAAACGGATCTGAACTGCCTCCTCTCTTTCAATCCGGATCTTCCAAGGGTATATGATCGTTGCGATACCCTGTTTCTGGCAAACATCGACCCGGACATCCAGTTCAGGGTTCTCGACACTTTGCCCGTCCGCCCGTCTCTCGTCGTCTGCGATACAATGAACTTCTGGATAGAAAATAAACTGACGGAACTGAAGCGGGTTCTTTCCCGGATCGACATACTCACGATCAACGAAGGAGAAGCGCGCATGTTGTCAGGACAGTACAGCCTGGTGCACGCCGCGCGGGAAATTGCCCGGATGGGACCCAAAACACTGATTGTCAAAAGGGGGGAATACGGGGTTCTGGTTTTTGGAAAGGATTCGATCTTTGCCTCTCCTGCCTACCCTTTGGAGGAGGTCAAGGATCCGACGGGGGCGGGGGACAGCTTCGCCGGAGGATTGATCGGGTATATGACGAGCCAGCGGAAGCAGTCGGATGAGGTCCTCCGTCAGGGGATCGTCATCGGATCGGCGATGGCGTCGTTTTGTGTGTCGGATTTCAGCACGCGGGGTCTTGAAGGTCTGACAAAAAAAGAAATCGGCAACAGACTTGCCTCATTCTCATCGCTGACATCTTATCCCGGCCTTCCCCTTCTGGACGCCGGGACGAAAGGCTGATTCCCAGATGATCAGGGCCGGAGATTTTCGTTATCCTTTCTTGTGGCTACTGGTTTTTTTTCTGGTGGGCGGATGTGCGGAAACGGTCCCTCCCAAGAACAGGCATCTTGCACTTGAACATTACATGTCCGGTCTCAGACATCTTGCTGCCGGGAAATTGCAGGGGGCTTATTGGGATTTTGAATATGCGGCCCATCTCGACCCGACCATGAAAAAGGTGCATTATGCGCTGGGTCACGTCTATTACCGGATGCACGACTACCTCGATGCCAAGGCAGAGTTCAGGAAATCGATGAAGGGAGTCCCATCAAAAGCGGCGGCAGAGAATTATCTTGGTTTGATAGCCTACCGTCAGCGTCATTACCACAGGGCGATCCTCCATTTCCAGAAAGCTCTCGCCGACCCTCTCTACAAGACACCGGAACATCCGCTCGTCAATCTGGGGAGGACTTATATCGCTCTCAACAAGCCTGAAAAGGCCCATGAAGCGTTTTCTTTGGCTATTCTCCGGAACAGCGGAGATGTCGCTGCCCATTTTTGGCTGGGAAAGCTCCTGATGACAACAGGGGATTACAAGGGGGCACTGGAAGAGCTCTCCGAAGTCATCAGGCTGGCGCCCAAATTCCCCCGTTCTTACTATGAGCTGGGGCGTGTTTACCTGAAGCTTGAAAATCAGGACAAGGCATTGCTGGCGTTTAAAGAGGTTGTCAGGCTTGACCCCGATTCTCCCGAAAGTGTCAAGGCCCGGCAATACATCAAGAAGCTCCCATGACGAAATGTCGTTTTCCCACACACGGAACCAATGATAAAAAAAAGGACGATCCGTGAGCGAAGAAGAATTTCAAAGGGAATCGGAAGAAGATGGACTCAAAGAAAAAATCGAAAGCTGCGGGGCAAAGACCATTGGGGAATTCCTTCTGTATGAAAGAGAAAAACAGGGTTTGTCACTGGATGACATTGACGAGGTCTCAAGAATAGGGCCCAGATGGCTTGAAGCCATTGATAAGGGGGAGTGGTCGGCCTATCCCAGCCTGATTTACGCCAAGGGCCATATTCGGGGGTATGCGGGAGTACTCAACCTGGATGGTTCCCGAATCATTTCCTATTTTGAACAGGAATTGAAAAATGCTTTTCCGGATGAGACTTTTCATATCCATCCGGTCAAGAATATCAATCAGATATATCAACCGACCTCTATGGGAAACCGCGGAGGTACCCGGTACAAGTATCTTCTCCTTGGAATCCTGGGGGTTCTTTTTGTTTCCCTGATCATATCCAAGGTTGTCCACAGAAATACGAGGATACCTGTTTCCGTTGTCCCCCAGGCGCTCCCGACAATTCCGCCGGCCCCCACCACACCGGTTATTCCAACGCCAGACATCCATCCCTCCTCCCCGCCATCATCGTCACCAACCTCTCCCCCTGGGACGCAGTCCGTCTCTCCGCCTTCACTATCTCCGTCCGAAGCACTATCGGGGAAAAGGACGAAAGGAGATTCCAATGCTCTTCCTGCCCCCTCTCAAGGCTCTAAAAACAATTCCAGTCTTTCCATGACGGCGACAGGAAAGAACAGGCAGCTCTCTGCTGGCGCGGAAAACCTTCTCAAGGTTGAGGCGGTCCGGGATACCTGGGTTGGGGTTCAGGTTGACGGCCGCAAAAAGGTCGAAATACCGCTCGACAAGGGGCAGTGGAGAATATTTCATGGGAAGACCTTTCGGGTCAGCACGGACGACGGCGGATCGTTGTTGCTCTACCTGAACAAGGGAAAGCTGGGAAAGGCAGGACCTGATGACCAGCCCGTCGTTGGAAAACTCATCGGTACACCGGAATCGGGAAAGAGTGCGTTCCAGAAAATATCCCGATGATTTCATTCCTTATCACTCAATCACCTTTTGGAGGAGCCCATTGAATCCAGGAAGAAGGTTTGCGTTTTTTCTTTCCACTTTGGGAATTTTCATTTTGTTGTCCGCATGCGCGTCCCAGCCGGTTGACCTGATCTATGAACCTGGGTCCAACCAGGTTCAGCCAAAACAATATGTTTCTTCCCTGCACTTTGGGTTCGTCACGTTTGAGGACGACCGGATGATTCCGAAAGGGACCGGGGTCAAAAGGATGATCGGATGGGGGCAGCCCGACACCTTTATCGCAAACGTCAACATCCCCCGGCATGTGACGGAATCGTTCGTCAAGCAATACCGGTACCTGGGTTTTCACGCGACATGGATCAGGACGCCTCCGCCAAATTTCTCGTTTTCAAGCCGGGATTGGGTCCGCTCTCTCCGGCTCCAGTATCCTAATGTCAATGTATTTGTCATCGGGAAAATCAAGGATTACCAGTTTCAGATGGGGTACGGGGGATTTATCGAAGGGACCGGCGAAAAGAGCATCCAGGCCCAGACCAATATCGAAGCCTATTTTATTGATGGCAACACCGGACGATTTATCTGGGGGGACACGATCCACCACCGCACCCGTGGAGTTGTCAAAGATCAACCCGCGTTGATTGTTGCGGCGGACAAGACGGAATCGACATTGCAGAGGGTCATACTGGATTTTGCGGACCGCTCGGTTCCCCATCTGGCCAAGGTTTTCCCTGGGGCCATCCGCGTCACGAACAACGGGATGGCTGCGGCACCGGGAACGCCCGCTGCCATCGCCCCCCAGGCGGTCAATCCGAATCAGTCTCCGATTCCGTCAGGAAAGGGAAGGCTGGTTGTCTCAACGACACCGGCTGGCGGAAAGGTATATATCGACGGTGTTTACTACGGAAACACCCCGATTCTCCTCGACCTTCCGTCCGGTATTCATTTGTTGAAGGTCAGAATGGACGGATATCATGCGCTTCGGGACAAGATTGGCATTCTGGAGCAAAAAGTCACGACATGGGAGGAAAGGTTGCACAAGAAATACTAAAATGGAGGGTTTTCCCTTAGACGGGTCGGGTGGGGTTGAAGTTCTCACCCGATTTTTCTAGGATGAAAAGGTTTTCATCCTGTTGGCCGGCGTAGCACAGTGGTAGTGCAGTCGATTCGTAATCGACAGGTCGTCGGTTCAATCCCGACCGCCGGCTCCATCTTTTAGGCCATTTCTGTAATAATAATCCGAAAAATATCTGGCTAATGAGGGGCTCATGCAACTTCATGAAGTTCTCCCCCTCTGATCTCGTTGATGATGGTTGGTTGATACCCCATCAACCTGGCCGCCTTGAGGACTTCTGGGAAGGAGGCGGGACCGTTTCATGAATAGTCCCACGTTTCCTGATCAATTTAGCCTTATGGGGGAAATTGCATCCAATCCGCGTCGTGGGGTGGTCGGGAGCGCGACAGAAATGTCCATGTTCTAACAACCAAATACGATCATGATCGGAAACACCGGAAGAACCTGTTTTACAGAACAGATTTTTCCGGTGTTTTTATCGATGTTACGATCAAATTATCCCAGGAACTAAAATTGCTTCCCTCCTGAAAGCTATACTCCCCCATCGGTCCACCTCTCAACCGAAGGAGAATTCTTTCATGAAGCTGTTGGACCCAGAACGATACGATGTCGGTGCATTTTACGATGAACTGATGAAAGGTCCTGGAATACCAAGACCGGAAACAAGGCTCCTGTTCGAATTACTGGAATCCCTGCCAGACGGAGAGCTCGAAAATTTCCAAAAAGCTGCGGAAGCCGCTCTCTACCGGATGGGGGTCACCTTCACTGTTTACGGGGATTCTCAGGGTGTCGAGAAAATTTTGCCTTTTGACATCATTCCGCGCGTTATCGGGGCCAGAGAATGGTCTAATATTGAAAAAGGTCTGAAACAAAGGATTCAGGCGATCAATTTTTTCCTGGAAGACCTGTATTCCGGACAGAAAATTCTCCAGGACGGAATTGTTCCCAAAGAACTGATTTTCTCCTCACCGGGTTTTCGCCCCCAGTGTCTGGGAGTCAAGGTCCCCCGCGGTATCTGGTGCCATGTGACAGGGTCCGATCTGGTCCGGGACGGAAAAGGGGAATTCCTTGTTCTGGAGGATAATGTCCGATGCCCGTCAGGGGTCTCCTATGTTATTGAAAACCGTCATGTCCTGAAACGGACGTTCGGCAAGGTATTCGAGACTTCGAGAATCCGGTCGGTCGACGACTACCCCTTAAGACTATTGGAAACACTGGAATACCTCGCTCCGGAAGGAACCGAATCACCGACTGTCGTTCTCTTGACTCCAGGGGTTTACAATTCTGCCTACTTTGAGCACTCCTTTCTTGCGCAACAAATGGGGGTTGAACTGGTCGAGGGATCGGATTTGACCGTTCTGGATGGACGGGTCGTCATGAAAACCACCCAGGGACCCAAAAGGGTTGACGTGATTTACCGGAGAATCGACGATGATTTTCTGGATCCATTGGTCTTCCGGTCCGACTCCCTGTTGGGGATTCCGGGCATTATGGATGTTTATCGGGCCGGCAGGGTGGCTCTCGCCAACGCACCCGGTACCGGTGTCGCTGACGACAAGGCCATATATGCATACATTCCGCAGATCATCGACTATTACATGAAAGAAGAGCCCATTCTCAAGAATGTTCCAACCTGGCTTTGTCACAACAAGAAGGACCGGGAGTATGTCATTGAGAATATCTCAAGGCTGGTCGTCAAGGCGACGAATGAATCCGGTGGTTACGGGATGTTGATCGGTCCCAGCTCGACAAAATCAGAACAGGCGGACTTTCGGGAAAGGATCCGGAAAAATCCCCGCAACTATATTGCCCAGGAAACCCTATCCCTGTCGCGTTCTCCTGTTCTTGTCCAGGATCATCTCGAAGGGAGGCATGTTGACCTGAGGCCCTATAATCTTTTTGGAAAAGAGGTTTATGTTATGCCCGGAGGGCTGACCCGGGTTGCTCTCCGCAAAAATTCCCTGGTGGTCAATTCGTCCCAGGGGGGTGGAACGAAAGATACCTGGGTATTGAAGGATTGATGCACCCAGGGTTTGCAAAAGACTGTCTTCAAACCAGGAGTCTTTATGCTGAGCCGTGTCGCCAACTCGATCTACTGGATGAGCCGGACCCTTGAGCGGGCCGAAAATGTCGCTCGTTTCATCGATGTCAACCTGAATCTCATGCTTGATACGGATGTGGTCGGTAACAGCCAGTGGGAGCCGCTCGTCATGACGAGCGGGGATCGTTCCCTTTTCGGGAAGCTTTATCGGGAGTCGAACAAGGATTCCGTCATGCGGTTTCTGACTTTCGACAGGAGCAACCCCAACTCCATCTACTCTTGTGTTTTGGCCGCCCGGGAAAACGCCCGTTCGATCCGCGAGATCATTTCTTCGGAAATGTGGGAGCAGGCCAACCGTTTTTATATGCTCGTCCGGGATGCGGCCGAAAAGAACACCATCTTCAATAATCCGCATGATTTTTACACCGACGTCAAAATGGCAAGTCATCTCTTTGATGGCATCGCCGATGCGACCATGTCGCACAACGAACCCTGGCATTTTCTGCGATTGGGGAAAATGCTGGAAAGGGCCGACAAGACATCCCGGATTCTCGATGTGAAGTACTATTTCCTCCTTCCGAATTTGTATGGGGTCGGAAGCGCCATTGATGGCGTCCAGTGGGCCGCGCTGCTCCGTTCAGCCAGTTCTTTTGAAATGTATCGAAAACGCAGAAGAAGAATCACTCCGGAACGTGTCGCCGATTTTCTGATATTGGACCGTCATTTTCCGAGATCGATTATTTATTGCGTCTCCCGGGCGGAGGAATCCTTGCGGGCGATAACCGGAACGGCATACAGTTTTTATTCGAATCTGCCGGAAAGGCTGTTGGGACAACTCACCTCCAGTTTGAATTATTCAAGTATTGAAGAGATAATGTCGGGCGGACTTCATGAGTTTCTCGATTCCATCCAGTTTCGTTTAAACCGGATCGATGATGCCATTTCCGAATCCTTTTTTGCATTTCCGAATCCGCAGTCCAACAAGCCTTCCCCGGTGCAATATCAATAAACTCCCAAAATTCAGCAAAGGATTCCAATGACATTTTGCGTTTCCATCAAGATCAAGGACGGTCTGGTCGGAATAGCCGATACACGGATTACCTCGGGGCTGGAACACACCACGGCCCGGAAGGTCACGATTCACAAGGCAGGAAACCGCTCATTTTTCCTGATGACGTCGGGGCTCAGGTCTGTCCGGGACAAAGCCCTGACCTATTTTGAGGAGATTCTGGAAGAAGGGCCCGGGGAATTTCAAAAACTGTATCAGGTCGTGAATCTTTTCGCGACGCAGGTTCGGCGGGTCGCAGCGGAAGACAAGGCATTTCTGGCTGAAAGTGGGCTTGAATTCAACCTCTTCTCAATTCTGGGTGGTCAACTGGAGAAGGACAAGGAGCATAAGCTCTATCTCCTCTATCCTCAGGGGAACTGGGTCGAAGTGAGCGAATCCCACCCCTACTTTCTGATCGGAGAATCCACCTATGGAAAACCCATTCTTGACCGGGTTCTCAGACATTCATCTAGTATGGAATCCGCACTGAAGCTTGCCTATCTTGCCTTCGATTCAACAAGGATCAGCGCGGTCGACGTCGATTTTCCAATCGATGTTGTTCTTTATCGGAACAATACACGGGAGATGGCCCAGCACCGGTATCTCCGGAAGGATCTCCAGCATTTGCCAGAATGGTGGCAGGAACGCCTTAAGTCGTCTGTCGAAGCCCTTCCCAGCGAGTGGGTGCATGAGGTCCTTTCAAAATTAACCCGTTCGGGGTGACATCTTGATTTACGAGATTTCCCACAGGATGGATTTCAGCTTTACCGATCCGGTATTTTTCGAGCCGATGACGGTTCGTCTTCGCCCCCGGTCGGACGCGGCTCAAATACTTTTGTCTCACCGCCTTGCCATCATGCCGGAGCCTGACCGGGTAGTCGATTGCACCGGAATGGACGGAAACATCGAATCCGTCCTCTGGTTCTCGGGTGTTCACGGAAAACTTGTCATCCAGGCCTCTTCACGTGTACAGACTCTCAGAATAAATCCGTTCGACTTTCTGTTGCCCGACCCACAAAACCTGACATTGCCCTTTCAAAGTCCCCGATCCTGGCCCGCCCTTTTTGCTCCTTACCTTGATTCCCGTCCGGTAACGGGAAAAGCCTTTGAAGCGTTTGCCAAACGGATCATACACCTTTCAAACAAGGAAACCGTTCCTTTCCTGACCTGTCTGGCAAAGGAGATTCACGACTCTCTGGCGTACAATATCAGGGAAGATGGCCCTCCGCGGAGCCCGGAAGAAACCCTCCGACAGGGGGAGGGGTCCTGTCGGGACTTTGCCCTTCTGGCCATGAAAGTGTGCCAATTCTTTGGCATGCCGGCAAGATTCGCGAGCGGATATCATCTTCCGCCTCTCTCCCGTCAACCACCATCCCTGCACGCTTGGCTCGAAGTCTACCTTCCGGGCTCAGGCTGGCGAGGGCTTGATCCTTCCGAAGGGGTCATGACCGCCGAACATCATGTCACACTGGTGTCTTCACCTGTTCCCCATCTGACACTTCCGACGGATGGAACTTTTCGTGGAAGTGGAAAATCGTCCCTTTCCCCTACAATCGATATAACGTCGATTGCAGGATAGGCCTGCCCTGTCGTTGACCATATAAGGAAAAGACTTCCAACCCAATGTCAACATAAATTCTTCAATGTGTGGGATCTGGAAGGTGCAGTTGGCCATATACTCACTGAAATGAATGATGAATTCGGCAAATGACGCTTTGGGAAAACGATCCACGTCCATGTTTTGATAGAACGGACTGGGATTTTCTCGGTTTGCCAGAAGCCAGCATTCTCTTTTTCTGAAAAACTCAAGAATCAAATCCCAGCTCTGCAGGCAAATATCAACCAAGCCACGCTCATTGCAGCGGGATTCCCTTTGTCATAATCGTGGACAGGAAGTTTCCACTGCTGAGGTTGATGTCTTTCTGATATTTCTGAAAATCTTTCGAGTCATGCCAAAAACGAAAAGGGAAGGGTGGAAAATTTTCAGAATCCGTTTGTCAAAAAGATTTTTAAGCATTTTTATTTAAGGATTTTTTATAAATAATAAATATAATTTATTATAAAAATGATTGAATTAAAAGAAAACCGTGTTACTATTTCACCGGTAATTGGTAATGGAATCCGGTTTCATTAAGGGGAAGGGACCAGTGATGACAGTTGCAGGAAAAAAGGTTGTTAAAGGCAAGACCTGCCGCTCCTCTTTTTTGCCGGATTTTCGGATTTTTATCTCTGAATCCTCAATAAGGATGAATTCGGGTAAATTTCATTCAAATAAATTAATGAATTTATTTCTGGCTGGTCTTATTTTTTCTGTATCCGGATTGATGTTGATCGTCCTCTTTGCCGTTTTTTTGAAAACGCCTTTTTTCATGAAGCTGGACGATGTCCAAAAACAGCTTTCCAAGGAAAATCAGTCGGCGCTTTCCTTGTATGGCCGGTTGGAGGATATTCATCAGCAAATTGAGCGTTTGACTATAAAAGAACGAAAAATAGCACTTATTTTGGGCCATGGAGCCAATTTTAACGGTGCTCTTTTGGGTTTGGGCGGGAGCGATCCCTGGATGCCTCCTTCCGAGTTGATGGTCAAATTCTCCGGAAACGGGGTTTTCAGACACCTCGCCCGAGTCCTTCTGGACGAACATCTGCAGCTTCTAGACAGGGAAGCGGATTTGACCCATTTGGCCAAATCCATCAGTAACCAGAAAGAAAGATGGTTGCGGATTCCCAGCATTCATCCCGTGAGAGGTGTTGAAACGTCCCCGTTTGGCTGGAGGAACTCCCCGTTTGGCTACGGGCGGGAGTTTCATCCCGGGATTGATTACGCCGGTAAAATGGGAACGCCTGTAATCGCTACTGCGGGCGGTGTCGTGATCTGGGTCGGAAGAGATTCCGGTTTTGGAAAAACGGTCAAAATCAGGCATGTGGACGGGATAGTGACACTGTTTGCCCATTTGAGCCAGTATTTTGTCCATATAGGTGATGTGGTGACCCGAGGACAGGTGATCGCAGCTCTCGGAAACACAGGAATGTCCACCGGACCCCATCTGCACTACGAGATCCTCGTTCACGCAAAACCTGTCGATCCGCTCCATTACTTCATCGTTGATTCATTTCCGTCTGTCCGGCTTGCGATGAATCACCATAGGTAATTCTTGACTCCGGTTCCCAATGTTAGGATTTTCTCTCTTAATTCATTTTAATCAAATATAATTATAGATGAGCCTCATAAAATGCTTCCTACCGATTTCTGAGTGCGTGATAAACAGGGGATGCCAGCAACATAGGGAGGGACCATTTCATGAGGCTCATCTGTAAAAATATTTCTCAGGTTATTTTGAGCTATTCGCTCATCCCGAAAGCCTTCCTTAGAGAGCAAAGCAGTTTTGCCTTGTCCGATCAACGGCCAAGAACTCTATTGGCCGCGAATGGATCATCCTGCGAGGAGCGCTGCCTTACGTTCGGCGAGCTTAGATCCAAGTTCGTGCATATTCAAACTCGTGGCTTTCGCCTTTGGGAACATTTTTTCCTGCTCTTCCTTGACGTGATGCTTTACATACTCATACATCACCATGATCTTGGCATCAAATATTTCACCATCGGGTTCTATGCCTTTGACCTGTTTAATGAGTGCATCCAGACTTTGGTGTTCCACCCTGGCCTCGGGAACCAGTTCCTTGTCTTTTAAGGCAAGCTTGACTGCAGGGTAAAAGATTTCCTCTTCAATTTGTGCATGCACAGTCAGCTCTATGCAGATTTTGGAAACGAGTTGTTTTTTTTCCGCATTTGATTTCGATTTTTCAAATTCAGTAAACAATCCGCTAACGATATTATGGTCAGCAATCAGTAATTCCGTTGCGTCCTGGGCCTTTGTAGGATTTTTTTGATTCATCGTCGACGTTTGGGTTTCCATGGATGTTTTCTCCCTGATTCAGGTTGAGTGTAAATTGTCTTGTGCTGTCCTGGTCAAACCTCGCCAAATCAGCGTTTCTAATAGTCATGATGCTTTTTCTTTTAACTCGTAGGCTTGTCCCATCATCTACCAACGATCCAATTCGACATTACTGATCTCAAACCGAAGAATTGGGGATTCAGATCGGAGGGCGAAGTAAGGGGTATAAGGTTCGCCTTATGAGAACATGCTGAACGGTTGGAAAAATGCTTGTGTGCTTTGATTCATAAGGGAAACAACAGGTAATTTCTAGCGATGGTTAAAGATAAAGATAGAGATGTCAATGCCTAGGTTTATCAAGCAGATAAACGGATGATTTCTTGCGCTGGTCTGGGAATATTATAGTAGTTTAAATAATAGTAACCCTTTGGAGTGTTGTCAATACCATTCAATCCAATTTCGCGGCGGGGTTTGATCCCGGATGACGCATGGAGATTCATGGAACTGTTCCCCGGCGTAAACGGCGGAGCTTCCAGTAGCTGATATGTTTGTGGGTCCTGTCAATGGGGCCGATGGAGGGTCCCAGAAAATACGAGAGCTTCTTCCTATATGGAGGTTCCCTGTGTTTCACCGCATGTATTCCAGGTCCGGGATCTCCTCGATCGGGTTCGGAGCAGAACACGGAGCAATCAACGACGGTTGTCAATCTGATATACTGATTTGTGCGGATTTGGATGATTTTACCGCATGACAAGTCAATGTCGTGGAGGTACCTCGCTCTAATATTGAGGGTCGTTCCTTCGAGCAGCGCCTCTTAGCCCCGTCGAGGATCCTTCGACCGTGATCTTTGTTTAGCTCCCAGCTCAAAATTGGTCCCCTTGTTTGTACGGGGTTTTCGAGAAAAGGAGGGGAGCGGGTGTTGCGCTGGATTTACCCAGCCCAGGCTCCTCCTCGGGAGCAGAAGTCGGAAGGGAGAAGGCGCGCCCCACGATCTGGCAGCCGATGGCCCAGATAAACCCTGTCGGTCACCGAGCCACAGTGGTCGTGACGACAGTGTGTTTTTGGCCGGCCTTCGGCAATGCCGGTATTGCTGGAAGGGCTTTTTCTGTGCTTCCCAGACGATGGAGCAGACTTCGGGAGGCTATCCCTCGTTTCCTGCCTCAATGCCCCGGCTCTTTCGGGCGGGGAAGAAGTAGGTTCACTCGGACTCTACCAGATCTCTCCGAACATACCCGTTGCCGGTTTTTGTGATAGGAATTCTATTGGTGGGGCCTCCGCTGGGGAGCGGATCCTGATAGCCCATGACCTATGGGTATACAGAAAGCGGCGCCCTTGGGGTAACCGATACAAGGTGAGTTTCCTGTTTTCGGGTTGGATAGAGCCAATATCTGAATGTTTTAAACGTACATATATGAAAAAATATAAGCAATGCGAGAACAAGACTGATATCCGATTCGTCAACTACCCCTCCCTGAAGGGAGGAGCTTGCGATTCAAGCGTTAAATTCAGACCGCAACAGGCGTATTGACTGACGCCCTTGAAGCAATGTTGATGGCCGCGTTCCAGTCGGCATTCAGGGAGAAAGAACATTGGA
>DAHWKF010000117.1 GCA_027343785.1 Leptospirillum sp. | reverse complement strand
CGGCAAGCGAGCCGGGCGCCGAATGGACGAAGGCGGGGATGGCGAACCCGGCGAGAAACGGGGAAGAATTTCGGAAGCTTTCGATTTCCCGCTCGATCGGCCACTTCTGTCCTGCATGGTGCTTCGGCAATCCTTCGAGCGTCCAGATCCAGAGATAAACAGGATAGGCGATAGCGGCGAGCCCGAAAAGAACATCCACCCAATACAATGCGGCCGGAATCCGACCGGAAAGAAGCCAGCTCCCGGCCAGCATCGCGACACCCCCGGCGAGAGGAGGGAAGACGAAGGCCCGGAAGATCCGACTGAGCGCGGAAGGAGGGGGGCGGTGAAGGAGGCCGGCGTCCCGGAACCGCCGGAAATCGGTGAGGGCGGTGGACATCCGGGCGGCTGACCGGCTCGCGAACCGAAGCGGTTCGACCGCGGCGATCCGGAAAGTCCAAAGGATCCTTCCAAAGGAATCAAGAAAGTAGCGGGCGGAAACCGCCCAGTAGCGTCGGGCTCCCAGGAGTCCTTTCCAGCCTCCGCCGGAGATCCACATCCAGAGAGGGCTTTTTCTCCAGTCGGTGGATTTTTCGAGGGCCTTTTCCGTTCCGGAGAGAACAGGGGGCTTTGGCCCGGAAGAGGGCCGGGAGGAGGCTCCCTTCTCCGGTCGTGGCGGAGGCAGGGCCGGGAGATCCTGTCCCGGGCCGGGTTCGAGCCCAGGGAGGACCGGCTGCCGGAAGTCGATCGCCCGTTTTCCGGCCAGAATCAGAGCTTTCCCGGAGAACTTCGCCACGGCGAGGGCGAGGGCCCCGAGCGTCCTGGTTGGACCTTCGGTCTGCCACTTCCGCCAGAAGAGAACCTTGAAGTGCGCTTTTTTCGGTTTGTTCTGGGTCATCGGAACCCTCCTTACTTATGGTAATAAACAATACCATATAATTAATTATTTGAAAAAGAAAGAAAGAAGGCGGGTTTTTTGTTATGATGGGAGGAAAAATTGGGGGGAGGGAATTAGAAAATGTTGACGATTAGACCAACTAACCTTGGTTCTCCTATCGGTGGGTTGACCATCCGTAGGGTTGAAGTTGTTGATGTTTCGGATCCGAAGTCGGAAAAAGTCATCGAAGTCTATTTTGATGTCGTCAACATTTTGGGGATTGTTCTGGAAAAATTTAAAACAGAAGAAGCAGCTCGAATTTACATTGAAAAACAGCGTCTTCTAAACCAATCACCCAGAGTAAGATCATGAGTTTTTTCGACTGACGATTAAAAACTACCTGATTAGTGTTAATCAGGATATCAAAAGGGTGGGGCGGAGCTCGCGTTGGATCTTCCGCTCCAAAACTAAGGTGGAGAACGAATGAACCAACCCGCCTTTGCTGATACGTCAGAGTTCTACCGGGTTGATGCCACGCTCAAGTTAGACCCGCGCAGGCGTTCGGACCTCGGACAGTTCATGACACCTGTTCCCATTGGACGGTTCATGGCGAGTCTGTTTTCAGATGTGTCTGGCGACATCCGACTGCTCGATCCTGGCGCGGGGGTCGGCTCATTGACGGCGGCCTTTGTGGAACGGATTTGCGCAGCTGCGACAAAGCCCCTTTCCGTGTCCCTTTTCACCTATGAGATCGAGCCGATCCTGACCACCTATCTACGAAATACGCTGGATGAAGCTGTGGTGCAGTGCCGCCAGGCGCAGATCAAGGCCAGCGCCGAGTTGTATGATGAGGATTTTATCCTCGGCCATGTCGGGGGGAGGCAACCCGACATCTTCGACTTGGAGCGGAGGGACAGCGACGGGTTCTCACACGTCATCATGAATCCGCCATACAGGAAGATCAATTCCGATTCTGTACACCGTGCCGCGTTGCGTGAGGCGGGTATCGAAACTTCAAATCTTTATACGGGCTTCATGTATCTCGCAGCGCAGCGCCTTCGAGATGGTGGAGAGATGGTTGCCATTGTGCCCCGTTCTTTTTGCAACGGACCTTATTTCAAACTGTTCCGAAAGAAATTCTTCAAGATGATGGGACTGAGACGTATCCACATCTTCGAGAAGCGAAACAACGCCTTTAAGGACGATGAAGTCCTCCAGGAAAATATCATCCTGCATGCGGTTAAAGGTGAAAAGCCTTCCAAGGTGATGATTACCACTAGCCATGGAGGAAATTTCCATATCGGCACAGACGGTCATTTTGTTGCCGAGGATATGACCCAGCGCACTGTCCCGTTCGACAGCGTGATCCGTGCCAGCGATTCCGAACACTTTGTCCACATAGCCGTCAATGATTTTGAACAGTGGATCGTGGACCGCTTAGCCCAATTCACGGCCACTCTGGCGGATATTGGCGTGGACGTGTCCACAGGCCCGGTAGTCGATTTCCGACTGAAAGATGATCTGCGAGCGCAACCCGAAAAAGGAACCGTCCCGATTCTTTATCCCGCACATTTTCAAAACGGTGTACTGGTCTGGCCCAAAGTTATGAAGAAGCCTAATGCGATCCGCGTTTCTCCAGAAAGCCGGAAGTGGCTCTGGGAGAACAAAGGTTATTTCGTGGTGACAAAACGTTTTACATCCAAAGAAGAGCGTCGCCGGATTGTCGCATCGGTTTATACATCCAACCTGCCTGGTGAGATGGTCGGTTTCGAAAACCACCTCAACGTTTTTCACGTGAAACAGTCCGGAATCTCGCCTGCATTGGCACGAGGTCTGGCTCTTTATCTCAACAGTGGGCTTGTGGATCGATATTTCCGGCAGTTCAATGGACACACACAGGTCAATGCAACCGATCTACGGGCGCTTAAATATCCACCCCGGGAGGTTTTGGAACGCATCGGGGAGGGGGTTGCCAGCGCGGTTCTTTCCCAACGGGAAATCGACAATATCATTGAGGGGGAACTATCTCACATGAATAACGACAATAACCCGCTGCAGGCGCAACAGAAAATTGAGGATGCGCTTAAGATTCTCACCTTGCTCGGAATGCCGCGGAGTCAGCAAAACAAACGGTCGGCACTTACCCTTCTGGCTCTTTTAAATCTCAAGCCCAATGGTGTTTGGAACATGCTGGAGCGGCCGCTCATGGGGATCACACCCATCATGGATTTCGCACGAGAACATTATGGGGAAAATTATGCACCTAATACCCGAGAAACCTTTCGCCGCCAGACCATGCATCAGCTTGTGGAAGCCGGGATAGCGCTCTATAACCCGGATGAACCGGCGCGCCCCGTCAACAGCCCCAAAGCCTGTTACCAAATCAGCGAGGAAGCTTATACTGTCATCCTGACCTTCGGGACAGACAAGTGGGAGGAGACGCTCAAAAGCTATCTGAAAGAACAGAAAACTTTGGCTTCTAAATGGGCTAATCACCGAGAGATGAAAATGATTCCTGTTCAGTTTGCAGACGGGAAGGAGATCACGCTCACACCTGGCGCGCATAGCGAACTGATCAAGAAAATTATCATTGACTTTGCCCCGCGTTTCGCACCCGGATCTGAGGTCATCTATGTCGGCGATACTGGAGATAAGGGCGGTTACTTCCAGAAAGAACGGCTGGCGATGCTTGGAGTTACGGTGGATCGGCATGGAAAGATGCCGGACGTGGTGCTGTATTTTGTAAAAAAGGACTGGCTGCTACTGGTAGAATCCGTTACCAGCCACGGTCCCGTCGATCCTAAGCGTCACAACGAGTTGTCTGCTCTTTTCAAGGGCGCGAAGCCAGGTCTTGTTTATGTTACGGCCTTCCCAAGTCGCGGTATTATGGGTCGTTACTTAAATGAAATCTCTTGGGAAACAGAAGTCTGGTGCGCCGATGCGCCTACTCATCTCATCCACTTCAACGGCGAGCGCTTTCTCGGCCCATATTTCCAGTCAAACCCAGGAGACCATCACCTATGAACGGTCCTACTAAATTTTTCATTCTTGAGACCGTTCTGGATAAAGGGCGGGACGTTGCCAAATTTTGAGGAGACTACGTTAAATCCATTGTGCGCTAGGGGGCAAATGGTAAGTTTCACGGATGGGCTCGTTGTTGGTGATGAAGCAAAAAAGATCAACGGTTCCCGCTCCAAAAGCGTCGACGAAAAAACCGTTACCGCTGGCAAAAATGATGCACTTACCACCAAGGTCCAGGGTGAGGAGCAGGACGGCTGGTCCGTAGTTAAGCGAAACAAGAAATCGGTCCGCATGTCCAAGCCAAAGCCCCCCGACCGGCAATTGGAAGATGATGTTTGGTGTCTTCTTTACAGGCTAGGGTTCAAGGAACTCAACGCCGGTAGGGATTTTACGATCAAATTAGGTCAGGATGCCCCAGGTCGTCAGATTGACATCTTTGCCAAGGATGATGAGACCGTTTTCATCGTCGAGTGCACACAGGCTCTGACAACTGGCCCTAAGTCTATAAAAAATTTTGGGTATTTGGATTTCATGATTGATTTAGGATCAGACCTCACCCCTCCCTCCCCATCTCCTCCACAATCTGCTGAACGACCGTCGGGCCTGAGTCCCCGCTTTCTCCCCGGTCCTTCATGACCTGGGACCGGCGTTCGATCTCCTCCCGGGCCGAGCCTCCCGGGAACCGGGCGGCGAGCCTCTTCCGGGCCTCTACCGGTCCCAGAAGCCTGTAGAGGGCGTCCCGGATCGCCGCATCCTGGGCGGTCGTCGAAAACGACCACAGCTCGATCGGCCCCAGGGTGTTGGTCACGAACTGCTGGAAGGTTCCCTTGTTCGTGACCAGCCTCGCGATCAGGTTTGCCCCGGCTTTCGACGGGGCCCCGATCTTCTCCATCGCCGAGAGAACGCTCTCCGAAAACCCGAAGATCGCGCCCGCCTTGTCGATCGCCTGCTTGGTGGCCGCCCCCAGGATCCAGACCGAAGTCGACAGGTCCACCATCGTCTCGTCGAAGTCGTTGATGGATTGCGAAAACAGGGCGATCTGGACACCCCGTTTCCTTCCTTCCCGGATGTCCGTCAGGACCTGGGTCCGCACGAGCGGGGCCGCATCAGTCCGGTGGAACTCGTCGAAGACGAGTCGCTTGGCGTCCTCCTTGAGATCCCGCGCCCGGTCGAGGTGGAACGCCTTGTACCGGTCCGGAGCCAGAACCGCCTCTTCCGCGTCGAGAAAGAAGTCCCGGACGAGCATGTAGCGGCCCAGGAGGTACATGACCGCCGTCTGCCGTGCGGCCGGGCCGGTCCCCTTGGGACAGACCGCGTCGAGATCAAGCGCCACCACCCGGGCCTCCCCCAGGTCGAACTTCGTTTCACCCGCCAGGATCGGGTATTCCCGGATCGCCTCCTGGATCCGCCGCTTGAAATACTCGACCGCCTGCTCCCCCGTCGGGGTGTTCAGACGGTACTCGGAGACCACGGCCGGATCGGAAGCGATGGACGGAATGTCCCGAAGGTTCGGAACGGCATGGGTTTGGGCGAGCCAAGCCTCCCGGATTTTTTCCTGATCGAAAAGGGCGTCCACGATGTCCCACCAGTAGAGCTTCGAGTATCTTTCAAAGGGGAAAGAGATTTCGGACAGCGCCCGGTCGACGACCGGATCCACGTGGGGGGCGTATTCCCGGGGAGACGCGTTCGCGTCCCGGTCTTCGAGGGAGGAGTACGCCCGGTCGATCACAAGACCGGCGATTCCCGCGATCCCGTCGTAGGGATCGTCGGCTCCCAGAGGGGTCGCGAGAAGCGTCAGGAAGTTTGCGAGGAATGCCCGGTGAGCCGGAAGAGGCATCCGGTATCCCAGGGGGAGGTCGAACGGGTTGACCGCGTATTCCGGACTCATCGTCACCCGGTAATGGGCCGCCAGGTGTTTTTTGTCGGACGGCAAGGCCCCCTTCAGAAGGGAGATCAGGCCGGAGGACGACGGTCCGATGTCCAGAATGGCGATCCGGGGAAGGCGCCTGAGTCCGGGAAGAAGACAGAGCGACAGGTTCAGGGCGTTCGAGAAGACGCTCTTTCCTCCTCCACTTGGAGCGAATCCCAGTTCGATCCAGGAGGATTGCAGGGGGGATCCCGGTTGAAACGGCAGGATCTTGCCGTCGGGAGATCG
>DAHWKF010000107.1 GCA_027343785.1 Leptospirillum sp. | reverse complement strand
TCAGGAGAGGAAGGGCTTTTTCGACAGCCCCGGACTCAAGGTAGGCTTCCGCAAGTTGAAGGAAGGAGCGGCTTTTAGGATTGCCCTCCAGACGTTCCTCTAGAGCCACAATTTCTTCTGGTGTCATCGGGTTCCCGGGGGATGGATTCCGGAGACGGTTGTCGAAAGCCCTTCCGGGCACAACCGTCCAGCCAAGATCGGATGCGGAAATGACCGTATCCTAACAAGTGAGCGGTCGATTTGCAAGATTGGAGATGTCGGGGGGGCGATCCCCGACAGGATGAGCAATGATCATCCCCGGGGAGGCCTTCTGGCATGAGCTGACGGTTCATGGTCCGATACGAGGTTCGGGAGAGTTCCCCACTTTTCGACGGCGTCCAGGATCTTCTCCGCCAGGACGGTCTTGGGGTGACGACCCAATGAAATGACTTGTCCGTCCGGAAGACACATTGTCAACTCGTTCGTGTCGGAAGAAAATCCGATGCCGGGCTGGCTGACATCATTGGCCAGCAACATGTCGGCCCCCTTTTTCCGGAGTTTTTCCAGCAACTTCTTGGGGTCCAGAACGGTTTCCGCCGCAAACCCGACGAGATACTGTTGTGAGGTTTTCATGCGGGAAAGAGATGACAGAATATCCGGGTTTTCCACCAGAGCCAGCGTCCAGACTTTTCCATCCTTTTTCTTTTTTCCCGCCAGGGGATCCTTGACCCTGTAATCGGCAACGGCTGCCGTCATGAAGCAGATATCATGGGAAGGGAAGGCCTTGCCCATCTCCATCTCGAGTTCCCGGGCCGAAGTGATCGACCGGAAAGTCACCCCCGGCGGGGGAAGGAGGTTTGCCGGTCCTGAGACAAGGGTCACAGCCGCTCCACGTGAAGCGCACGCTGCAGCCAGGGCATAACCCATTTTTCCTGAAGACCGGTTGCCGATAAAACGGACCGGATCGATAGGCTCATGGGTGGGGCCGGCCGATACGAGGACGCGGACTCCCTTCCATGTTTGGGTATGCTCTATTACCGAAAGAATGGCCGATTTTACGGCATCGGGAGAGGCAAGACGACCGGTTCCATCCTTTCCTGACGCCAGAGGACCGGTTTCGGGGGGGATTTCCCGAATCCCCCGGGAGAGCAGGGTCTTCATATTTTCCCGGACGGCGGGGTGAAAATACATGTTTTCTTCCATTGCCGGGGCAACAAGGATGGGGGAATTCGTCGAAAGACAAATGGCCGAAAGCAAATCGTCGGCCAGTCCGAGGGCCATTTTGGACAGAAAATCGGCTGATGCCGGGGCGATCAGGATCAGGTCGCTGTGGCTTGCAAGTTCGACATGACGGACGGAACCCGATGAATCGAAAAGGTCCACATAGACCGGATGGCCTGTGAAAATCTCGGCGTTCAGACGGGGGAAAAAGCGCAGGGCATTCCGTGTGGCAACAATCTGGACATCATGCCCGTCCTGGCGCAAGAGACGGGCGATATCCAGTGCTTTGTATGCTGCGATACTTCCGGTTATTCCCAGAAGGATCCGCTTTGACATGTCGGTCAGTCCTCGATGTCCGGTTCCTCTGTTTCATGTTCGGACTCCGGAGTGGATGAGGATTCTTCCGGATGATGGTATGTCATGACATCGGCCTTGATCACGTCGGACGGATCAAGCGCATATCCACGGGAATAGGAAAATCGCTCTTCCGTGCGTGCGCGCTCCCGCAGTTTTTCCCGCCGGCTGGATTCCAGTCTGTTCGCCTCTTCCCCGGACACGATATGGAGTTTTTTTTCAACAATTTCCTGCAATGCTGTCGTTGTTTCCTTGAGATAACGCTTTTCAACCTTGGGAGAGGCGCCTTCCATCAGTTGCCTTGCGCGTTTAGCTGCTGCAATAACCAACCTGTATCGGCTGTCAATGATTTGCGGGGTGACTTCGATGGGTCTTGTGACGAGATCGTTCATTTTGTCTCCTTGGGGAGGATTGATGAAGCGTGTGCCCGGACCGTTTCTTCGGAAAAGTTGCCGATGAAATAATCCTTGACGAAGGCGGACAGCCTTTGTCGTTTCAGATGTTCTGAAACGATGATCGATTGCAGGTCGTTGACCGCCTGCTCAAAGTCCACGTTGAAAATCAGGTAATCGTATTCGTCATACGCATAGATTTCCTGACGGACCCGTTCTAGCCTCTTGCGGACGGTCTCCTCTGAATCCTGTCCTCTTGAAGCGAGGCGTTCCCGAAGAACGGCGTAAGAGGGAGGCAGGATATAGATGGAAATGTTGTCGATTCCTCTTTGCCGGATTTTTCGGGCACCCTGGATATCGATGTCCACGAGAACATCCAATCCCTTGTCAAAGGATTCATGGATGGTCTGGAGGGATGTTCCGTAAAAATTCCCATACACCTCTGCCGACTCGATGAAAAGGTTGTTGTTTTCCATCTCACGGAACTGCCCGGTGGACACAAAACGGTAATCAATCCCGTTTTGTTCTCCCGGCCTGGGGGATCGTGTCGTGTAGGATACCGAATAGTGAATCCACGAGGCCTTGCGGGCTATCTCCTTGCACAGGGAAGTTTTTCCGGCTCCGGAAGGGGCTGACACAACGAACAGAAGGGGGTGGTAAAGCCTTTTTCCGTATATTGTTGGCGAAAGGACCGGGTCCTGTCCGGATTGACCATCGCGCTGATCAGTCATGGGCATGCTCTCCTTCGTCAGGGAAAATGTTTTTTCCCTGTATGCCCTGATTCCTTCGGTCAATCTGCGCCTCCTTCCGAAGTCAGCTCTTCGTCCCAGTTGTTCAACCGCGAAGCCAGTGTTTCGGGCTGCAGGGCCGAAAGGATGACGTGTCCGCTGTCCATGATGATGACGGAGCGGGTTCTTCGTCCTTCAGAGGCATCAATCAGCAGGCTTTTTTCCTGGGCGGCGTCTTTCATCCGCCTGACCGGAGCAGAGTTGACCCCAACAACGCTGATGATGTGTTCCAGGGAAACAAGGTTGCCCAGACCAATATTGACAAAACCGTGAGACTTATTCGACATTTTGAATTTGTTCCTTCAACCTTGTCAATGTGTTTCGGATGGTCATGGCCGGCTGGAAGACTTCCGGCTGGGATTCCTTGGTGATAAAGGTGTTGATTTCCCTCTGCATTTCCTGAAGGAGAAAGTCAAGAGACTTCCCTATCGGGCCCCCTTCCGCAAGGTCCTGCCGGAATCTCGTCAGATGAATCCTGAAGCGTTGCCACTCCTCTTCATTGTCTTTCTTCGACAGGTAAAAAAGGGCTTCCTCTTCCAAGCGCCGTTCAGTGTCGTGGGACTGGACGTCGGCGAGAAGATCTTTCATCCGGTTGATAAAATTGTCTCTCGCCTTTTCTGCTGCCGTCGGTCTTTTTATTTCAATGTGACGGACGGATTCCTGCACTTCTTCCAGAAGTCCTTCAATAACCAGCCCAAGGGAATCACCTTCTTGTTTGCGGCTCGCCAGGAGCAAATCAAGCGCGCAAGAGACGGCTTCGAGTCCGTATTTCATTTCGACAGGAGAGGATGAGGGGGCTCGTTCGTGCGACATGTGCATGAGGATGTGTTCGAGCCTCACCGGATCTTCCACCCCCAGGAGTTCCTGGAGCCGGACAAGATCCTCGTATGCTTCTAGCGCTTTCGGTAACCAATTCCCGGTGCTTTTTGGACTCCCGTCGATCCGGCTGACGGAGATTTCGATCCGGCCTCTCTGTATGGATTGGGAAATGAGTTTCCGAATCGCCAGTTCAAGGTGGTCCCACTCCCGCGGCAATGTGGCCTGGATTTCAAGATTTCTGTGGTTGAGGGATTTGATGGTGATGCGGTACCCTTCAACGGGAGCAATTGTGGAATGTTCCCCGAATCCGGTCATGCTGTTCAATTTGCTGGAGGTCATCCGCACCCTGGGGTTTGTATGAGAGAAGGACCAGCAATGATGCCAGGACAAGTCCGTTCTACCCTGAAAAGCTTCATTGTCGATTGTTCGTATCGTAAAATTATACCTTATTTTAGTGTGAAAGTTCAAAGCTCGCATGTTTCCGGTGGCTGGCTCATCCTGGGTCTGTATGCACGTTACGGCAAGGATGCATGACCTGAACTCCTGTCCGCGCATCCCCCTTCTTAGGCCCATGCCGAGAGAGGGGCAAGCGGACGGTCTTTGTTCCCGTCCTTAGCCTTGAGGCCCTCATGCGTTTCAAAAAGGAGCATCGATGGAACAGCGTCCATATCCCTATGAAGTCCATCCACTCTTGGTTCTTGATGCTTCCGATGCCATTTTCAAGACCGGAGACCATTTTGCTGTTTGGCCTCCTTCCGGAGACATCGAATCAGACCGGGTTCCCTATCACGGTTTTTTTTGGCACGGAATGCGTTATCTGTCCCGCTGGTCGGTCAGGCTTCTCGATATCAAGCCCGTGCCCCTCTGGGCCCAGGGAAGGAAAGATTCCTGTTTTGAACAGATCCACAGGATCATGCCGATATTGACATTCAGGACTCCGGATAATCCCCATAGCCAGGTATTGCGACTGTCGCTCTCCCAGACCCGTGTGCTGGAGGAGGATGGTTTTTCCGAACGGTGTATCGTGGAAAACCGGAGCCCCCATAAGTTGACGGTTCCATTTGAATGGCAAATAGCTGCAGATTTCCAGGATCTGTTCGAAGTTCGGGGGATGCAGAGAGCGGATCCGTCGCCACGAAAGGTTGAGTGGTTTTCCCCGTCACCTTCAACTTCTGTGTTTCGCTACCACGGAAAAGACAATCTATTGCGGGAAACGTCCGTCAGGATGAGCTCTCCCTGCTCCGGAAAAATGAATCAGGATGGCTGGAAATGGGTTCTTGATCTGAAACCGGAAGAAAGTATGACGTTTTATTTCAGGGTGAGATATCGGGAATGGCAGGATCCGGCTTCCCCCGTGACTTCGGAGACATCAAAAAGGCCTCCCGACATGGAAGGGATTATTGCCCGACGGCAGCATGAACTGGAGGATTTCGGAAAGGAATGGCCTGAGGTCAGGTCTTCGGACCCGTTCCTGGACCGATGTTTTCGACAGGCCATCGAAGACCTGAGAGTTCTGTGTACGCCGGTCCGGGAAGGGCTGATTCCCTACGCGGGTCTTCCCTGGTTTTCTACCGTCTTCGGAAGGGACGCCCTCATTACCGGTCTTTCTACCCTGTGGGCGGCTCCGGCACTTTCGAAAACGATCTTGCTGTTTTTGGGTCGGCTGCAATCCCGTGTGCTCGACCCCAAACGGGCGGCAGAGCCCGGAAAGATCCTGCACGAAATGCGGACAGGAGAAATGGCAGGGACCGGGGAGGTTCCCTTTGGACGATATTATGGCAGCGTCGACAGCACGCCCCTCTACCTGATGCTGGCGGCGCGTTATGTTGAGCGGACGGGGGATTATCCTTTCCTGGAAAAAATATGGCCCGTCATTGAACGAGCCTTTTCCTGGGTTGAACGCTACGGAACGGACGATCGGACCGGCTTCCTCGTTTACCGGGGGGATACGAACGGGGGTCTGATCCAGCAGGGATGGAAAGATTCCGGAGACTCGGTTTTTCACGCGGACGGACGCCTGGCTGCCCACCCGATTGCCCTGTGCGAGGTCCAGGCGTATCTGCATTATGCCTGCTCGGCCTTTTCCGTCCTGGCAGAAAGGATGGGACATGCAAGATTTTCGGAGAAGACGCGCCAGATGGCATCACGCCTGAAACAGGCATTTTTATCCGCTTTCTGGCTTCCGGATATGAAAACATTCGCATTGGCCCTGGATGGCAACCTGGCTCCTTGCAAGGTGCAGAGTTCGAACGCGGGACATGTTCTTTTGTCGGACATGCCCTCTGAGTCCATGGTCAGGGGTGTGGCCAAGAATCTGCTTTCTGACAATCTTTTTTCGGGGTGGGGGGTTCGCACGATAGGAAAGTCCGAATTGCGCTACGATCCGGTTTCCTATCACAACGGGTCCGTCTGGCCCCATGACAATGCCCTGATATTGGCGGGGCTGTCGAGGCACAGGATTTTTTCGGAGATGGAAAACCTTTGTGAAGGATTTCTGGATGGGCTCCGTTTTTTCAGGGATCAGCGTCCCCCTGAACTTTATTGCGGATTCGACCGAAAAAACGGGGAGGGTCCATTTTCATACCCGACATCCTGTTCACCGCAGGCCTGGAGTGTAACGTCCCTCATGATGGTCCTTCAGACAATGGGAGGCATCGCGTTCCAGTCAGGCCATCCGAGAATGGGCCGGGCCATCCTTGGCCCATCGTTGTCCTCCCTTCATATTCATGGAATTCGTCTGACCGGGCCGACGGGCGGACGGGCCAATGTTTATATAGATCGGGGAGAAGACGGAATTGTAAAGCCGGTGATGGAGATTCACAAAGTCTGAAATCACAAGGACGGGAAGGGCCGGTGCCAAATTTTATGGGGCCTCTTTTGTATGTGTGAAAGGTGATCGTGGTCAAAACCCCTTTTCCCTATTGTCAATGGGACTCAATCCGTATAGAATCCCCCCATCCTTGCTTTTGAACCCGGATGCTCCGCCAGGCAGCAAACGTGCGGGTAATCCTCTGGATTGATCAACGGTCGGAGACACTTTGGACAAGCTTCGGCGAATCCTGTACCTGCTTCAGAACCCGATTGCCTGGACACTGGGAAAACGTATTTTTTCTGTCGCCCTGCTGCTGGCTTTTTTGGGACTCTCCGCACCCGAAGATGCCTGGAAAACGCGCACATCATGGGCCAAGACCACCGGCCCTGGCGTGAGGGATCCCCTTCTCGCCAAATCGCTCTCCAATTCCGTCAGTCATGCCTCGCTTCTCCCGGATCCGGCCTATCAGCCCATGGGCTCCTGGAGCCAGACGCCGGGCACGCCTCCCATCCTGACAAAAGATGGACTGCCCGTGGTTCACATGCTTCCGGCAGGCCCGATTCTGGATGCTTCCTATATTCTTGAATTTGGGGATATAGACGGTGGACGTTATGTGACCGACCTGGACGGAGGCTATAAGGTGTACTGGACGGTTCGTCCCTCTCTTGAGAAAGAGGTGGGTCGTTTCGTTCGGCGAAACCGGGTTCCCTATGGCATGTTTGTCGCTGTCGACCCCCGGACGGGTGATCTTCTGGCGCTTTACGGGAGCCATTACGGGACACAGGACAACACCCTCGTTCAGAGGGCAACCTATCCGGCAGCCAGCCTGTTCAAGGTTGTCACGACCGATGATGCCCTCGAACACCAGAAAATCAGTCCTGAAACCCGGATCTATTTTCATGGTTGCCTCTATTGTATCGGTCCATCGTATTGGAAAGACAATCCCCATCGTGACAGGCTCCATTTGTCGGTAACCGAGGCCTTGGGAAAATCTGTCAACATGATTTTTGCCAAGATCGCACTGAGGTGGCTTAACCCGCAGAATCTTCAGCTGACGGCGGACAGGTTCGGCTTCAACAGGGTGATCGAATCGGACATTCCTTTTGATACAAGCCATGCGGACATTCCTGTGGATCGTGACGCTTTCGCCCGGACGGCAGCCGGATTCGGGCAGGTGGTGATCAGCCCCATTCACGCGGCTCTGATCTCCGGCGCCTTGTCCAATGGGGGGGTCATGATGGTTCCCCACATCATCCATACCATTGTTGACCCTGCCGGAAACGTCATCTACCGGGAAATGCCCCGCCCCCTCCTGACGGTCACGGGACCCAAAATCGCATGGACCTTGCTTGCCATGATGCATTCGACGACGGTTCATGGTACGGGTCGAAGGGCTTTTCTCCACTGGCACTACGACCCCGTTCTGCGGCATATCGAAGTCGCGGGGAAGACGGGGACCTTGTCGGGATTGCATCCGGCGGGGCATTACGAGTGGTTCATGGGAATGGCCCCCCTCGGGAATCCCAGAATCGCTGTGGCAGCCTTATCGATCGATCTGGGACTTTGGCGCATCAAGGGACCGGATATTGCGAGCCACGGCATGATCTCCTATTTTCACCACCATCATTCTTTCTGACCGAATCTTCTTTGATCTCTGTTTCTTTTTTGGTATTCTTTCAGAACGGAGTCATCCCTATTGTGATTGATGTGCTGGGCGATTCAATTTGGTGAGGCAAATCCTGTAAAAAGGGGAAGGGTGGACAATGGTCTCTGTGAAAAAAGTGATGACAAAGAATCCATTGCTGGTGGAGACGACAACGACGGTTCGGGAAGTGGTTGAAATCATGAAGACCAAAAAGGTCGGAAGCCTTCTCGTCAACCAGGGCGACAAGACAGTCGGAATCATAACGGAAACGGACATCGTCCGCAGGGTGATCGGGGAAGATCGGGTTCCCTATGTGACGGCGGTTTCACAGGTGATGAGCGCTCCGGTCCTTTCTATACAGGAAGACGCTTCCATATATGACGCACAGGATATGATGGACAAACATCATATCCGTCATTTGCTTGTCATGAGGGACGAGGATGTTGTCGGTCTGATTTCGATCCGGGATCTGATCCACCCCGCCTATGTTGGTCGGGAAGATTCCTGGGACGGTGGCGTGACGGAATAGGTTTCGTTTTCGATCCAACATTTGCCTCTTCAGATAAGGCTGTCAGATGCCATTGACCTGAAGGGGCAATTTTTTGGGGTTGTGTTTCCTCCGGAGCGGCTGCTCCGGTACATTTTTTATCCCGCTTGCAATCCAGTTTCTCTATGAAAAGCCTCCCCGATCCGTCTGATCCAGTCAGTCTCCCAACCCAGTGTTACCGAAAGACGGATCCGTTCGGATCCTTCCGGAACCGTTGGCGGAAAGATCAGGGGAGCCCAGAGGGCTGATTCCAGGAGGTATTCCTGAAAGGATGCAAGCGCCTTTTTCTCCCCCCGGATGGGGATGATGGGAGACTGTCCGGCAGGGGCGCCCAGTGCCTCCCTGAGTTCGGAGACGCGCTGTGACAGGGCTTTCACAAGGTCGTTCCCCGCGCCCAGGATCCTCAGGGCTTCCAGGTTGGATGCCAGTACGGCCGGAGGAAGGGCCGTCGAATAGACGAAGCCTCTTCCCCGGGAGATCAGGAGTTCGCGGTAATCCGGATGGCAAACCGTAAATCCTCCAAGACCCCCCATGGCTTTGGAAAAGGTGCCGGTCACAAGGACCCTGTCCGGATCCCATGAGAGGCCTTCCTGTTCAAATCCACCCCGCCCCTCTTTCCCGACCGTACCGGTAGCGTGTGCTTCGTCCACGAGCAGAAGGCCATCCCGGGCATCAACGAGATCGGAAAGTTTCCGCAGAGGCGCCATATCACCTTCCATGCTGAAAAGCGATTCTGTGACGACCATAAATCGCGGGCTTGTCCCTGTTGACCTGGCCCTGACCTCCAGATCGCGCTCAATCCATTGGACATCATTATGAGGGAATACGATAGTTTCCTTTCGTGCCAGGCGCAGACCGTCGATCAGGGAAGCATGGTTCAACGCATCGGAGTAGAAAATGTCGACGAGTTCCGCCAAGGCTCCGATCGTTGAGAGGTTGGCCTGGTATCCAGTGGAAAACACAAGGGCGGACGGGCCATTCTTGAATGAGGCGATCGCCACCTCCAGATCCCTGTTCAAGGGGTGGTTTCCGGATAGGAGGCGTGATCCCGTCGCTCCGGTGCCGGATCGGCGGAGTTCATCGATCCCTTTTTCGATCAGTTGCGGATGACGCGAAAGATTCAGATAGTCGTTGGATGAAAGCGAAATCTCCCCCCGGGTCGGGAGCTGTTTTCTTTGGCCCGACCGGTCGAGTTCCTGGAGCAGACGGTCATTGGCTTCAAGGTACCCCTGGTTTCCCATCACCCGATTGTCATCCTTTCTTCAATCTTTCGAGAAGTGCGATAGCGTTTTCTGAAGGAAAAAGGGGGGAGCGGTCGACGAAGAGGACGGGAACCCGGGAGAGATAGACGGAGAGCTCCGACTGGAGGGACGCTGGAATTTCTGAAGACAGTCCGATCAATCGTCCTCCCCACGCCTTTCCTGCCAGTTTGATATGGGGAAGTCGGATATAGCCGAATCCCTTCAGGGCTATATAACCGGTCGTGTATTCCGGATTGTCGGAAACGCAGACTTCGATTTCCGGAACCGGATGCGACATGATCTTGCTTGCGATCTGAAGAGCTTCAATAAATCTTCGCCCCGCCCCGGCTGGGTGGGTGGCCGCCTCCTTCAACAGGATCTGCCTCAGATGGGGAACGATCCCGAAATGGCTCACGCGAACCCCCGTTTGTTCGGGAGTGATCTTTTTCCCTGAAGGCAAAATGAAGGTCGCTCCCGAAAGTCTTTGATCGGAACCGCCCAGAATATCGAGAAAATGGCCAAAAAGTATTTTCCCCGGAACGGTCAATCGGGGAAAACCGGCGTCAAGGACCATCCTGAGGAATGAAAGGGTCTCTTCGTGGGAGCCGCTTTCAAGGCAGTAGACCGGGAGAAGGACAGACGGAACGATGTCGGTTTCGGGGACCGGCTCAATCCGGACATTGAGGGATGGGGGGAGAGATTCGCTGTTTTTTGATGAAGTCAGTCCCTGCTCCAAGAGGGCAAGGACCCTTTCGCCAAGCGCATTCCGGCTGACGAGGTCTTCGCCCCCGGAGAGATGATGGTCGTTGATGAAGGCCCGCATCCGGACACTGTATAAATGCCCCCCTTTTTTCGAAAGGGATTCTGTGTCCGGAGCGGTCATGGCACGTGCGGTTCCGTGATGGTGAAACCCAGTTCGGAAATCATCCGGATATCCTCGTCGGGCGGCCTGCCCATGCGGGTCAGGTAGTTCCCGATCATGACACCGCTCGCCCCATGGTGGAAGATTTCCGGATGGCGCGATCCGAGAGCGTTGACCCTCCCGCCGCAGATGCGGATCTCCTTGGTGGGCAGCATGAAACGGGAGACGGCGATCGAGCGGAGAGCCTCTGCCGCGCCGATTCCCGCCCCCTGGTCATGAAGGGGGGTTCCCGGAATCGGAACCAGAAAATTGATCGGAACGGAATCCACATCCAGTTCGCGCAAGGTTTCAAGGAGCTGGACCCTGTCGGCGTCCGACTCTCCCATGCCGAATATGCCTCCGGAACAGACCGAAATCCCTTCTTCCTTGGCTTTACGGATGGTGTCGATGCGTTCGTCGTAGCGATGGGTTGTGACGATGTTCGGAAAATAATCCCGGGAAGTTTCGAGATTATGATGGAGCCGGTTGAGCCCGGCATCATGGAGCGAGGATAGGACCTCTCTTGACAGGATTCCGAGTGTCGCGCAGGACCAGATTCCTACGTCATTCCTGACCGTTTCGATGGATTTGGCGATCCCCCGGACTTCGGAGGGGTCCGAAAGTCCCCTTCCGCTGGTCGCCACGCAAAATCGTCGAGCGCCGTTTTCTTTGGCGAGGGTCGCCGTTTTTCGGATTGTTTCCGGCGGCGTGAGGGGGTATTCGGGTGAAATCGTCTGGTGGTGGGAAGACTGCGAGCAGAAATGACAATCTTCGGAACACCCGCCGGATTTGGCGTTCATCACCGTGCAGGGATCGATGGCCATCCCTCTGAAAGTTTGCCGGATCCGGTCCGATCCCTCCCGGATTAGGGGTGAGTATTGTTCGGGGAGGGAGAATAGCCATCGGGCGTCTTCTCCGGTAATACCCTCCCCCGCGCAGGCTTTTTCAGTCAACTCGACGATCCTGCTTTGGCTGGCCGGCGTTTGGTTGAATCCCGAATTCATGCTAATAATATCCATATGCAGGCGCTTTCCTTAATATTGGGCACTGTTTGAAGGCGGTTTCGGGCCTGTTCACGATGGTTTCGGCCAGATAAGGGCTGTCCGGATCATTTTAGACCTTGGGCTCGGTGTTATCCAGCCTTATTCGAAAAATTTTTTCGTCATGATGCCGGATGCGATGTTTTGGATCTGCTGGAACTGGGGGATCGGTATTTTCATGCAAGGGAGCCCGGTGACCGAGACTGAAGGTCACATCGATAAAAGAAGCTCGGGAGATAGCGTCCTGTCCGATCGCATGTTACCTACTCCCGTCAGCATGGAAGCCTTGAGAAGACGGATGCGCCTCAGTTTCCTGATGGCGTTTTTCCTGTTTCTCGGCCTTTTCGGGGAAACCTATTCGATTGTCACTTCCTACATCCGGGCGGAAGATCGCTGGGAGTCCTATTCCAGAGGGGAACTCCTCCTTGTCCGTCTGGTCTCCGATATCAAGGATGCCGAAACCGGACAAAGGGGTTTCGTGATTACGGGCGAACAGTCATACCTGGCACCTTATCGTAAAGCCCTTGGGAACATCCGGCGGGATATGAAGGCCATCCGTATGCTCAGGGAAATGGTCCCTTCCCTGTCGGGGATTGCTGTACTGATGAGTTCGCTTGTGCAGAAGAAAATGGGAGAGCTTACGGTTACGGTCCGCCTTCGGAAGGAGGCAGGATTTAACGCGGCGCGGGAAATGGTCCTGACGGATTATGGAAAAAAACTGATGGATCAGATCCGGGCCATCTCCATCCAGATGAGAGGATTGATTGTCCAGAAAAAGATACATGAGAGGCAGGTCCTCCGCCGGCGGCAAGAAAAGATTTTCCTGGCAGGATCCGTTCTGGCTCTGACGATCGTCTCGTTCTGGGCCATCCTGTACCGTCTGATCGGAAAAGAGATCCATGCCAGGGAAGATCTGATGCGTCGGCTTCGGGAAGAGTCCACCCATGATTTTCTGACAGGACTTTTTAACCGTCCGGCGGCATTGGAGATTCTTGTCCACGCTATCGGGAATGCCCAGAGAAAAAAATGGATGGTCGGGGTCTTGATGGTAGACCTGGACGGTTTCAAGGGTATCAACGATCGATGGGGTCACCTTGAGGGTGACCGGGTGCTGGTTGAGGTCGCAAGACGTTTTCAGGGTGTGATGCGGGAAGGGGAGGTCCTCGCTCGACTGGGGGGTGACGAATTTTTGTGCCTGATGCCCGTTCTGGAAGAGTCTGGTGGCGCTTTTCTCCTGGCGAAACGGTTCCTCAAGGTTTTTCAGAAACCTTTCGGCGGAAGTGGCGGGGATGGTCGGCTCGGATGCAGCATCGGTGTCTCGGTTTATCCCGCGGACGGTCTGGATGCAAAAGAGCTTCTGGCTGCGGCGGATCGACGCATGTACGTCGCGAAGGGGAGAGGCGGCCAGAACATCTGCTGCGAATGAGCCTGCAAATGTCTCATGATTCGTCTCTCGAATCCGCTGCCGGCCTTCTGTTATGATAGAAAAACATTGTCTGTCTTTTGTCCGCCAAATGAGTCTCAAGGAAAGGTCCGGAAACCGTCCATGACATTTCAGGAAATGATCCAGGCCCTCGAGTCTTACTGGTCGGGGGAGGGTTGCGCCATTATCCAGCCCTACGACAAGGAAATGGGGGCGGGAACGTTCCACCCCGCCACGTTCTTCGGGGCGCTCGACCCGGAGGAAACGCGCGTCGCCTACGTCCAGCCTTGCCGTCGTCCCACCGACGGTCGGTATGGGGAAAACCCCAACCGGTTGCAGCGGTATTACCAGTTCCAGGTGTTGATCAAACCCTCTCCGACCGAATCCCAGGCGCTTTATCTCAAGAGTCTCGAAGCGCTGGGAATCCGCCTGGCCGATCACGACATCCGGTTTGTCCATGACGATTGGGAATCGCCGACACTGGGCGCCTGGGGATTGGGCTGGGAGGTCTGGCTGGACGGGATGGAGGTGACGCAGTTCACCTACTTCCAGGAGGTGGCGGGCATTTCTCTGGGCGCCGTTCCGGTCGAAATCACGTACGGCCTGGAACGTCTGGCGATGTACCTCCAGGGGGTCGCGAACGTATTCGACCTGGAATATGCCCGGGGGATCACCTATGGCAGGATTCACCGGGAGGGGGAGAGGCAGCATTCGGTGTTCAACTTCGAAGAAGCGCCTGTGGAGCATTTGCGTCAACAGTTCGACTTTCTGGAGAGCCAGGCAAAAGGCCTCTTTTCGCGCGGTCTCTATCTTCCCGGTTACGAAATGGTCCTCGGTATGTCCCACGCGTTCAACCTGATGGATGCCCGGGGGGCGGTCAGCGTTTCGGAGCGCCAGCATTTTATCGGTCGCGTCCGCGGACAGGCCAAGCTTGCCGCGCAGACGTACCGTGCGAGTCTGGAAGATTCTGTCGGTGGGGCAGGGGAAAATACGGTGTCGCCGGTGACCCGTGAGGAGGCCGCCGGATGAATTTTTCCGCTGTTTCCAGATTCCCCCGACCGTCGCGGGATCTCGACCGCGCCGCGCTCTTCGAGATCGGTTGCGAAGAACTCCCTTCCGGTGTACTTCCCTCGCTCCGTCAGGCTATTGAATCCCGCGCCCGGTTGCTTCGGACGGAGTATCGTCTGGGTGAAGGGTCGGTGCGGGTATTCGGCACACCCCAGCGTCTGATCCTTCTGATGGAGGATCTTCCGAACGAACAGGAGCCTTTTCGGGAAACGGTGATCGGACCCCCGGCCCGTCTGGCGGGCTCCCTCCCGGACGCCCCCTCTTTGCAGGCGCAGGGATTTGCGAAGAGCCAGGGACTGGAGATCAGGGAGATCCGAATCGTTTCCACCCCCAGGGGAGACTATCTGGCGGCGGAGAAGATCTCCCCCGTTCTCAAGACACATGCGGTCCTTGGAGAACTTCTGGCAAAGGCGGTGGAGGGGTTGCCCCTTCCCAAAACCATGAGATGGGGGGTCGATTCAGGCCCGTTCCTTCGCCCTGTCCTCTGGGTTATGGCGTTCCTGGGGGACCGGGAGATCGATGTCGAATGGGTGGGACTTCGCTCCCGGCCTGTGACCCGTTCCCCGAGATATGCCGGACTGGTTCCGCATCCCGTCAGAGGGGTGTCCCATTATGTGGGGCTCCTGGAAGACTGGGGAGTCGAACCGGATACGGAAAAACGCGGCTGGCTGATCGAACGCGATCTGGATCTGTCCCTCAGGATGGAACAGGATGTGGGTCATATACCCGGAGGGGTGATCCGGCGGCCGGACCCGGAACTGACAACCGAAGTCCTGGATCTTGTCGAAGGTTATCGCGTCATTCTGGGGAGCTTTCCGGATCGTTATCTGGATCTTCCACCCGAACTCATCCAGACGGTTCTCCGCGTCCATCAGCGTTTCTATGTACTGGAAGATCCCGGAAAGGGCCTTTCCAGCCGCTTCCTGGCCATTTCCGGCAATCCGGGAGCCGACGCTGTTCTCGTCAGGGCCGGTTTTGAAAAAGTGGTCCGGGCTCGCCTTGAGGACGCACAGTACTACCTGAACAGGGATCGATCCCGTCCCCTTGCATCCTATATTTCGGATCTGACCGGTATGGTTTTCTTTCCCGGAGTGGGGACGATCGCCGACAAAATCCGTATGGCCCGGGAACTGGGCGGATGGATACTCGACCATATTCCGGAAAAAGATGTGGCTGCCACCGGCCTTTCCCGCGGAGAACTGGCGGAATCGATAGACCGCCTCAGTGGCCTTTCAAAGGCGGATCTCGCGACCGGCCTGGTCCGGGAGTTTCCAGAGCTGGAAGGGGTGATCGGAGCATACTACTGGGAAGCCGAACATCGTGAAAGCCTTCAGGCGGGCGGTCCAGAGGGACGGCGAATCCGACTGGAAAGTAAGGCTATCCGCGAACACTACAGGCCCCGGCACGCGCTGGATCGTCTTCCGGAAACCCTGCCGGGACGGCTTCTGTCACTGGTCGACAAGGTTCTCCACCAGGCGGTCGGCATGGCGGGCGGTTTTGTGCCGTCCGGTAGCCTTGATCCCTACGCCCTTCGCCGGGCGGCCCACGGGATGCTGGCGATTCTGCGCGAAACCCGGTGGCCCGTCAGTCTGGAAGCGCTGATTGCGAAATCCCGGTACCTTGTTCCCGGAAAAGATCCTTCCGCGGAGCTTGAAAAATTCTGGAAGGAACGTTTGCAGGCTTACTGGGAGAGGGAATACCCAACCCTTCTTGTCCGGTCTGCCATTGTGTCCCTGACGGAACCTGTCTGGATGGCGGGATCGCGCCTGTCTTTCCTCGATTCGGCCCTCGCCAGAGAGGAAGCGATTCCCCTGATCGCCCTGTATAACAGGCTGTTGAACATTCTTTCCACCCCGGATGTCCTGACGACTGCTCCTCCGGATCCCTCCCTGTTCCGCCACCCATCGGAAAAGGAGCTTTACATGCTCATGGAGGAAAAGGGTCTACTGTCCGAAGGCGGATGGTCAAGCAAGGTCCAGGAAGGGGAATGGGAAAGCCTATGGGAATCGGCGTCGCGTTTTGTGGATCCGGTCGGAGCGTTGTTCGACGCGGTCATGATCAACGACCCCGATCCCCTCATTCGAGACAACCGACAGCGTCTTCTGGGTGTCCTGGCCAGGGGGATTTCACTTCTGGGACGTCTAGATCAGGCTCCGTCCCCCGTTCGGGGAGGGTAATGTCTCGGGGGCAGGGTCACTATATGTCCATGGCGCTGGAGCTCGCGATGAAAGGCCGGGACGATGTTGCCCCCAACCCCCGTGTGGGGGCCGTCATTGTCAAGGATGGCGCCGTGGTCGGCAAAGGCTTCCATCAGCGCCCCGGATTGCCCCATGCCGAAGTCCTGGCCCTCCGTTCCGCGGGTGAACGGGCCCGTGGAGGGACCCTTTATGTCAACCTTGAACCATGTTGCCACCTGAACAAACGGACGCCTCCCTGTTCGCGGGAAATCCTGTCTTCCGGCGTGAAACGGGTCGTGATCTCCCTGTTTGATCCCAATCCGCATGTCAGCGGAAAAGGGATCGACGAGCTCCGGCGGGGGGGTGTGGAGGTGGAGACGGGACTTCAGGCCCGGAAGGCTTTCGAAGTCAACAGGGGTTTTCTTTCCCTGATGAAGAACAAAAGACCCTACCTGACCGTCAAGGGCGCGGCCAGCCTCGACGGAAAGATCGCGACCGTGTCAGGGGATTCCCAGTGGATTTCCGGAGGGCCTTCTCTCAAGTACGCTCACCAGCTCCGGCAGGAACATGACGGCATTCTGGTCGGAGTGGGGACCGTTCTCAAGGACAATCCCCTGTTGACCACCCGTCTCCCCGGCAAGAAGAAGGTCCACCACCCTGTCCGGATTATTCTGGACTCCCTTGCCAGAACGCCGCCGGACTCCCGGCTCTTTGACACACTGTCCGAGTCACCGGTGTGGATCATGTCGGGTGAGGATGCGCCCGGGTGGAGGCTTGAGGCGCTTGAAAAAAAGGGCGCCCGGGTCTTTCGCGTTCCGCGAACCCAAAACCGGGAAGAACTCGATCTGGGCGCCCTGATGGATATTTTGGTTAGAGAGAGGCTCCTGACACTCCTGGTCGAGGGAGGGGCGCGGGTGACGGGCTCTTTCCTCCGGGAAAGGCTGGTGGACAGTATCCGCCTTGTACTGGCCCCGCTCGTGATCGGAGGCCAGGACGCGATCGGTTGGGTGGGAGGCCGCTCCCCGGAAAGGCTCGTCGACGCGTTCCGTTTTGCGGGACCTCTGAAAACCCGGTATCTGGGGGAGGATCTGCTGGTTTCGGTCGATCTCTGGAACGAAACCTGTTTTTTGGAACAAACCTTATCGGAGAAAGGCTGAGGGTTGTTTACGGGAATCGTGGAAGAAACGGGTATTGTCCATTCCATCGAACAGGGGAAAAACGGTTGCGTCCTTTCCATTGATGGCGTTTCTTTCGGAAAGGAGCTGGTTTCGGGCGAGTCTGTTTCCATCAACGGCGCCTGCATGACGGTGACGGAGTCCTGGAGTTCAGGATTCCGGGTCGATGTTTCCCTGGAAACATTGTCCGTCACCCGTATGGGCAAGTTCCTCAAGGCCGAACGCGTCAATCTGGAGCGGGCCATGCGGCTCTCCGACCGACTGGGGGGACACCTCGTGCTGGGGCATGTCGATGGCCTCGGGACCCTGGAGAGTCGTAACCGTCAGGGAGAGACGGAATTTCTTCAGGTCGCCGTTCCTTATTCCCACAGGGCGTTTGTTATTCCCAAGGGCTCCATCGCCCTGGATGGCATCAGTCTCACGGTGAACAGGATTCAGGACCATCCCGACCGCCAGCTGTGCCTGATCGAGCTCGCCATCATTCCCCATACGATGGAGGTGACCAATCTCGGCGACAGGAAAGTGGGCGACGGGCTCCATCTGGAATACGACGTCGTCGGGAAATACATCCTCCGCGCAAGGGAAATGGCGATTCCGGGTTTCGGAGACGCCCCGGCCCGGGAGGTGTAGGGTGGTTTCCGGCGAAGGGATCCGGCGGTGTGTTGTTTGCCATGCGCCCCTTGAAGGTGAACGCTACGCAAGGACGAGTTTTTGTTCGAACCGGTGCCGGAAGATCGATCTTGCGCGGTGGTTGAACGAGGAATACCGGATTCGCGAAGAAGGGGAAAACGCGACGGAATCAGACGAAGAAGCATCAGGATTCGGACAGGGGGACGAGCAATGAAGGGACGGGATGCCCGACCGGAAAAGACAGGAACACTCTTCGGGATCGGAGTCGGACCCGGCAACCCGGATCTTCTGACCCTTCGGGCGGCCAGAATCCTGTCGACAGTCCCCACGCTGGCCGTTCCCAAATCGGTTTCCGACGGAGGCTCACTTGCGCTGGATGCCGTCCGGGAAGTTCTGGAAGCCCGGACAATTCCCCTGGAACGGATCGAACTCGTGTTTCCCATGACGAAAGATCAGGAGATTCTGGAGAAGGCCCGGACAGAAAACGCCCAAGTTCTGAAGGGGGCCCTCGACAGGGGCGATGTCGCTTTTATCAGTCTGGGAGACATCTTTTTCTATTCCACGTTCGGCAATCTCCTGGAGGGTCTCAGGCGCCAGATTCCGGACCTGTCCGTCAGTGTCGTGCCCGGAGTGACCTCCATATCGGCGGCGACGGCCTTGACGGGAATGCCGCTGGTCCAGGGGCCTGAAAGCCTGGCTGTCGTGCCAGCGACCTATGAACCGGAATCACTGGATCATGTTCTTGATACCCACGAAACCATTGTCCTGATGAAGGTTCATCGTGTTTTTCCGGCGGTGCTTGCCCTGCTTGAAAGAAAAGGCCTCGTGGAGAAAGCTGTCTATCTCGCCGAAATCGGAACGTCCCGCCAGGAAATCGTGACCGATATCCGGACACTGAAGGAGAGGAACCTTCCCTATATGTCCCTGATTCTGGTGAGAAAAACCCTTGGGGGAACAAAAACATGAGCCCATTTTCCCGGGACGCCAGCCGGGAAGACATCCGTCGGGCCCTGGAGTACGCTTATGGAAGCTTTCTCCGGTTTTCCGCCATGTGGGCCATGGCCGGGTTTGCCGCCGCTTTCGGGACGGTGTTCCTTTCTTTTTCACGGGGCCAGCTGGATCTCTCGCCTCTTTTTCGCGAACTCACCATCGGGATCGCGGCGGCGCTTCTGGGGCTGGGACATTCCCGCTACCAGTATTACCTCCTCCAGAACTGGCCCCGCCGATATGCCTTACTATCCCGCGCCGCCGAAGGGCGCAAAATGCCCTGGAGCCTGGAAGACAGGGGGTTGGCCGTCACCCACCCCGGTCGGTCGAAAGTCCTGATGGCCTATGGGGGGGGCATCGTTTTTTTAGGTATCCTGATTTTACTCCTCCACCGGGGACTTCCGCTTTTTGGTACAGTTTTTTTTGCGGAAGGGGGGTTCTTTTTTGCGCGGGTCCTTTTCTGGAAGCGCGCGTTTGACATATGGAAGGCGGATGGCACTTATGACATTTCCCAATGATATCCCGATGCACCCTGTCCGGACCGGCGCGGTCTACTTTGTCGGAGCGGGGCCGGGCTCGCCTGATCTCTTGACCGTCCGGGCCGCACGCGTGCTGGCACGGGCGGGACGCGTCGTTTTTGCGGGCTCCCTTGTACCCAAGGAGGCCATGGTCATCTTGTCCCCGGAAGCCAAGTGGGTCGATTCGGCCGGGATGACGCGGGAAGAGATCGTCGACTCCCTGGTGGAAGGGGCAAACCGGGGGGAGGTCGTCGTCCGTCTGGCGTCCGGAGACCCCGCCATTTTTGGGGCCATGGCGGAGATGACCACGGAACTGGAGAAAAGGGGAATCGCCTGGGAGGTGGTTCCCGGGGTCAGCTCCGTTTTCGCATCTGCGGCGGCTCTCGGAAGGGATCTGACATTGCCTGAGGTCAGCCAGACGGTGATTTTGACGAGAACTGCCGGAAGAACCCCCATGCCGGAAGGGGAGGAACTGGAATCCCTGGCTCGGCACAAGGCGACGCTGGTGATTTTTCTGTCCATCGACCGGATCGAGGAACTGGTGGATCGATTGACCTCCGTCCTGCCGGAAAACACGCCGGCCGCGGTCGTCGCCCGCGCTTCCTGGCCGGACGAGGTTCTCGTCCAGGGGGATTTGTCGACCATCGCCCTGATGGTCCGGGCGGCGAAGATCTATCGTCAGGCGCTCATGATCGTGGGGAGGGTCCTCGATGCCCGCTTGAGGGAGACCGCCCGGAGCCGGTTATACGCGGCGGATTTCGGACACGGGTTCCGGGATCCCAAAGAAGGCAATCCTCCCCCGGTTGACCCTTAAGATCCTTTTCGAACACGGGTTCTGTGAACGGGATCGGTCTCCCGTTTGTCGGGTGGAAATCGATGGCGGGGAAAAGGCATGACCGAAAAAGGGGCGGGGCCGGCGGGGAACCTTCAGGGACAGGCTCCCCCGCTCCCGTTTCAAGGAAGTGTGTTTCCGGGAAAAACTTCGGAAATCTCCCCCGGCGCGAATCTCCGGGACAAGTCTCACTCTCCCTGATGGCTGTGACTGAGGGATTTCTCCGCTTTTTCCAGGTCGCGCTGGAATTGTCCCGCTGCTGCGGCCAGGGACTTGGCGTAGACCTGAACCGCTTTCCGCAGTGAATTTTCGCGTTTCGCGTAGGCCTGGGAAATTTTCTTGGCGTAGGTTGCCACCGCCTGCTTGATCTGGTGGGTGGCGGTTTCTTTCATCGTTCCCGCCGCCAGGCTGTCCCTGATCTGGTTGACCTTGGTGGTGACCAGGGTACTGGCGTCGGTCGCCTCCTTCACGTAAGCGTTTTCCGCTTTTCTTTTGGTCTCCAGATAGATCTTGCGCGCTTTCTGTGCGGCACGGTGGTATTTGGCCAACGCCTGGCTGACAACGGTGTCATAACGGTTGGATGTCTGGATGAGGGTTTGCGACGGGTCTCCCGCCGCCATCGCCCGTTCCGGAAGAACAAGATTGGGGGTGTTTCCGAACATGCGTCCCTGACCCCAGGATCCCACGAGGAAAATTGCCAGGATGAAAAGCCATTTGCCGGAACGCGATGCCATCAGTGCCTCCTTTGAAAAAGGGAAATAAACGTTCGAGCCCTCGCTCCGAACGGACAAGGGCATGCCACCGGCTGTCCCGGCATGGCATCCCCTGTTGACTGTCCTACATCATATCATAGCCTGAGGTCCCGTCCGTTCTTGGGGCCCGTCATTTGCAGGAGAAAGCCTCCGGAAGGGCCCGGGACAGACCCAGCGATTCAAACATCTCCAGGGTTTTCTGGTGAACCGTCTCCCACATCTCTTCGCGTGTCAGTCCCAACCGTGACCAGTAGTCCTCGAACCTGACGGGAAGGCATTCTTCCGCCAGTGTGTAAAGATCGTTCAGGTTGGACAGAAGTCTCTCCGTCAGCTCTTCCCGTTCTTCGGGGGAGGCCTCGCTCACAATCCGCCTCAACTCTGACAGACCAAAGGATGTCTGCCGTTTTTCATCGCGAATGGGGATCTCCAGCGAGGCGCGGGTGCCTTCGTCCGCCCGGGACGCCACCTTTTCGACGAGGGAGATTCCGATACCCTCGATCCCGATCTGCAGGCAGGAGAGGAAATCGAACCAGTCCATCCGGGAAAATCGCTCGAGGATGGCTTTCCGGTGGAGGGGATCGATCGGTGACCGGAACGGCATGCCGATCGTTGCCAGCCATTTTTCCTGAATCCGGAAGTGAATCCGCTCCTCCTCCACCTGGTGAGCCAGTTCGAGCTTCGCCTCCAGCGTGGGGGCCGTTCCGATCCGGTCCGCGCACAGCTCCAGCGCAAGAAGATCGATATCCGTATAAACCGTCAGCAATGTCCCCACTGCGTTTTGGTCGACGTGTTCCATGGTGTGCCTCCTTTGGGTTGGGATGTCAGCGATCCCGGTAGATCCGGTCCTTGAAGGGCGCGTATTGTAGAAGATGCCACAGGGGCCTTGTATATCCTGTGCGCCGGATCAGTTTCTGGGTGACCGGTCTGAACGGGACCGTAATACCGGGGAGAATCCAGTTCCCCCGGGGTTTGGCGAATGACAGGAGCGTATTTGTCAGAAAATCCTCCATTCCGGGTTCAATGTAGAACACCGGATCGAGGTATTGTTTCCGGTTTTGGATCAATCCCCGGGATTCGGCCATGCGGGCCAGGGGTGTGTCGGGATAAATCCGGACGCCGGACATCGCCACGACGGCGGTGGGGTGGGTTTCGTCCACTATCCGGAGGGTTTCCCGGACGGATGCGGGCGTTTCCCCCGGACCTCCGAAGATCAGGGTGTGGCAGACAGGGAGGGAGAGAGATCGGCACCAGCTGGCGGCCGATATCATGTGCGACACGGAGAAGCTCTTGCCCAGACCCGTCAGCGTTCCTCCTTCCGCGGAGTCGGTTCCCAGTTCGATTCCGTCGCAACCCGCCTTTTTCATCGTTTCAAGAAGGGACCGGGTCAGTCCGGAAGGGGTCGTATAGCAGGACCACCGGATCTTGAGACGCTTTCTGATGATCTGTTCGCACACGTCCTGGGCATGGTCGGGCGGGGCGTTGAAGACACTGTCGACAATGAAAAAAGAGCGGATGCCTTTCTTTTTCACCAGTTCTTCCAGCTCCTCCACCACCTCACCCGCCGGACGGAGCCGGAAACTGCCGCCCTCCAGAAGGGGGTAGGTGCAGTACGTGCACCGGAAGGCGCACCCTCTTTTGGTCTGAATATTCGCCGTTCTGCCTTCCCGCATGTATCTGGGGAGGTCGAACATGTCCCGGTCGGGGGCGGGGGATTTCAGAAGCGGAGAGGGATGCGTCCGGAAAAAGGGAGGGGTGAGGATAGCGGGAGACCCACTCCTGTTTTTTTGGACCAGTCCGGGGATATCATCCAGCGGCCGGCATCCCTCAAGGGCTTCGAGCAAGAGGGGGAAACTTTCTTCCCCCTCTCCGGCGATGCCGTAATCCCCGTCCAGCTCTTCCAGCAAAAGGTCGGGAAGGAGCGAAAAGGCGGAACCTCCTAGAATCAGGGGAATCGAAGGGGAAGGGAGGGCCGAACGGATGTCTCTGGCCAGTTGACGGTAGGACGGCAGGTAGTTACGGGTCAAGGGGTAGGCCGCATTGTCCAGGTTCCTGAAGGAGATGGCCACGGCGTCCGGGGGATTCCTGCGGATATCCGCCAGCATGGCCTCCGGCGGATCCGGCTCCCACAACAGATCCCGGGTTTGCACTTTGTGGCCGGCCCTTTTCGCCGCGCTCGCCACATAAGCGGCTCCAAGAGGGTATATCGGGTCCGGGAATATCTCCCTGTTGGCGGATATCAGCAACAGCTTCATCCGATCTCCCGTTTTCGGTGCGTGTTTTCCCTGTATGTCTCTGTGTGTCCCGTCCTCAGACTATTCCTTGAACATTTTCATTGCAAGGAAAAAACGACGGTGTATCTACTCAGGTGCCTGGGTCATCCATTTACAACTTTTTTTTGAAAATCTCTTGACTTTCAGGATCTTGAGGATCATTTTTGTTCCATGGACGATCTTTCTTTCCAGCGAGACAACCTTGTTCAGCTTGCCCGAACCGA
>DAHWKF010000026.1 GCA_027343785.1 Leptospirillum sp. | reverse complement strand
CTATTCCGAAAAAAAAGGATGGGCGATGACGGATTCCCGTCTCAAGATGCTGGATTTCCAGTACCATGATCTTCGTCCGGAAAAAAGTATTTTCCAGATGCTCGAAAACACCGGCCAGGTGGATCGTCTTGTCGATCCGATGGAAGTGGAGGAGGCCCTCGGCCGTCCCCCTTCGGAAACCCGGGCGTATTTCCGGGGAGAAATGCTGCGCCGGTTTTTGCCCCGCGTCCACGCGGTGAGCTGGAGTTCTGTCGTGGTGGACCCGGGGGAAGGCCCCCTGAAAAGGCTGGCTCTGGGAGATCCCTGGAAGGGAACCCAGAAAAGGGTGGGGGCTCTGATGGGCAAGGCCGGTTCGGTGGAGGATCTTCTGAAAGCCCTGAATCCTCTTCCGTCCGGAGAGTGATCGTTTGTCCGTGAGGTGAAAGATGGCAACGAAAGACAGCGAAACCAAAAAACAGTCGGGTTCAACATCCAGTCGCGAAGATCAGGAACCGGAAGCCCAGGCTTCCGCACGGGTGCGTCAGAAAGCCGATGAGGTTCGGGATGAGGCGGATGCGCTGGTGGACCAGATCGACGAGATTCTGGAAGAGAACGCGGAAACGTTCGTCAAGTCTTTTATCCAGAAAGGTGGCGAATAGCCCGGAGGAGTGTTCTTGATTCCATTCAGGGAAGGGTCCCCGTTGTGGGGAGGATCGTCGTTTGTCGAATTGTTGCACCGGGTCCGCCCGGAAAACACTCCCTTGTCTGCATTCGTTCTCCCCGGTGGAGGAGAAAAAACCTCTCCCGTTTTTTCCGGAGGCCCCTCCTCCCCGCCCGTATGGCACGGGACGACCGTTCTGGCGTTGACAACACGGTCGGGTGTTGTCATGGCGGCGGACCGCCAGGCGTCCGAAGGCTACCAGGTCGCGGACCGGTCGATCCAGAAGATTTTTCCGGTGGACCGGACCTCGGCTGTGGCGATCGCAGGTGCGGCCGGTCCAGCCATCGAGATGGCGCGCCTCTTCCGCGTGGAGATCGAGCATTACGAAAAGCTTGAAGGGGTTTCCCTGTCGCTTCTCGGAAAGGCCAACAAACTCGGGCAGATGGTCCGGGACCATCTCCCCCTGGCCCTTCAGGGCCTCCTGGTGGTTCCCCTGTATGCGGGATACGACACCCGGTCGGGCACAGGACGCATTTTCAAGTATGACGCCGCGGGAGGACGCTACGAAGAAGACACATTCCATTCTAACGGTTCGGGGGGACTGTTTGCCCGGAATGTTCTCAAAATGCTCTATCACTCCGGGATGGAAGAGTCCGAAGCGGTATCGAGGGCCCTACGGGCTCTTTACGAAGCGGCGGACGATGACCTTGCGACAGGCGGAGCCGATTTTGTCCGGGGGATCTATCCTCTTGTTCATGTCATCGACCGGGAGGGAGTTCGGGAGGTACCGGCAGCGGAAGTGGCCCGGGTGCTGGAAGGAATCAGCGCAAGCCTGAAAAGGCGGGTGACCCCATGACGATGCCCTTTTATGTTTCTCCCGAGCAGTTTCTGCAGGACAAGGCGGAGTATGCCAAGAAAGGCATCAGCCGGGGACGGTCCATTGCCGTTTTGGAAGTGGTCGAAGGGATCCTTCTGGTAGCGGACAACTCGAGCCATGCCCTGCACAAGATATCGGAAATTTATGACCGTGTCGCCTTCGCAGGTGTGGGAAAATACAGCGAGTTCGAAAATCTGCGGAAGGCGGGCATCCGGTATGCGGATCTCAAGGGGTTCATGTACAGCCGGGAAGACGTGACCGGCCGCTCTTTGGCTAACGCGTACTCCGAGCTTCTCGGCAATGCGTTCAGCCAGGAGATGAAGCCGATGGAAGTGGAGATTTTGCTGGCCGATCTGGGCACGGAAGGCCGACCGAACGAAATCTACCGGATCTCCTTCGACGGCTCCATTTTCGACGAGTCTCTGGTGAGCGTGGTAGGTGGCCGTTCGGACCAGCTCAAGAGCTTTTTGAAAGAGCGCGTTCGCCCGGGCGTCACCTTGAAGGAAGGGCTTTCCCTGGTCCGTTCGGGATTTCTGGAACAGAATGAAAACGGTCACCCGGTGATGAACATCGAGGCGGCCATTCTGGAGCGATCCGCAACGGGGCGTTGTTTCCGGCGTTTTTCTCCGGAAGAGGTGTCCCGGCTTTTGTCAACAGACCCGTAAGGGCCGATGAGAGGGGGCGATCGATGGTGCGGCGGATTTTCGGTCTTGAAAGCGAATATGGTTTCGTTTTCCAAAACAAG
>DAHWKF010000034.1 GCA_027343785.1 Leptospirillum sp. | reverse complement strand
TGATGTCGTGGAGATCTCGGCGACGGCTCCCCTGGAGCCGGTCGGAGAATTTTCCGAGCCGGGAGAACGGGCGGAACCATCCCGACCGGAGCGATCGGATCCCTCCGGTCGACATCGCCGGCCGGGAAGAAAGAAATCCCGATCGCCACTGGACATCAGGGCCTGATCCGGAGAAAAGGAATCCAGAAAGGACTGCGATGGGGTTTGCCGTATTTCAGGGGATACTGGACGGAACGATTCTGATCTTTCTGGCGGTCGTGCTCGCGTATGTCCGGGTGACGCGGAGGCAGTTGCGCCGCCTTTCCCGAGACAGGACTGCATATTCCCCCGGGAGCGCGGTTTCGGGAGACACCGGGCATGTTCCGGATCCCCGGGAAACCTTTGCCAGGGAGGTTCTGGAAGAGCGCATCGGGAGGCTGGACGAACTTTCCCGGGAGGCGGCCGAACGGGCGGATCGACTCAAGCTCCTCCTGCATGACGCCCAGCAGTGGCTGGAAGACCTGGAACGGCTTGAAAAAAAGATCCCGCCCCCGCCCGCCCCCCCGGTGGCTCCTCCCGAATCCGGAATGCCGGCCGCCGCCAAACCCTCCCGGTCCGCCCGGGAAGCGAAACCGGAGCCCAGGACCGATATCGAAAAGGTTCTCTACCTGATGGAACAGGGACGGACTGTTCCGGAAATTGCCCAGGCCCTCGGACGGGGAGAGGGGGAAATAGAGCTGATGCTCGGTCTTTCAAGGTTGTCGGACGGACGGACCGGGGCCGGCCGATAGGATAACATTCTGAATGGTCGAACCAGCGGGTTTTCCGTCTACCCCCGTTCCGCCTGACCCTCTTCGGACCCTCTGGTCCGTCCTCGCCAGGGCGGCTGGCAACCGGAATGCGATCGCTCTGAACCTTGTCGCCCGGCCAAACCCTGAAACCGGTGAAATACGATACTGGTCCTCCGAACTGAATTTTCTGTTCCCCCCCATTCCTGCCGGTTCCCCTCTGGGCGGATCCTCATTCCTGAAAGCTGTGGCCACCCGGTCTCCGTCGGGATGGAGCATCCGGGGGGCATTGCCAGATGCCGGAGAGAGATCCCCGGAGGTTCTGTTGTGGCAGGCGCCCTTTACGCATGAAAATGCTGCCGTCGACAAATTTCCGGGAGACAAGGATCGGATCCCCTCAGTTTTTCCGGAGGACAGGTCGGGTTCGTTTTTGTCCCGGCCGGACAATTCGGGGCTTTTTGCGGAGGTGTCCGGACCGATGCCGCCGGAAATCCCTGTTGATTCCCGGCCGGAAATGTGCTGGCTGGATATCCGCTGGCCGGCCGCCACCCAGCCGGAAGAAGAGGGAAGGCAGGACAAACAGGCGCCGCTTTCCCCCCGGGAGCGTGGGTCTGTCCCCTTTCGTCTGGAACTGTCGTTTGCGGGTGGCCGTTCGGTTGTCGTGGGTGGTGTCTATGAACCTTCACCCCGAACCCTTTCGCTCAGCGTCCGGACAGGGGATGACGGTATCCGCGCAAACTGGGAGAAAATGCGAAGGGACCTGTCCCGGGACCTGGCGGAGGTGCTTTCAATCCGCCTTTCCGGGACTCCGGGTCAAAACGGTAAGCCGGAGTAATGGGCGCTCCGGATGGGGAACTCCTGGCCATCGCCCTCGGATACCACCCCGCAAGGGACGAGGCTCCCATCGTCCTGGCGGCGGGACAGGAGGAAATCGCCCGGCAGATTCTGGCCATTGCGGCGGAATTCAGAATACCCGTTCGCCATTCACCCCGTCTGGCGAGCTTTCTGGTCCGGGTACCGCCCGGCCATCCCATCCCGCCCGAACTTTATCAGGCGGTCGCTCTCCTGCTCGCATATCTTTACAAAACCGGGGAATAAGGACTGCCCTACTGCTCCGCCCCCAGTCGGGAGATGACGATATCCTTGAGGACCGTTGCTCCGGAGAGGGAGAGATGGGCCATAACCACCCGGGCCACGTCCTCCGGCTGGATCATCTCTTCGGGAGGGATCGGGGAATCCGCCGCCATGGGGGTGGCGACATATCCGGGACAGATGGCGAAAGACTTGACGCCGAACGGTGCTCCTTCCGCGAGGAGGGACTGCGTCAGCGCCCGCAAGCCGAACTTGGAAGCGGAATAAAGGGCGCTTCCCGCCCAGGCCTCGATGCCGGCGACGGAGGAGATGTTGACGATCGTTCCGCCGCCTTGCCGCTTCATGAGCTTGATCGCCATTCCCGAAAGGATGAAAGGCGTCTCGAGGTTCAGGGACATGACCGACCGAAAAGTGGCGCGGCTGATGTCTTCCACGGGGGACTGGTGCCAGACCCCGGCATTGTTGACGAGAATATCCAGCCGGCCTCCCGTCCGGGACAGGGTCTCCCGGAACAGCCGTTCCGCCTCGCCCGAGGTTGCGAGATCGGCCGGAATGCCGTCCGCCTCCCATCCTTTCAGGGAAAAGTCTCGCAGGATGTCTTCCAGAAGATCTTTGCGACGACCCGTCAGGACGACGCGGGTGCCTGCACGGGCCAGATGCCGGGCGAGTTCGAGTCCGATCCCGGACGTCGATCCGGTCACAAGGGCTGTTTTTCTGTTCAGGGTCATCTTCGCTCCTTCGGGGGTGTCAGGGGCCGTAGACATGTTCCGGATCCATGATAGCACAGGCCGTTCCTGCCGGCGCCTCCCGGAAGAAACTCCCGGTTTGCGGCCAGCCGGGTTGTGTGCTAGATTGAAGCCAGCATCGCATGCGGTTCGCAACCGGCTGAAACGGAAGCCGGGGGGGCGAGGATGGCGGCAGTCGACAGAAATCACGTCTTGACATATGCTTCGTTACTCTTCCTGGGAATGTTGGTTTTCCTTTCCTTCTTCCCGGGAAAACCGTCGGGGTTCGGGGTCCCTCCCGTATCCTCTCCGTCACCGGCCCTTTCAATCTCCTCCGCCCCGGAACTCAATCCGCTGGTATCCGTCAAAAACGCGGCGCGTGTGGAAGGCTGTCTCCACGCGGGGGGGATCGTCCTGTCATCTGCCAAAATCATCCCGTCTTTCACCTGCGCGCATGACGCGGCAGCCCTGAAGATCGTTTCCGCCTTTTTCCCGGGGGCGCTTTTGTCTTTCCACGCGGTACCCGTTTTTCCCGGACGTCTTTTCTCGTTCATGCGTTTTTTGCGGCCGGTATCCCCTTTTACTCCCGTTGTCTCCCCGCCTCCCGACCCACTTCCGGTCTGATATTTTCAATTTTCCGCGCGGATCCGGATTCCCTGGGAATCCATCCGTCGGACCGCCCTGTTTTCCTTAAAATAGATCGACAAAGGGGAGTGATCCCATGACATTTTCAAAAACCCGAGGACCTGCTTTCATCCTCCTTCTGACCCTGCTTCTTTTGGGCCGATGGACGGGCGCGTCCGTTGCAGAGCCGGCGCTGGCCGGTCCGTCTTCCCTGAATGTTCGCATACTGAATGTCCAAAACGGTCAGGCGGTCCATGGCTCCAGACTCTCCGTCCGGATCCGGGTCACCCCCTCTCCCACCCCGCAAGACCCCGTTTTTCTCCGGGTCCTTGTCAACGGCCGCCCCCACAATCTCGTCAAGGTCACACACCGGATCCAGACCGTCGACATCCAGAACCTCCCGCGGGGGGAAAACCGGATCGAATTTGTTCCCGCCGATCCGGACGCGCCGGATCTGGTGGGCCGGACGGGAACCAGCCAGGACGCTTCGGGACTGTGCGACGGCGATGAGGGAGCGCTGCCCCCCTTGTCCACCGGGGTAGGCATACGCGTGAAAGCCCCATGATCCGGATGGAGGGCTTCTTCCGGAACGGCCGGATGGGTCACCGCACAATCCCGTTCTTTTGTCTGCTCCTTTTGTGTCTTTTGGCGTCATGGGGCGTCCGGCAAACGAATCTTTCTTCCGGTATGACCGCGCTGCCGGACAAGGTGGCGATTTCTCTCCTTCCGGATGCGGGCCGGGCGGTTGACGGAGCAAGCTTCCTGGTGGATACCTCCCGGCAAACCGATGACCTTGCCTGCCCCCATCTGGCGGGTCTGTCCCTGCAGGAAGGTCCGGACGCCTCCCTGGTCTGCGACCACGGCGCCGGAGCCGGATTTCCGCAAGGCAAGGATCTCCCCCCGGTCCTCCAAAGCGCCGTTGCCCTTCTTTGGACGGAGACTTTCGGGGCCCTTTTATCCGGAAATGACCGCTGGCGTCCATCCATCCCGAGATCCCGCACCCCCCCGCCCCGATAGATCTCTCCTAGATGAGTTCCTGACCATTTTCTGAGTGTCGATCTCTTTTATTTCGGGTCATTTCTGTCCGGGTTTCCCGGAGAGATGCGAGGAAAGGATTTTCCGATGCCATGGTTGACAAGAAAGGTTGATGCCGCCGCGAAGAAGACAGGCGCCATCCGGACGTTTTCCATTGCGCTTCTCCTGATCGTTTTCGTCTGTGGAGCGGGTTCCCCGAAAGAAGCGCTGGCCTGCGTGTTCTGTCTCGAGCATATGGGGGTCGACGCCGCCATGTTCTGGACGAGCGATGTCATGGAGTCCATGCGGTGGGATTACGCCAGTACCCTGGTCAGTGGCAACGCGTGGCTTTCCTCGAACGTCCGGGGACTGTCCGCCTCCGAGCTTTTGATGACCCAGGAAAACACCCTTCAGCTGCTGGTGACCAAACGGTGGATGGTCCAGGTCACCGAGCCGGTCTATTACCGGTGGAATTGGCCCGGAAGCGCTTCCTCCGGTTATTCGGCGGGGCTCGGGAACAACAATCCGGGTTTTCTGGCGGTGCCCGGAGACCTCTGGATCGCCAACCTCCTCGATGTCTACGACCGGAACACCTTTTCGGGGATGACCCGGATCGTTCTGGTCCAGGGGGTCCATCTTCCGACCTCGCCCACACTCCAGACCTTTAACAACCAGTATGTGAACAGCGATCTGACCGGCGCCGGACAGTACGAGCTGACCTTCGGGATCGAGGCCATGCACACCTTCACGAACGGCCGATGGATGCTGGTCGGGGATTTCATCAACTCCTTCGAGCTCCCCAATAACCTGGGGGTGGAAACAGGGGACACGATCAACACCGATTACATGGTGGGGTACCGTGTGACGGGGCTGCATACCGACTGGCCCGAACTGTGGGTCACGCTGGGAGACTACATCCACTACAATTCGGCGAACCTCCAGGTGAACCCCGAAACGATCAACGGGGTGCTCAATCCGGCCGGCCCCATTCTGGGGACCGAAGCGTTCACCGAACAGGTGGGCGTGGGGACCTGGATGATTCCCCACAGCATGCCCAACCTGATGGTGTTCGCCAATGTGATCAAGTACATCTACTGGTCGGCTCCGGGGATGTCCCTGGCGAACAATAACCTGGCCCCGTTTCCGACCTTCAAGGCCAATGTCGGTTTCATGTGGATGTTCTGAGGTCGACGGGGGTTTGTCGAATATGAGGATACAGAAAATGATGAATACGGGGACGCTCCTTCCCCGCGGGTCGATCGTGTCCGCGGGGATCCTTTCTTGCCTTTTGTTCTGGACACCGTCTTCCCACGCGGCCGTGGCCGATGGCGGCATGTCCCAGGGTATGACAACTTCTGCCCCGACCGAACCTCCGTCGGGCGGACCAGTTCCCCCGTCGGGGTTTGCGGTGGAGGGGTTTGCCGGTGGGGACACCTCCCTGTCCGGATCCTACCAGACGACCCAGGGCCGGACCGTTCCCTACGCGTTCGGGTCCGCTCCCGTCTGGGGGGTGCGGATCGGAAAGATGATATTTGCTCCGCTCTTTGTCTACCTGACATTCCAGCAATCCGACTTTTCACAGAACACCCATTCCATCGTGGGGTTTGGTGGAAACTACTACCTTCCGGCTGTAGGAAAAATCCGTCTGGTGCCTTACCTGAACGCGACGTTCGGGGCCTCCTATAACACCTACACCGGGACGGACGCCCAGGCGGGTTATGCGTGGATGCTGGGGGCGGGCGCCCTGTACCCGCTGTCGCCGGTGTGGCAGATTTTCCTGGAGGCCGACGCCTCGTTCGAAACAGCCCCCACCGGTATCAATACCGCGATCGGGAACCCTCCCGGGAACATCTCCCGGGTGTCCGACACCTGGTCGGTTCCGGTCATGATCGGCGTCCGCTATTGTTTTTGAGCGAGACGGTCCGGATAAAAAGAGCAGGGGTGAAGACCGGCCGTTTTCGACCGGGCCCTTGCTTCGGCCGGTCGGTAGAGACGGTGATTCCTCTTGGTTGATCCGTGACTGTCTGGTAGAATGCCCCCTTGTCGAACCCGTCGGGAGCAGGCGCCCGGAATGGCCCTGTCCTCCCCTAGCGCCGTTATCGGAAAGGAATCGTTGCCACTATGGATTTCAGGAATCGATGGTCTTCACGCATACAAAGCCTACCACCCTACCTGTTTGCCCGGATCGACGAGAAAAAGCGGGAAGCGGTGGCGAGAGGAATGGACATTATCAACCTGGGGATCGGCGATCCGGACAGGCCGACCCTTGCACCGGTCGTGGAGGCTGCCAAAAAAGCGGTCGGAAAGCCCGAACACCACCAGTATCCATCTTATGAAGGCATGCTGTCCTTCCGGGAGGCGATCGCCTCCTGGTACCAGCGGCGGTTTGGCGTCCGTCTGGACCCGAAAACGGAAGTCCTGGGCCTGATCGGCTCCAAGGAGGGCATCGGCCATCTTCCGCTGGCGTTTGTCGATCCCGGTGACGTGGTGCTGGTGCCCGAGCCCGGATACCCTGTCTACCACGCGGGAACGCTGTTTGCCGGCGGCACAACCCACTACATGCCGATCCTGGAATCCAACGGCTATCTGCCGGAACTGGACGCGATTCCCGAGGCGGTCTACCGCAAGACCAAGATCATGTTCCTCAACTACCCGAACAATCCGACGGGGGCGACGGCTCCGGACGATTTTTTCCCGAAGGCGATCGAAAAAGCCGCGCGGTATGGGTTCATCCTGGCCCACGACGCGGCATATTCCGAAATCTATTACGACAACAAGCCTCCCCGAAGCTTTTTGTCCTTCCCGGGCGCGAAGGATGTCGGGATCGAATTCCACAGTCTGTCCAAAACCTACAACATGACCGGCTGGAGGGTCGGGTTTGCCGTGGGCAATCCGACGGTCCTGTCGGGGCTGGGAATGATCAAGAGCAACATGGATTCGGGAATCTTCCAGGCCCTGCAGGAGGCCTCCATCGCCGCCCTCGGATTGCCGGACTCGGCGCTCGGAGAGCTCAGGGCGCTTTATCAGAAAAGACGGGATGTTTTTGTCCCCGGCCTGATCCGGGCCGGGCTCCGAGTCAATCCTCCCGGGGCTTCGTTCTATATCTGGGCGGGCCTCCCCAAAGGGATGTCCAGCGAAGAGGCCGCCCTCGCCCTGCTGGACAGGGCCGGAATCGTATCGACACCGGGGACCGGGTTCGGGTCTTCGGGAGAAGGTTATGTCCGTTTTGCCCTGACGGTGGACGATCATCGCCTGACGGAAGCGGTCGGACGGATGGAAAAGCTCGCGCTTTTTTCGGGCCGCTGATGTGGTTCGGGGTCGGCCTGGGAGGCAACCTCCCGGGGACTCCGGACGCCCTTTTGCGGGCGGTCAGGACGCTTGCGTCGGACGGTCGCGTCCGGGTCCGGGGTGTGTCCCGGACCTTCCGGACCCTTCCCTGGGGAGACAGCTCTCCCGCATACTGGAACATTTGCCTTGCCGGCTGGACAGCGCTCGGAGGGAGGGCCTTTTTTGCTCTTCTGGAGTCGGCCGAGCGCCTGTTCCCCCGACGGGGAAAAGGCCGGCTCTGGCCCCGGACGCTGGATGCCGATCTTCTCTTTCTTTACCCGTCTCCCGCGCCCTTGCCGGAGGGGATCGTGGTTCCCCATCCCCGGCTGGCCGGGCGTCCCGTCCTGCAGCTCTTGCTGTGGGAGGCATGCCAGCGGGGGAAAATTCCGTTTTCCGCCTCCGGCCTCCTGTACCCTCCGGGGCATCCGATGGGCCCTCCCGCGCCCGCGGGGTACTTGCCTTTTCGTCCATTCCGGAACCGCCGCCGAAGCGATCCCGACTTTCCCTTCTGAGCCTCGAATTTCTGCGCAAGGCCGGGAGGTTTTTTTTCCTTTGGATCCTGTGGATGCAATGGATATCCCCTCCTCCCGCCCTTTCGGATCCCTTGACATACGAGCTGATGGGCGGCGAATCGGTCTTTTCCCAGAATTCATGGTATTACTATGGACAGGCGGGTTTTTTTACCCCGTTGAATTGGGGCAGGATGAATCATCAGGCGTCTGAAAGCCCGGACGTGGGAACGGCCGGAACCTCCAGCCCCACGCTCCATCTGTTTGTCCAGGTCACCGATCTGGTCTATCTGACGACCCCCGCCCCCACCCCCCATGCATTCAGTTCCTATGAGGGCGTGAATCCGGCGGTAGGGATCCGGATCCCCATCCCGGGCGGATTTGTGGAGGGGGATGCGGGCGTCGCCCTGGCCGACGCGTTTCAGCCCATGAGCCCCGTCACGGTCGACACGGGGCTGTTTTTGCAGGGGGAGTTCTACCGGACGGCGGGCCCGGGCGCCTTCGACTTGTTCGCCAACTATACGGGCTACATTGCATTCACCTACATCCAGGCCCGGTACCTGTTGCCGGTCTATCATGGACGGCATTTTTCCCTTTTCGCCGGTCCCGAAGATATCGGGGAGTTCAGCTACAATTACTGGGCGGGGCAGGGCGGCGGCGTCATCGGACTCCTGCTGCCCGACATCAAAAGCTACCTGACATTTGACGCCGGAATTCTCCGGTCTTCCGCCGGCGAAGGGGCCGGCGGATATGAGGGATTTTCCTGGTATGTCTCCTTCTGACTCCCCCCGGGGGATTTTCGGGCGCGGCGGAAAAAAAGCCCTCCCGGCCTCCCCCCCTCCATGGCGCCTTTTGAGGGACAAGCTGTTGTCCTGGTACGGGGAGGTTTTCCGCCCCCTTCCCTGGAGGGAGAACATGACCCCTTACCGCGTCTGGGTATCGGAAATCATGCTCCAGCAGACCACGGTTCGGACGGTCGTCGGGTATTTCGACAGGTTCGTCAGGCGTTATCCCGACGTGGAATCTCTCGCGGGGGCAAGCCTCGAGGAGGTGCTGAAACTCTGGGAAGGTCTGGGGTATTACCAGCGCGCGCGCAACCTTCACAAGGCGGCCCGCCAGATCGTGGCGGAGGGGAAGTTTCCCGGTACGCCCGAAGAGTGGATCAGACTCCCGGGTGTCGGCCGCTCCACGGCCGGAGCCATCTGTTCGATCGCCCTGGGTCAGGAAACCCCCATCCTCGACGCCAATGTCCGCCGGGTCCAGAGGCGACTCCTGGGGCTACCACGGGAGGTTTCAAAGGAAGATCCCCGCTTGTGGGAGGCATCCGCGGGTTTTGTCAAAGACGCCCCCGACCCGGGCGGAGTCAATCAGGCCCTGATGGAACTTGGCGCCCGGGTCTGCCTTCCCCGGCGTCCCCGATGTGTCGATTGTCCCTTGACGGGAGACTGCGCATCCTCCGGCGAGGCCGAAGAAACTCCGTCCCGGCCGAAGAAGCCGAAACCGGTCCGGGTCCGTACGGCCCTGCTCCCTTCGGACGGTTCCGGCGTATTTCTGGTCCAGGGGAAGGATCGTCTTCTGGAAGGGCTGTGGGATGTGTTTTCCTTGGCCGGTCCCCCTCCGGCTGAAACGGTCCCCGTCAAAACGGTCGTGCACGAATACACGCATTTCCGGGAAGAGGTCCACCTGGTTCGCGCCGACATCCTCCTGCTCGAGTCCCTTGCATCCAGCCAGGCCTGCCAGTGGCTTCCAAGGCGTTCTCCGGCCACGGTTCCCCTGACGGGGGTCGCCAGAAAGATTCTGGCCTTCCTGGAAAAAACGGACGGAACGGGAGCTGTGGCGTGGAAAAGATGATCGCAAGGTTTCTGGTGGCGGCTTTTCTGTTCCTTCCGTGTTGTCAGGGACAGACATCGGGTCTGGTATGGAACGCCCTTCCGCTGGGAAGCGGGATCCAGCCGACCTCCGTCTCCTGTCCGGTGTCGGGAACCTGCTTTGCGGTCGGAGAAAACGGCCTCATCCTGAAGACCATCAACGGTGGGGTTTCATGGATGACGCTGGATCTGGTCAACCAGTCATCCGCCCTGGCCAACTTCAACCTGACGGGTATCAGCTGTCCTTCCTCCGAACTTTGTTACATGGTCGGGAACCAGGGTCTGATTCTGGCGACATTTGACGGAGGACAGACGTTCCAGATCGAAAACGAGACCGTCAACGGCAATATGACGCTCAACGCGATCTCCTGCCAGCCGACTTCGACCCCGGCATGCGTGGCGGTGGGAAACAACAACACGGTTTTCGTCCTGGAGCAGCTTTCCGGAATCTGGGTGCAGGATCTGGCGGTCCAGACCGATATCGGCCCCGCGAACTACAATCAGGTGGCACTGGAACAGGGGGCGATCTTCATTACGGCAATGACCCAGGCCGGACAGGGGGTCGATGGCGTTCTGGTGTCGAATAATGGCGGTGGGGGATTTTCTTTTCTGCCGGTATCATCCACGCTGGCGCCCCAGGGGATATCGGGCATCGCCTGCCAGACGGCCCAGCAGTGCGTGGCGGACGGCGCCGGAGCGATTGTGGTCACCGGAAATGGCGGCCTGAACTGGATCGCGGCCACCGTTTACGGCGGCGGAGGCGTCCCGGGTACGCTGACAGGCGTCTCCGCCACGTCGGACGGATCGTTCTGGGTCTATGGTTCCAGCGGGGCCCTCTATCAGATTCCGGCTGTGTCCGGAGGCGTTCTTCCCGGGGAGGTCGCCTACCCCCAGACATTGCCCGGGAACAACATCGCACTCACTGTCGGAGGCGTCTCCTGCCAGAGCGCGGGATTGTGTGTTGCCGTCACCTACTCCCCCAACGTCCCGGGAGTCGTATACCTGTCGTCGTCCGCCGCTTCACCGTCTTCCGGTGGTGTCATCCAGTAGTGCCTCAGACATCAGGACCCCTCTCCTCCGCGCTGTGCGTTTGGTCACAGACCTTCGGGGAAACCTTGTCGTCAAGGCTTCAGTCAGGTATGCTGTTGGCGTCTTCCGGGGAGAGTCCGGAAGATCATGAAAATCATTATTTTTATTTATTATGTCTTCTGAAAGGAGAGGCGCTCATGCGAGCCAAAAAAGCGGGAACGGGCGTGGCCCTTCTGTGCGGGATTTTTCTTCTGTCGGGATGCTACGGGCAGTTCGCCCTGGTGCAGACACTGTACAAGGCCAACGGGCAGGTTGAAAACAAGTGGGCGCGTTCCGGCCTGACGGCTTTGATGGTCATTCTGCCGGTGTATGAGTTTGCAGGGCTGGGCGACGTGATTATCTTCAATCCTATCGAGTTCTGGAGCAAGAAAAACCCGATCACCAACAAGCCTTCCGTCTCCTCGAAGAACGCGACGGTGCCCGTCAACGGTACATCCGTGGGAACGGCAAGGAACGGCGATCATGTGACGGTGGCATGGCACTACGCCAAGGATCGTTCCCGTGTTTCAGCGGTGGTGGTGAAGCGTTCGCCCGAAGGGAAGGTGAGCGTCCAGCTCGTCCGTTCGAGAACCCTGGAAGGCGCCCTCGAGACCGGGCAGGTCCGGCTGACAACGGTCAGCTTCGACCGGAATCTCCCGGTGGTCGAGAGAAAAGTCGGATAGGGTCCTGTCGCAACATTTTTCAGGAGGGGGGAGCGCCCTCGCCGGCTTCCCCTTCTTCTCCCCGCGCAAGGGTTTCCCGGAACGCGTTCCACCCCGCCTTGTAGGCGTCCTTGAGCGTCCTGGCGTCGACGGACAGATGCCGGGCGGTTTCTGTCAGGTTCTCCTTTTCCTCTTCCAGAAAGCCGGATGTTTCCTCCCGGATCGCGGAAAGGGTTTTTTCCAGCCGTTCGGATGTTTTTTTGCGGATTTCAGGCACGGAAAGGATGACGAGGGCCGCGCCCGTAATGGTTCCGGCGAGGAAGAGGAGAAAGCTTTCGGTGGGGTGTCTCTGGGATTCTGGCATCAAACCCTCCTTTTGATATAGAGTCTTGCAGATCAGGATTTCCGGCTGGACGATTCCTCACCGGCGGAGGAGGTTTTCCTGTTACGCGCCGTCCAGACGGACCGGAACGCCCGGACGCCCGAGGAGACGGCATTCAACAGAAAACCGAAAGGAAAGGGAATCTTCCCCGAAGCTCCCGGAATCCAGCGAAGCAAACGGAAGAGGGGAGGAAGTCCCAGATTGTCCATTGTTTTTCGGGTCGTGAACCAGGCGTTCTCGATGTCTTCGGTCAGCGCGTCCACCCGTCCCAGCAGGGCCGACAGGCGGGTGATGGCCGGAAGGGTTTCCTTTTCGACCCGGTCAAGCGTCCCGTCCAGATGGTCCAGAAAACGGACGATCCGTATGGTCAGGACGACGAGGAGAACCACGCAGACGGCGGCCAAGGCGATCAGGATTTCCTGGAATGTTGTCATCTTCTCCTGCCGTTTCGGGGCGTTGGGGAGGACCCGTAATGTTTCTGACTCCATTCTCCACGATAAAGGGTGAAAAATCAAAGTGATCGTCGGGAGGACCCACGCTAGATGAACAAGACACCCGGGGGTCGGGCCCCTGTCGGGATCCTGGCCGTGCTCCTGGCCTTTTTGGTTCTGGTGCTCTGGATGATCTTCCGGCATTCCGCCCATTTCCATCCGGCCCCGTTACGGGAGGCGGACCTGTCTTCCTTGCCCGGGGATCTCCTGCGTTCCGTCCTGCGCCTTTTTGCGGCCTACTTTCTGTCCCTGGTCTTCGCCTATGTCTACGGGTTGCTGACAGCCCTGACCCGGTGGGGCGAGCGGATTCTGCTCCCCCTTCTGGATATTCTCCAGTCCATACCGGTGCTGGGTTTTTTTCCGGCGGTCATTTTCCTCCTGATCCGTTTCTTCCGGAACCCCATGGACGGTGTTGAACTGGCGAGCGTCGTGCTGATTGCGACCAGCATGGCGTGGAACATGGCGTTCGCCGTTTTCGAATCCATCCGGACCGCCCCATCCGAATACGTGGAACTTCTTTCGGGGTTCAAGGCGCCCGGATGGATCCGCCTGGTCTACTTCCTGATTCCGGTGACTATCCCGAAGATGGTCTACAATTCGATCCTGTCCTGGGCCCAGGGGTGGTATTTCCTGATCGCCTGCGAAATGATATCGATGGGCTCCGTCCAATACCGGCTGCGGGGACTGGGCAGTTTTCTGGTCGTGTCCACCGCTTCCGGCAAGATTCTGGACGCCGTCGCCGGAATCCTCCTTCTGGTCATGACCGTCATTCTGATGGACTTTTTCCTCTTCCGGCCGATCATGGTCTGGGCCCAGCGATTTTCGATCGACCAGAGCGCTTCTCCGGTTCGTGAAACCCGTTCAGTATTTCGGGAATGGCTCCTGGAGAGCGATTTTCTGGAAACGCCGCGGATGCTGCTGTCCGGGTTGATCGACCGTTTCCTTGCAGGGGTCTATGCCCTTCTCCGGAAGATCCCCCGCTTTTCGAAAAACGGGGGAGGGGGGAGGGGTTTGGGAGGATGGCCATCAAGGTTTATGATGGTGGCGGGAGGGTTCGTTCTGGCCTGGCTCATCCTGTCGGGGGCCAAAAGCATGGTGATCGGGCTGGACAAGGGGATCCCCTGGCCGGAGCTTTCGGAGTTGCCTCTCGATCTGTTGTATTCCATGCTCCGGCTTCTGGCAGGGTATGTTCTTTCCCTTTGCTGGACGGTTCCCCTGGCATGGTATGTCTTCGTCAACCCGCGCCTGACGCGGTATGTCATGCCGGTGGCCCAGATCATGGCGTCGGTGCCGGCGACGGCCCTGTTCCCGTTCATCATCGTTCTGGTTGTCCGGACGACCCACAGCATGAACCTGGCCTCGGTGCTCCTGTTGCTTTCAGGCATGCAGTGGTATCTTCTGTTCAACCTTCTCGCCGGGGTCGGAAGCTTTCCCAACGAGCTCCGCGAAGTTTCCATGACCATGGGAATACGGGGAAGACTGTTTCTCCGGAAAGTCTTCTTCCCGTTTCTCTACCCGTCCATTGTGACGGGATCGATCACCGCTTTTGGCGGAGGATGGAACGCCCTGATTGTCTCAGAGTATGTCGTCTATGACCGGCAAAACTATTCCGTCCGGGGCATCGGGGCCTTTCTGGACCGCGTGACCTACGGATCGGGCAATGAAATCCTCATTGTCGCCACGCTTTTGATGATGACCGTCGTCGTCGTGACCTTTAACCGGTTCTTCTGGACACCCCTCTACGAACGGGTGACATCCCGCTATGGTCTCGATGGATAAGACGCCCTTCCTTCGGCTGGTGGATGTGGACCGCGATTTTTCCGAGCAGGGACGGATCAACCCGGCGATCCGCGGCCTTTCCCTCGACATTTCGGAGGGGGAATTCGTCTCTTTTGTCGGCCCTTCGGGTTGCGGGAAGAGCACTCTGCTCCGGATCCTGCAGGGGCTGATCGCCCCCACGTCGGGCAAGGTTCTCTACCAGGATCGTCTGCAGACCGGCGTCAATGGCGACATGGGAATGGTTTTCCAGGGATTCGCGCTGTATCCGTGGCTCAACGTCTGGGAAAACGTCTCCCTCGGCCTGGTCGCCCGGGGGGTGGAGACGGAATTGATCCGGCGAAAAGTGGCCTTCTATATCGACAAGGTCGGCCTGGAAGGATACGAGGAAGCCTACCCTCGTGAACTGTCCGGCGGCATGAAGCAGCGGGTGGGGCTCGCCCGCGCCCTTTGCATCGAACCGGCGATCCTGTTGATGGACGAGCCCTTTTCCAACCTCGACGCCCTCACAACCCTCACGCTCAGGGACGAAGTCCTGATGCTCTGGAAAGATCCGGAGATGTCGGTCCGCACCATCGTGATGGTGACCCATATCATCGAGGAGGCGATCCTGATGTCCGACCGGGTGGTGGTGCTGGCCCGCCGTCCGACACACGTCGTCGAGGAGATCCGTGTGGACCTGCCCCGGCCGAGGGACCGGAGGGACCCCGAGTTCGACCGTCTGTCGGACCGGATATTTTCCCTGATATCCTGACCTAAGTCTGGAAAACGGGCCGGTGTTCCGGCCTGAGGCAATCATGTGACCTGGAGGTTGTATGGAAAGTGATCCGGAGCAGTATCCGGGGATCAGCAAGATCATGGGTCTTCTGAAAGTTCTGGAAGAAGCCGGAGGCGGAGGCGATCTGTATCAGCTGGGGCTCGATCTTCGTCTGGAACTGGGGGAGGAGCTGCAGCTGGTACGGGCGGCGGAATCCCTCGGTTTTGTCCAGACGCCGGGCGGGGATATCACCCTGACCGACCTGGGGCGGGAGATTCTCAAAAAAGATATCAATGGGCGGAAAAAATTGATTCGGGAAAGGATACTGACGCTGCCGGTCTTCCAGACCGTACTGGGGTGGCTGATGAAAGAGGAGGACAAATCCCTGCCGGCGGAAAAAATCCGGGAACGACTGATGGAGACGTTCCCGCAGGAAGACCCCGAGGGCCAGTTCCAGGTTCTGGTCAACTGGGGCCGTTACGCCGAACTGTTCGGGTACCGGGGGGACCGGGAAGACCTGTACGTGGACCAGGGGGACTAGGGAGCCTCCGGTGGCGGGGCCTGCGGGCCTCCTTTCCCGCTGAGCCGGGCCGACAGCGCGTCCCGTTCCCTGATCAGCGCGTCCAGCCGTTCCCTGTGATTCTGGATTTCCCGCTCGAGGACGAGCAACCGGTCATGATCCCCCAGCGAGGGGAGGGTGGTCCGGTTTTTCTTCCTGTCCGCCAGATAATAGTAGATTCCCGCCCCCGTCAAGGCTGTCAATATGATCGTCGCATAGAGAAACAGGTGGTACAGTCCTATATTCATCAGGCCCCTCCCGGTGTCGCGAGCGTTTGACGGAATCGTCCGGACGCGCCCGACGCACATCCCTTTTTTGCCAGATGCCGGCGACGGGGTCAAGGAGAACAGCAAGTTGCGAGAACCGTTTGTCCCGAGCCGGCCGACTGCCGGACCGGCAGATATCGCCGGACTTTTGGCGCTCTCTCTCTGGCGGCTGGACCGGATAGCCCTTTCCGGCCGGGATCCCCTGGCGTTCTCCGGCGAAAAGGGGGAGAGCCGATTTCCCCTTTCATCCGGTCAACTCGCCCCCGTTCCGGACTCTTTTGGCGAGATGGCCCTCCGGGTTCTTGACAAAGCCAAAGAGCAGGGGATTATGATGATCGCGATCGGTGAGCCGGATTATCCGGAAATTCTGACGCGTCTTTCCGACCCGCCGCTGGTCCTTTTTTTTCAGGGTGTCCTGCCGATCCGCCCCGGAATCGCGATGGCGGGAACGCGCCGCCCAACGGTGGAAGCCCGCCGGGGGTTCGAGAATCTGGCCCGCGATCTGGCGGTTTTTGGTCTGCCGATCGTTTCGGGCCTGGCCGCAGGGCTGGACGGAGCCGCCCATCGCGGAGCGCTCTCGGGACGTGGCACGACCGTGGCGGTGGTCGGCACGGGACTGGACATTGTCTACCCTTCGTATCACCGTGATCTGGCGGCATCGATCCTTTCCGGCGGCGGTGGCGTCGTGTCGGAGTTCCCCCCGGGAAGCCAGCCCGAAGGCTGGCATTTTCCCTTCCGGAACCGTATCATCGTCGGCCTTTCGGCAGGTCTGGTGGCAGGACCCCACAGGCGGGCCTCCGGAACGTCGATCACCGTCCGGCGGGCGCTGGAAGAAGGCCGGGAGGTGGTGGTATATGACGGAGGGGCCTGGAAGGACACGGGGGAAGGTCCCGGAATCCTTCTGGAGCAGGGGGCAAAGAAGGTGTTTTCGGCAGAGGATGTGATCCTGGCATTGGGAGAATCGGAAATTGGCAGGTAAAAAAACGGAACAGACGACGAAACCGGCAAAGGCGAAGGAAACGAAGCCTGCCGTGAAGAAGGCCACAGGGAAAAAGACGACCGGGAAGACCGCGAAGTCTTCATCCGGGAAGAAAGCGGGCGGCGCATCCACCCCTCCTTCCCGGGCGAAAAGCGCCGGCAAGACGCTGATCATCGTCGAGAGCCCCACAAAGGCCCGGACGCTTTCCCGCGTCCTGGGTTCGGGATACCTGGTAAAGGCGTCCGTCGGACATGTCAAGGATCTTCCGCCCTCACGGCTCGGCATCGACCTGGACCATGATTTCGCCATGGAGTTCGAAGTCCACCCGGACAAGAAGAAAATTCTTTCGGAGATCCGCTCCGAAGCGAAATCTGCCCGGGAAGTCTACCTCGCGAGTGACCCGGATCGGGAAGGGGAGGCGATCGCCTACCATATCGCCACGGAGCTCGACACGCTGCCGCATCCCCCCAAACGGGTCCTGTTTCATGAACTGACGGAAGGCGGCATCCGGTCTGCCCTGGAAGAACCCGGAGAGATCGACGTCCGGAAGGTGGAGGCGCAGAAAGCCCGTCGCGCCCTCGACCGGATCGTCGGATACACCATCTCCCCCCTTCTCTGGGATCGGGTTCGCAGGGGACTCTCCGCGGGACGGGTCCAGTCTGTGGCCGTCCGGCTGGTCTGCGACCGGGAAGAGGAGATCCAGCGGTTCGTCCGGGAGGAATACTGGACCGTCGACGCCGTTTTCGCTCCCCTGGACGCCCGGACACCCCCGACATTTGTGGCCCGTCTGGATCGAGTGGCCGGAGACAAGCCCTCCCTTCCGGACGCCGGATCCGCGGGAGAGACGGTGGAGCGAATCCGGCAGGAGCGGTTTACTGTCGGGGAGATCACCCGGTCCGACAAGAAACGAAACCCCGCTCCTCCGCTCACGACCAGCCGTCTCCAGCAGGATGCGGCCAACCGGCTCCGATTTTCGGCCAAGAAAACGATGACCGTCGCCCAGAAACTTTACGAGGGGGTCGACGTTCCAGGGCAGGGTCCGGTGGGTCTGATCACCTACATGAGAACCGATTCGGTAAGGGTCTCTCCCGAAGCGGCGGAGGCTGCACGACGCTGGATCCGGCAGCATCATCCCGAAGGGCTTCCGTCCCGATCCCCGGCCTACAAGAACCGCAAGGGGATCCAGGACGCCCATGAAGCCATCCGCCCGACCGATGTCACCCGCACGCCGGAGTCCTTGCGGGGCGTGATCGAACCCGACCTCCTCAAGGTCTACGACCTGATCTGGAAAAGTTTCATCGAAAGCCAGATGTCTCCCGCTCTTTATCTTCAGACGACGGTGCAGGTCGAAGGTGACCGGGGAGACGTATTTCGGGCGAACGGCCGGATTCTGAAGGCCCCCGGTTTTCTGGCCCTCCGCGGAATCGGGGATTCTCGTGGCGAGGAGAACGCCACGGGAGAAGGGGAGGACCGTCTCCTCCCTCCGCTTGAAACCGGAGAGCCCCTGTCTGTCGGGGATGTGACCCCGTCCCAGCATTTTACCGAGCCCCCTCCCCGTTTTTCAGAAGCTTCCCTGATCCGGGAGCTGGAAGAAAAGGGGATCGGAAGGCCCAGTACCTATGCCACGATCCTGTCCACGATCCAGGAGAGGGAGTACGTCGAGAAAAAAGAAAACCGCTTCCACCCCACCGATCTGGGAAAGGCCGTCAACGGCCTTCTGGTAGACTCTTTTCCGGATCTCATGAACGTCCGGTTCACCGCCCGGATGGAGGAGGAGCTCGACCAGGTCGAGGAAGGGGAGCGGGCCTACCGCGACGTCGTGGGAGATTTCTACATGCCCTTCAACCGCGAGGTGGAAAAAGCCCGGGAGGGGGGGATGGCGAACCTCAAGAAACTGGAGATTCCGACGGAGGTGCCCTGTCCGGCCTGTGGTGCGCCGATGAACCGGAAGTGGGGGAAAAACGGTTCCTATCTGGCCTGTTCCCGGTATCCGGAATGCCGGACCACGCGAAACTTCGTCGAGGAAGACGGAGGGATCCGGATTGTCGAGGAAGCGGTGCCGGAAGGGGAGGTGTGCCACGTCTGCCAGGCGCCGATGGCGATCAAGAAAGGTCGGTTCGGAACCTTTCTGGCCTGCACCCGGTATCCGGAGTGCCGGACCACCCGTCCCTGGCCACCGAAGGCGGAGGCCGCCCTTCCGGCGATCGCCCCGGGCGACGCACCCTCCTGTCCCGACTGCAGCCAGCCGATGGTCATCAAGCGCGGACGGTTTGGCACCTTCTGGGCCTGCACCCGGTACCCGGGGTGCAAGGGGACCCGTCCTCTTCCCACGGGTCTGCCCTGTCCCGTCAAGGGGTGCAAGGGGGAACTCGTCCCCCGGAAGGGGAAGCGGGGGACTTTTTATGGCTGCAGCCGTTATCCGGACTGTACTTATCTGTTGAACGGCGAGCCGGTCCGGGATCCTTGTCCCGACTGCCAGTTCCCCTACCAGGTCCGCCTGGGGAAGAAGTCCATGGAACTGGTCTGTCCCAACGAAGCGTGCACCCATGCGTCCCAGGGGGGATAGGCGACCGCCCGTCACGGTTGTCGGCGGGGGGCTGGCCGGTACGGAAGTCGCTCTCCGTCTCGCCGGACGGGGATATCCGGTCACCCTGCACGAAATGCGGCCCCGTGTCACGAGTGGCGCCCACAAGACGGATCTGCTGGGCGAACTGGTTTGCTCCAACTCCCTGAAAAGCCTCAATCCCCAGACACCTCACGGCCTGCTGAAGGAAGAACTGCTGAAGTCGGGTTCTCCCGTCATCCGGGCGGCCATGGCCGCACAGATACCGGGAGGAGGAGCGCTGGTCGTCGACCGGGACCTCTTTGCCCGCCACCTGACCCGGGAGGTGATGGACAACCCCCTCATCCATGTCGAGCGGGGGGTCGTGGAACGATTGCCGGCCCAGCGCCCGCTGGTCATTGCGACGGGACCCCTCACCCATCCGGCCCTCGTCCGTGATCTGACCGGACATCTGCCCGGAGGCCGGCTGTCTTTTTATGATGCGATCGCCCCCATCCTGGAAGCCGATTCGCTCGATTTCGGTCTCCTGTTCAGGGGAGACCGCCATGGCGAACCGGGGAAGGGGGATCACTGGAACGCTCCGATGGACCAGGACACCTATGAAAGGTTTTGCGAATCGCTCCTGTCGGGGGAACGGGTGCCCCCGCACGAGGGGGTCGAGGATAATCCGGAGGTCCTGCGGGCTTTCCAGGCCTGCCAGCCGATCGAGACGCTGGTCGAGACGGGTCTGCAGACGCTGGCTTTCGGACCTCTCCGTCCGGTCGGACTCGTGGATCCGTCCACCGGCCGGGAGCCCTATGCCGTCGTCCAGCTCCGTCCGGAAAACGCGCAGGAAACAGCCTTCAATCTGGTCGGCTTCCAGACACGTCTTCGATATCCCGAACAGGAGAGGATTTTCCGGATGATTCCC